>NZ_JACHKG010000005.1:0-355923 GCF_014203995.1 Paenibacillus sp. JGP012 | reverse complement strand
AAGACCCCTTGAAGACGACGAGGTAGATAGGCTGGGGGTGGAAGTGCAGCAATGCATGGAGCTGACCAGTACTAATCGGTCGAGGGCTTATCCAATAGCAAGTCTAATGAGCGTCAGTTTCGTTTCGAATCTAGTTTTCAGAGAACAACACTCTGAATGCATATTCCCTGATAGCTCAGTTGGTAGAGCACTCGACTGTTAATCGAGTTGTCACAGGTTCGAGTCCTGTTCGGGGAGCCATGGAGAGGTGTCCGAGCTGGCCGAAGGAGCACGATTGGAAATCGTGTAGGCGTCACAAGCGTCTCGAGGGTTCGAATCCCTCTCTCTCCGCCATAATTCTTTTAGCAAGGCCCGTTGGTCAAGGGGTTAAGACACCTCCCTTTCACGGAGGTAACAGGGGTTCGAATCCCCTACGGGTCATAGCAATACCTATTGCTTTAAGAAGGGATGAGAATCCCAAAGGTTCGTCGGAGGATGAGCATCGTTAGGAACTGCTTCGCAGTCTCGAACGAAGTGAGAGTATCCCCTACGGGTCATAGCAATAAAAAGATGTTGACTTAGACATCTAATATGTGGTAAGATCTTAAATGTGTTGATTCGGAGGCTTAGCTCAGCTGGGAGAGCATCTGCCTTACAAGCAGAGGGTCGGGGGTTCGATCCCCTCAGCCTCCACCATATACTTTTTATAACGACGCGGGGTGGAGCAGCCCGGTAGCTCGTCGGGCTCATAACCCGAAGGCCGCAGGTTCAAATCCTGCCCCCGCAATAGTAGCTTTCTTAATTGAAAGTGATATGGAACCGTGGTGTAGTTGGCCTAACATGCCTGCCTGTCACGCAGGAGATCGCGGGTTCGAATCCCGTCGGTTCCGCCATTTAAGCTTTACATGAGGGAAGTTGTTCACTACATCTGCTGTATGGCACTGATGCCCTGGATAAAGTGTAGCGACTCTAGCTTAAACTTTATTACGGCTCGGTAGCTCAGTCGGTAGAGCAGAGGACTGAAAATCCTCGTGTCGGCGGTTCGATTCCGTCCCGAGCCACCTTTACAGAAAATTTAATATGCCGGTGTAGCTCAACTGGTAGAGCAACTGACTTGTAATCAGTAGGTTGGGGGTTCAAGTCCTCTCGCCGGCACCATTTAATCCTGGAGGATTAGCGAAGTGGCCAAACGCATCAGACTGTAAATCTGCTCCCTTACGGGTTCGGTGGTTCGAATCCATCATCCTCCACCAGTTTTATAGGGGCATAGTTTAAAGGTAGAACAACGGTCTCCAAAACCGTTGGTGTGGGTTCAATTCCTGCTGCCCCTGCCAATTAAATCTTAATGAATGTATTTTATATGGCGATCGTGGCGAAGTGGTTAACGCACCGGTTTGTGGATCCGGCATTCGGGGGTTCAATTCCCCTCGATCGCCCCTTTGTTATCTAATGGGGATTAGCCAAGCGGTAAGGCAACGGACTTTGACTCCGTCATGCATAGGTTCAAATCCTATATCCCCAGCCATTATGCGGACGTGGCTCAGCGGTAGAGCATCGCCTTGCCAAGGCGAGGGTCGCGGGTTCGATTCCCGTCGTCCGCTCCATAATAAGGCGCCATAGCCAAGTGGTAAGGCACAGCTCTGCAAAAGCTTTATCCCCAGTTCGAATCTGGGTGGCGCCTCCAGCATATTTACCGGATATGCTACAGTTAAATAAGCCGGCGTGGCGGAATGGCAGACGCGCTCGACTCAAAATCGAGTGGGAAACCGTGGAGGTTCGAGTCCTCTCGCCGGTATTGATAAAGAGTTTCTCAAGATTATATCTGAGAGACTCTTTTTGTTTTTTCTAAAATACATAAAACATCAACCGAATCATAAAAGTTGACGTTCCATGCCATCCAGTATATTGTAGATATATTAAGTCTTTAAATTGAAAGGACGTGTAGAAGCTGAAGATTCAGCCATTAACAGCAAATACAGAGATTTTGTTTGACCTCGGTGTGTGGGAAGAAGCCTGGAAGACACGTCCCAGAAGTTCAAGGTATCAGAAAAAAAGTGCGCCCTTTGATACAGAGGAATCTTTTGAGCGTTGGGCTCGTAATTATCACGCCCAATCGTTCACCGACGAAGGTCAGAAACGTGCAGCACGCATTATGGGATGGATTGAAAATCAGGGGGTGGCGTTTGAAGGAGCCTCGGTCCTTGACGTAGGTGCGGCCTCTGGTATTTTCACGATTCCATTTGCAGAAAAGGGTGCTGTAGTCACTGCAGTTGAGCCTTCTGCCTTGCTTGTCTCGTTAATGAAGGAAACGATCCCTGCTGAGCTGCAAAATAACATTACGATCGTATCGGAGCGATTCGAAGAGATATCTATTCAGGACAAAGGCTGGGAGAAACAATACGATATCGTCTTTGCATCGATGTGCCCGGCAATGTCGGATTGGGAAACGATTGAGCAAGCCATAAGCTGTGCCCGGAAATATGTGTATGTCAGCATGATGGCGGGTACCAAGGAGCATACGCTTATGGATGAGCTAAGAACGGTGCTTGGCATGGAGGTTCCTTATAAGGCAGGAGATATGGCATACCTCCAGCAGCTGCTTTACCTTAAAGGTTATTCATATACAATGATTGTTACGAGAGAAATAAATGATTTTGAGATTACAGTGGAAGAATTAATTGAAAAGCTGCCAGAATGGCTGCACACTTATGATATGCCATTTGATGCAGCAGCTGTAAGTAAAGCTGAGAAATATATTCGTGAAACATATCAAGCAGGTGTAGTCCCGTTCTCACGTGGAGCAAGGTTTGGTAAAATGCTTATTCATCTGGAACAAGCACATATGAAAACCGTGCCTGCTGTCAAAAGATAGAACGTGTAGACCTGGATGAAAAAGCGGTGTGGTCTACAGAGAATGAACAGCAGGCTGTCGGTAATATTGGCTCTGATGAGATCTTTTCCTTTTCTCTGTGTACTAGTCACTCTATATTGGATCACTGTAAACCTTTAACGGCCCGTTCTGGATGCTGTTTGCGCTCCCGGTATCTTCCGGGAGTCATACCCTCCCACTTGCGAAAGGAACGGATGAAGTTCTGTGGATTCGTGTACCGGAGCCGCTCTGCGATTTCTTTTACCGTCCATTCACTCTCATCCAGCCATCTTTTGGCGATATTTAACCGATATCTGGTCAGGTACTCGCTAAAGGAGGCACCGGTTTCTTTACGAAAAACACTGCTTAGATAATTGGCGTTGTAATGGAGACGTTCAGCACATTCCTCGAGGGTTAAATCTTTATCATAATCTTGCTGGATCATGGCAATCATCTTTTCGGAAATGTTCTGATATTGTGCATACTGTCTTTCTCTGAAAATATTAATAACGGGCAGAATCACCTCTCGATAGAACCATTGCTCGATCTCTGCGGCGTACTGTAAGTTATGCAGCTCCTGAAAAAGGGAACGAGAGCCTGCACTGATCTGTGAGAGCCTTACTCCCGATTCTTGAGCCACTTGCAGGACTCGTGTCAACAGCCTCATTAGAGCAGCCTGATACTCTTCCGGGGTGCATTCAAGCGAAAATACCGTCTGCATCATTTCAGTCAATTGCGCAGCAGCTATAGTCTCGTCTGCTTGTTGAATAGACTGAAGCAGGGAATACTCCAGCGCCTCAGGGTAAGTCATAGCCCATGCTGTAGAAACCAGATCAAATTGCCCATATTGAACAATAATGCCAGCGCCAAGCCGCATTCGATGTTTCAAGGCATCCATGGCTTCATTATAGGCTTGCGGAATATGATCCATGAAAAGATGTGGCTGGCTCAAGCCGATACTCACCTTCAAGTCAAGCACCTCATGGATCTGCAGCTGCAGCTGCTCTGTTCGTAGCAAAAGCTGTTTTGAGAACAACGTCTTATCTTCCTCGTTTGTGCCCACCACCGTTACAACGTTTTGCTCCAAAACAATGGGGAGCAGCTGTTGATCTGGTCTAATGCTTTCCTCCAAAATGTTCTGAAGCGCGAATAAAAGCAGGGAACGATCCTCCATCGTATATCTTTCATGATTCAACAGTTCGGGCTGCAGTGCAATAACGGCAATGTGTTGCCATGTTGAAAGCTGTGTAACATAGCCCTGTTCGCGTAATGTCTCATGCATGGTATTAGGGCAAGTCCGGCCTTGAAACCATTGAAGCATATAATATGTGCGTATTTGGCCCTGATACTGATTTAATGTGGATTCCAACTGGGAACGTGCATCGGATAAACGGGTGACACCCAGCCGAATCTGTTCAAGCTCATCAGGCTGACTCACTACATTCTGGTTCAGCGAGACGGTATGCCCGCTCCCCTTAACGCTCATGTGATCACCCAATAGAGCAAGAATACGTTTGATCGGAACGAGCATGTGCCTGGAGCCAACCCAAGCGAGCAGCAGCGAAAGTAAAAGCATAGCTAGGCTGATATAAAGCGTGTGAAAACCGATTTGGATATAATCCTTGGTTGACGTGTTCTCGGGAGAGATGAGAATATACGTCCATCCCTTTAACGTTGAGGGAGTATAAATCAATGAATAGTCCGTATCGGCAAAACGCACTTCACGTTTCGCAAAAGCATCCGAATAAGTCACAGGTACCAAGGTTTCAATCGATGTGCCTTTATTTCCATCCTTCAGTCCCAAAGCGGATAAAGGTTGTCCGATATACGCGGCATTCGGGTGAGCAATGATCCGCTGATCCCGATTAATAATGATGAGACCGGAGGCAGATGACTCACTTGCAACAGATTGACCCAGTGGGTTTTGCATGTAACAAGCTGGAATTCCAGCCACTAGAGCTGCATTGGATGAGTGAGCGACATCAGGAACTGTTCTGGCAAGAGCAATATGATAGATACAGCTTGTCCCGGAAGGGGTATTATCGCTGCTGTTCTCATGACTGAAAATAGATGATGGTGCAAGCTGCCATCCCGAGGTTAACGTATTTGTAATGAGGTCTTTCATCGGCAGAGATAATGGAAAGCGAGTATTCGCATACAAGCCGGCATGATCAATAAGCCAGTTCTGGGACTGATTAACCAGCATAATGTCCAGCATCGGCTCCCAGGACCTCATATGCTGAAACTCGGTTTGCAGCTCGATTGCCTGTAAAGGGTTTCTTCGTTGCTGCAAAGCAGGATCAGTAAGGAAACGGCGTGTGATTGGAGATCGGACAGCCTGATCCAGCATATAGCTGACTGTAGCCAGCTTGTGTTCTACATTGGATTGTATTTGTTCAAGCAACTGCTCGTTTGCTTCTGTGCGGTGCAGCTCAGTCTGGCTGGAAGAGTACACGATAGCGGAAATTCCCGTCAAAAGAATGGGTACGGTGCTTAACAGCAGGCCGAAAATAATCATTTTATGAAGATAACTTAATTTTCGCACAGGTCCACTCCTTGGCGTAAATAGTAGGTTTATCTTTATTTTAGTAAACGCTTTCAATTAGAACAACTTAAATTTTGTTTATTTGGATAAAAAAGTAATTTAAAAAGGACAGTCCAAGGTCCAAGAGGAACCCCGACCTGAGTCTAGGATCAAAAACCGTCCACGGTCTGTTTTGAAAAATAACAGAATCCCCTAGAATAAAGACATAAGGTTGAACAAGAAACACGGAAACAAACAACAAAGCAAATGAGCTGAATGAACAAATCTTAAAACAAACATTAGCAAAACGGAAAGGGTGGTGAAGAACAATTATGAGAATGAACAAAGGAAATGGCTGGGCAATCGTGTTAATCGTGCTGGGAGCATTGCTTTTATTCGGAAAATTGACCCCGCTGCTTGGACACCTGATGGGTTATCTGATTCCGATCCTGATGATTGCACTGGGATATTACGGAGTCAAGCAAGGTAACGCAGTCTTCGGCTGGATCGTGCTTGTCATCGGTATTCTCTCGCTGGTGGGGAAACTCTCCTGGCTCATCGGACCGATTATCGCCATTGCATTAATCGTCTGGGGAATCTCGATGCTGGGTAACAATCGTAACAAATATCGCCGTTACTAAAGTTCCACGACTAAGGAAAAGGAGGACAGAACCTAATGAGTGTATTTCGTCGAATGCGGGATATTACCGTAGCTACTCTGAACGAACATCTGGAACAAAGTCAGGACCCGGTTAAATTGATTGATCAATTTCTGGTCTCGACCCGCCAAGACATTGGAGAAGCTGAGAAGCTTCGTCACCAGTATGCAAGTCATACAAGACAAATGAAACAGCAGGCTGATCAGGCCGCAGCAATGGTGAACAAACGGGAAGAACAAGCATCCATGGCCTTGAAGGCTGGAGAGGAACATCTCGCCAAGCTGGCTTTGCAGGAGAAGATTCTGCATGAGGAAAAGATGGATCAATACAATGAGCTGTACACACAAAGTGCTGCCGCACTGCAGGAGCTTGATGATCAGATTCACCAGTTGAAGGCAGAGTATCAGAATGTATACAGTAAACGCCAATATTATTACGCCCGGATGCAAACCATCCAGCTGCAGCAGCGAATGAATCAACGTGGAAATTACAATGGTCAAAACGTACCTCGTATGTTTAACCAGTTGGATGATCAGGTCTCTGATCTTGAATATGAGGCACAAAGTCTCCGGGACATCCGGCGCATGAGCCAAGAAGGTTCCGGATTATCGGGAGGCATGTCATCCTCTATGCTGGACAAAGAATTGGAGCGTTTGAAGCAAAAGCTCAATAACGATAAAAAGGAGTAGTCACGTGAATAAATTATACCGCTCAACGCGAAATCGTATGCTGACAGGTTTGATCGGCGGCATATCTGAAAATCTGGGATTAAGTACCACGCTGCTACGGATCATATTCTTCATCAGTATCTTCGCAACGGGTGGTACATCACTATTCATCTACTTCATTGCTGCACTGATTGTACCAAAGGAACCCCACTACGCTGATCCGTATGTTATCAATCCAGATCGCGGCAGAGGTTACAAGTAAACGAAAGGAGAAAGCACATGAGCAAATTATACCGCTCAACGCGTGACCGAATGATGACTGGTCTGATCGGTGGCATATCTGAAAATATTGGAATGGATTCCACACTGCTGCGGATCATCTTTGTTATCAGTATTTTCGCCACCGGAGGCACAACGTTGTTAATTTACTTCATCGCCGCTCTTGTGGTACCGAAAGAGCCGTTCCCGCCATATGATCCATATGGTTACGGTCCGGGACCTGGTCCAGGCAGAGGTTATGGCGGTTACGACCAGCAGCCACCAAGAGACCCTTATCACAACAGTCACAATCAACCAGGTCCCGGCTTTGGCCCAGGCCCAGGATATAACAACAGACCGCAAGCAGGTTCGCGCTCTTATGACAACAACAACATGTATGGAACAGGAAGCCAGAACGAAAGTGAACTGGACTCCATGATGAAAGATATTGAGAAAAAGGCACTGAAAAAAGAAGTGGAAGAGCTTCGCCAAAAACTATCTCGTTATGAGAAGGGAGAAAAGTAAAATGGGAGTATTTAAACGGATTAAGGATATGACGAAGGCATCTGTAAATGATATGTTGGATAAGGTAGAAGATCCGATTGTAATGTTGAATCAGTACCTGCGTGACATGGAGGCCGAAATTCATGAGGCTGAGGTTACTGTAGCCAAGCAAATGGCGAATGAGCGTCGCATGAAACAACGTCTGGATGAAGCGGAACGTACTTCCGTACAACGTGAATCGCAAGCGGAAGCTGCCTTGGCTAATGGTCAGGAAGAAGTAGCTCGTAAATTGCTGGAAGAGAAAATCTATTTTGATCAAAAAATTACGGAATACCGTGAACTGCATGCTCAATCCGAAGCACAAGCGAAAGATTTGCTGCAACAGCTGCACGACATGAAAGACGAGTTCTACAAAATGCGTAACAAACGCAATGAGCTTGTATCCCGTGCACAGATGGCTAAAGCCAAAAAGCAAATGTCTTCAATCAACAGTTTACATTCCATCGAAAGCGGAAGTGCATCCCTCGGATTCCATCGTATGGAAGAGAAAATCATGCAGCTTGAGGCTGAAGCCGATGTAGCACGTGCGCCATACCGCAACACAGGTTCTACGTATACCAATCCGGTTGATGTGGAAAAGCAATTCAAGGTAGATCAGCAATTGCAGGCTTTGAAAAACAAAATGGGCAATGCCGCCAAAAATGAATCGAGCAATTCTGCTAAAGAATAACTGTTCGCATGATGGACAATATGATATTCTATAGATCGTGTGTACTATACGAATCGTAGAACAAAAGTTAAGCCATACAGGACTTGATTGCCTGCTATGGCTTTTCCGACGAAATAAGAAAAATGATTTGCAGAGGAGGTGCGGCAGCATGAACAGAAAAAGCCAGTGGCTTGCGATTATTATTATTATAGTGGGTATGCTGATGCTGTTTAATCGGCATATGAATTTGCTGACCGCTGCTGCACTAATCCTGTTAACGGTGGGTATGCTTCAAATTCGCAAAGGGGATACCCATAAAGGTTATCGTTATCTAGGCATAGGTGCAGCCCTGCTGCTGCTGGATAACTTGATGATTGTTTTTTTGATTGTACTTGCCTCATTAGCGTATTTTTATTCAAAAAATAAAAAGATTCATTTTCATGATTATGTATGGAAAAAGCAGAATTTCATGGCCCGTTATTACTGGGATCAATCCTCCTGGAGGCTGCGCAGCATGAGTCTGTGGCACGCCATTGGCGAAGTTAATGCCGATCTGTCTCTCTCGATTCCGGAAGAGAAGCAGACCATTGTGCTGCTGCAGGGTGTTATGGGGAATGTACGATTGACCCTGCCTGAGGATTATGGCGTCGAGATTGAAGCATCAGTGCTGTTTGGCAGAATCAATCTGCTTGGCGAGCAGGACAGCGGTATGATGAACAAATTAGTATGGAGAACCCCTGGGTACGAATCCAGTGAACATAAAGTGAAATTCGTTATTTCTTATATTGTTGGCGACTTAAACATTCGTAATCCGTAGTAAATAGAATAAATGAAGAAAAGGAGGAATCCCGATTGAAGGACAGAAAACATACTGACATGGTTACCCGAAGTATGCGCGAAGGGGTCCTCCTTGTTTTCATTGTGCTTGCTGTTGTTTTATATGTATTGTATACATATGGATATCTGGCTCCATTTAAAGGCTGGAGTCATCTGATTCAATCCGGGCTCGCATTGCTTTTGCTGCTGATTGGCATTGGTGCCATTTTTGGATTTTATCAGAGCTACAGGGTCAAACGCAGGCTTGAATTGTTAACGGAAACCCTGCTGCAATGGGAAAAGGGCTCTCTATCCCGTACCGTACCCGATCTCGGTGAGGATGATGTGGGGCGGCTAAGCGAGCAGCTTGGCCGGATCGGCAAGAAGTGGGAGGATCAGGTATCCTCCCTTCAAAGGTTGTCCACCAACAATGCGCAGCTGGCAGAGCAGGCCAGAATTACAGCCATTGTAGAAGAGCGCCAGCGGCTCGCACGTGAGCTGCATGATGCGGTGTCACAGCAGTTATTTGCAATCTCGATGACAGCAACGGCGGTAGGACGGAAGATGGGGAAGGATTTTGAAAGGGCGCAGCGTCAGGTCGCTTTGATTGAAGAGATGGCTTCGGTTGCCCAGTCCGAGATGAGAGCACTGCTGCTGCATCTGCGTCCGGTTTATCTGGAGGGTAAACATCTGGAACAGGGTCTGCGTGATCTTGTGATGGAGCTGAAAACCAAAGTGCCGATGGAGATTGTGCTGGAGATGGACGAAGATATCCACCTGGTTAAAGGAATCGAGAATCATCTGTTCCGAATCATTCAGGAAGCCATGTCGAATACACTGCGCCATGCGAAGGCTGAGAAAATGGAAATTCGTCTGCAGCGCAGAATGGATGCGGTTCGTGTGTTGATTCGGGATGACGGGCAGGGCTTTGATCTGGATGAGCAGAAGCAGGCTTCATATGGCTTGGCAAATATGCGGGAACGGGTGACGGAGATTGGTGGGGCTATCCAGTTTGTGACGGCCCCTGGTAAAGGAACACGAATTGAGATCACGATCCCTGTGATGAACGATGAAAGCGAGGTAGAAGATGTCAATGGAACCGGAAGTCGAAACGGAGACGGAATCGTCGATCAGAGTATTGCTCGTGGATGATCATGAGATGGTGCGTATCGGTCTTGCTGCTGTGCTTGATACGGAGGATGGCATCGAGGTCATCGGTGAAGCAGGAAGTGGAGAGGAAGGCATTCGGCTTGCGCAGGAGTATAAGCCTGACGTAGTGCTGATGGACCTTGTCATGGAAGGCATGGATGGTATCGAAGCTACACGTCAGGTGCTCAAGATCAACCCGGAATGCAAGGTTATTGTGTTGACCAGTTATCTGGATGATGAGAAGATGTATCCGGTCATTGAAGCCGGAGCTTTCAGTTATCTGCTGAAAACGTCCAGAGCCAATGAAGTTGCTGACGCCATTCGTGCAGCTGCCCGCGGTCAGTCTGTGCTGGAGTCACAGGTAGCATCCAAAATGATGAATCGATTTAGACAACCACAAGCGGCTGCGCCTTTGCACGAGGAGCTTACCGATCGGGAGATGGATGTTTTGCGCTTGCTCGCTCAAGGCAAGTCCAATCAGGATATTGCGGATGAACTGATTATCGGCATCAAAACGGTGAAGTTCCATGTAACCAACCTGCTTGCCAAGCTTGGAGTAGATGACCGGACACAGGCAGCAATCTATGCGTACAAAAATGGTTTAGCCGAGTAGACGCAGTATGTGAAATGGGAAGAGATCCATCCGTATCGGGAATGTTGGAATATGCAAAAGCAAGATGATCATGAAGCTTGATTATAACAGGAAGCTCAGTCTGCATTTACGTGGCAGAGGAGCTTTTTTTGTTTTGCATGAAAATTGAGAGGCTAGTAGTGAAGGACAAGGGGGGAAGTCCCCCGGCTGTATAAACCCGTCTGAAAGAGGGCATGCTGGTTGATAGATTCATAGAATGGGAGAAAGAAGCAGGGGGGATTCACTTGTTGAATCGTTGGATGACGACAGGCATTATTGCAGTGGCAATTATTATTTTAATCAGTGTTACACATGCACAGGTATATGCGGAAAATATGACGGCAGCAAAGTCCTTATCCGAAACAGCGGCTCTGGAGAAATTGCTGCATACAGCAGATTCGATGATCGACCGTACGGATCGCTTGGTGATCAAGTGGCAGGCTGGGGGGAAGGGGAACGCTCAGGAGCATGCGATGAAGCTGGCCCTGGAGCTCGGACTCGCGGCACCAGTGCAGATGTGGCAAAACGGACATCAGGTGTATCGCAGTGAGGGTACAATCGGAGCTGAAATATCAGGCCAAAGCACCCGGGTGCTGCTCAACGCAGTGGATACGGACGATGAAGGCTATTACATTATTGTGCAGCTGTCTGGAGGAAGGAATCTGGACCGTTATGCATTGTTAACATGGCATGGGCAGATGGCAGAAGTGATGGAGAAGCTGGGCATGAAGGCGAGCTGGAATATGTCGGTGCAGGGTATGGTGGATGAAACAGCGATAGATATAAAGCCAAAGACAGATGGACAACTCGCAGTGATGGAAGCCAAGCTTTCCCGTACAATGAAGATGAGGGCTGTGGAGCGGTATGAGGATGAAGCAACAGCAAGCATTTCCTATCAGGCGGCTGACTTGCCTCTGGAAATTCAAAGCGGTACACATCGATTAAATATGCAGCTTGCGGTGCATCAAGTGAGTGGGCAGCAGGCTGCTCGAGTTACGGTAGGTTTTCCAATCATCACGATTGAATATTGAATGGTGGAGGTAATGAAGTATAGTGCATCCGGCGAGGTGATATGCTAAAATGGCATCACATCCAGGAAGAAACTGGATGGTCGATGTCGGATGCCTGTCAGAAGCAGAGCAGATGAACACTATTACATAGCTCGGGAAGCAGACTAAGAAGAGTCCTCCCGGAAGAAAGAGGAGCCTATGGATAATAAACAGATGCAAAATGAAGTGCAGACACCAGGTGCAGTGTTTTTCATTTTTGGAGCGACGGGCGATCTGGCCCGCCGGAAGCTGTTTCCGGCCATCTATAGTTTATACCGTGAGGGCAAGCTTGCCGAGGATTTTGCGGTCATTGGCGTAGCCCGGCGTCCGAGGTCACAGGAGCAGTTTCGGGACGATCTTCTTGAATCCATTCAGGAGTTCTGCCGTTATCCGGCAGGAGAGCCTGAAGAATGGAATGCTTTTGCCGAGCATTTTGAATACAAATCACTGGATATTAACAACGTAGACGGGTTTCATGAGCTGCGGGAGCAGACGGAGCAGCTGGAAGCCAAATTCAAAACACCAGGCAACCGCTTGTTCTATCTGGCACTGGCTCCTGAGCTGTTCGGCAGTGTGTCCTACAGCTTGAGAGATGGCGGGATGCTGGAGGGAAAAGGATGGAATCGTCTGGTGATTGAGAAGCCGTTTGGATATGATCTGCCATCAGCGGAGAAGCTGAACGAGCAGATTCGCGAAGTGTTCAAGGAAGAGGAAATCTTCCGGATTGACCATTATCTGGGCAAGGAAATGGTGCAGAACATCGAGGTCATTCGCTTCGGTAATGCGTTCTTTGAGCCGCTTTGGAACAACAAACATATTGCTAACGTGCAGATTACGCTGGGTGAGACGGTGGGTGTGGAGGAGCGTGGCGGTTATTATGACCATTCTGGCGCTCTTCGCGATATGGGGCAGAACCATATGCTGCAGATGCTGACGATGATTGCGATGGAGCCGCCAAGCCGTTTGTTCCCGGAGGATATCCGTGATGAGAAGGTGAAGGTGCTTCGTTCCCTGCGGGAGTTTACGTCAGATGAAGATGTACGAAACAATGTGGTGCGAGCTCAATATACGGAAGGGGAGTACCGTGGAAAACAGCTTCCGGGGTATCGCCAGGAGGACAAGGTTGATCCGGAGTCCAATACAGAAACGTATTTTGCTGCGCGTGTATTTGTAGACAACTTCCGCTGGGCAGGAGTGCCGTTCTATATTCGGACAGGCAAACGCCTGCCGGTGAAAACGACGGAGATTGTCGTTGAGTTCAAATCGATGCCGAATAACGTATATCTCGGTAAAAAATATAAGCTGGAGCCGAATCTGCTGGTCATTCGGGTGAATCCGATGGAAGGCATTTATATCAAAATCAATGCCAAGAAACCGGGCTCGGATTCCGAGATTCAGCCCTTGGCGTTGGACTTCTGCCAGAGCTGCATGATCGGAATCAACTCGCCCGAGGCTTATGAGCGCCTGCTGCACGATGCAGCAGAAGGCGATTCCACGTATTTCACCCGCTGGGATGAAGTGGCGACAGCCTGGTCTTTTGTGGACCGCATTGCAGCTGCCTGGGGGCGGAATCAGGGCGAGCTGCACACGTATCCGGCAGGCACGTGGGGACCAGAGGCGACAGGCAAGCTGCTGGAGCAGGATGGTTTCCATTGGTGGCCGGTAAACGGGCAGGATGAGGACAGTGTCGTTTGGCATGTAAATGGTTAAGGTCATGAGCATGTGAAGATAAGGATGTATATGTGATTAAACAGAGTTCAACGGTTATTCAAGCCCGGAAGATCGCAAGAAAGATGCGGTATTTCCGGGCTTTTTTTCGGTTGAGCTCAAAGGGGAAAACGGAGCAGAAAGGCAGCTCCATCAGAAGGAAAAAAAATAATTAAATTTAAGTAGTTGACAAAAAGTAAGTATATAACTTATACTCAACACATGAGTTAAAGAGTTACGCAAATGACCTGCTGCATTCGGGCCACACAAAAATAAAATATTCCGAATCAGCGGAGCATTCATGAGATAAAAGGTAAACCAGTTGAAGGGGTTTGCGGCAGACAGAATCATGAAAAAAATTGGCATAATATCTTTAATCTAAGAATACTATTTTGTAATTATCGAATGGAGGAAAAAGAAGATGATGTTGGATCTAGGGTTGTTGTTAATTCGTTTGGTGATTGGTTTGTCGTTTATGGCGCATGGGGCACAAAAGCTGTTTGGATGGTTCGGGGGTTACGGTATTAAAGGGACTGGCGGCTGGTTTGAATCGATCGGCATGAAGCCGGGCACACTGCTTGCTCTGCTGGCAGGTCTTGCGGAATTTGGTGGAGGCTTGCTGCTGGCGCTGGGTCTGCTCACACCGGTAGGCGGCATTCTGATTGCACTGACCATGGTGATCGCTATTGTGAAAGTGCATGGTGCTAACGGCTACTGGTCCACACAGAACGGATTCGAGTACAATCTGGCGATTCTCGTACTGGGAGTAGCCCTTGCTCTGACAGGCGGCGGGCAATATGCGCTGGATGCACTGATTTTCTAAAATCGAATAATCTGCAAGGAATGAGAGGACCCGGATGCCAGGTATGGCAGAAGGGTTCTTTTTTTTGCGAAGAAAAGTGTAGAAGTTGGGGAAGGTAATCGGTTATTTTCGGCACAGATTATGGTACAATAGGAGAGTTGAATTGAGAACGAGTGACGAAACAGGAATGGAAGCGCCCAATCTGAAAGGATGAACTCCATTGTAAATGTGTAAAATGAATTTATCGTGTACTTCCAATTATGGGGACGACATGTGAATGAATAGACAACCGGCTTTGCCTTGTGGCATAAGTTTACTAAGGTTTGGCTACTTGCAATAATGGACCGGCATATGCCGGATTAACGTGAATGAACGGACGAAAGGGATAGACGCTATGAGCAAAGCTGCAAACAACATTCTGCAACAGGAAGTGGACAAACGTCGGACGTTTGCCATTATCTCTCACCCGGATGCGGGTAAAACGACTTTAACCGAAAAGCTCCTGTTGTTTGGGGGCGCGATTCGTCTTGCGGGAACAGTAAAGGCTCGGAAAGCCAGCAAACACGCGACAAGTGACTGGATGGAAATTGAGAAACAGCGGGGGATCTCGGTTACGTCTTCCGTCATGCAATTTGACTATCTGGGTCATCGGGTTAACATTCTGGATACACCAGGTCACCAGGACTTCAGTGAAGATACGTATCGTACGCTGACGGCTGCCGACAGTGCGGTCATGCTGATTGACGTGGCAAAGGGTGTCGAGGCACAGACGATTAAATTGTTCCAGGTGTGTGCGAAGCGCGGCATTCCAATCTTTACGTTTATTAACAAGCTGGACCGTGAAGGACAAAGCCCGTTTGATCTGATGGAGGAGCTGGAGAACGTACTGGGTATCCGCTCTGTGCCAATGAACTGGCCGATCGGAACAGGACGCGATCTGTGCGGTGTATACGACCGGATGAAAAATCAGGTGGAGCTGTTCCAGGGTGACGATCACTCCACGATTAAAGTGCAGAAGGTTGAAAGCTACAAAGATCCGATTATTCGTGAGATGGCGGGTGAATACCTGCATGAACAGCTGTGTCAGGAGCTTGAGCTTCTGGATGTTGCAGGTGATCCGTTTGATATGGAAAAGGTACAGCGTGGTGAACTGACACCGATTTTCTTCGGCAGTGCGATTAACAATTTCGGTGTGCAGACGTTCCTGGAGAACTTCCTTGAGCTGGCTCCCAAGCCAGAGCCGCGTCGCAGTACAGCAGGTGAAATTGATCCGACCAATGAGAAATTCAGCGGATATGTATTCAAAATTCAAGCGAATATGAATCCGGCGCACCGTGACCGAATTGCGTTCCTGCGCATTGTATCCGGCAAGTTCGAGCGTGGCATGAGCGTGAAGCATAATCGTGTGGGCAAAGAAATCAAGCTGTCTCAGCCGCAGCAGTTTCTGGCACAGGATCGGGATATTGTCGAAGAGGCGTATGCAGGCGACATTATCGGTCTGTTTGATCCGGGGATTTTCCGAATTGGAGACTCTTTGAGCCAAGGCAGTGAAGTGGTGTTTGATGAGCTGCCAACGTTCTCGCCAGAGATTTTTGCCAAAGTCACGGTTAAAAATGCGTTGAAGCACAAACAATATCAAAAAGGGATTGATCAGCTGACAGAGGAAGGCACGATCCAGGTATTTAACACGGTGAGCTTTGATGAGACCATTCTGGGCGTAGTGGGTCAGCTCCAGTTCGAGGTATTTGAATACCGGATGAAGGGTGAATACGGGGTAGATGTGCAGCTGCAGCGGATGCCGTATCAGTTTGCCCGCTGGATTGTAGATGAGAATCTGGACCCGAGCAAATTCCGGATTAATTCCGCGCTGGTTAAGGATAAAAAAGGAAACTACGTCGTTCTGTTCGAGAACGAATATGCGATGAGAACGGCTATAGACAAAAATCCGACAGCAAAGTTCCTCGAAACTGCGCCTTAATGGGAAAATTAGATCGTTCTGAGCGACTATGCGACTATACACGCACGCAGGCTTAAATAATTCAATCCCTCCGCCGTTTGGTGGAGGGATTGTTGCTTTACCCTTACCTTTAAGGCAGGTATGAAACTGCCGATCAGGGAGAGTTTTTTTCGCAGACAGAACAAACGGTTTGATGGTTTCCCTTCGTCTTTCAGTGCTTCGGTTAGCGAAGCGGCTGAACGGGAATGGTGTGCAGATGCTCCTGCGCGATCTGAATCAGTTCGTCCTGCTTGGCAGGTTCGGTGTTCTTCCAGATCATTTCGAAAATGGCGCCTAGTCCGGGCAGTGCTGCCTCAGGTCCGTCCACTGAACCTTCGATCATCTCTCGCAGTTGGTCATCACTTTTGTCATGAACCTTATGAACAATCGCTTCACGCAGGCTTAATGTAATGGGCATCGCATTTCCCTCCTCGTATTATTCGGCTGCTGTATTACTGTTCCCTGTGGAGGGTGAGCGCATTCAAGTTTCTCCGTCTTTGTGGTATACTACGAAGGATTATTTACGTTGGCATCGTACCGGAAGAGGTGCGTCATGCCGTAATGCAGCGGGAGGTTAAAGACCCTGATGGCAAAGAAACAATATGCTGTAATTGGCATGGGACGGTTCGGTTCAAGTGTGGCCAATGCACTCAGCGGCATGGGATTTGACGTGCTGGCGATTGATGCAAACGAGCAGCGGACGCAGGAAATGTCCAATGTGGTGACTCATGCGGTATCGGCAGACTCAACGGATGAAGAAGCGCTGCGCGCGCTGGGCATTCGCAATTTCGATGTAGTTGTTGTTGCGATAGGCGAGGATATTCAGGCCAGCATTCTGACAACGCTGATTTTGAAGGACATGGGTGTACCTGTGCTGATCGTGAAAGCTCAGAATGAGCTGCATGGCAAGGTGCTGCAGAAGATTGGTGCGGACAAGGTGATCTACCCGGAACGGGATATGGGGCTGCGTGTAGCGCATCACCTGACATCCCCGAACATTCTGGATTATATTGAGTTGTCTGAGGATTACAGCATTCTGGAGATGAAGGCATCGGAGCAGATGATCGGCAAAAACCTGCTGGAGCTGAACATCCGGGCACGATTTGGCTGTAACGTCATGGCGATCAAGAGCGGTGGATCGATGAACATCTCTCCATATGCCGAGGATCGGATAGTAGATGGAGACGTGCTGGTTATTGTAGGGCACAAGGATCATCTCACCAAGCTGGAGCTGGCATATCCGAAATGAAATGGGAATTCGGGAAGGATGGAACGATGGATATTGTATCACCGCAAAATACACGTGTAAAAGAATGGGCCCAGCTGCTGGAGAAAAAGCATCGGACCCGTCAGCATAAATATATAATCGAGGGCATTCATCTCGTACAGGAAGCACTGCGTGCCGGAGCCGATCTGGAGTGCATCGTGTACGATGGAGAGCAGGGGGTGCCGGTGGAGCTCGCTGGCTTGGAGAATCCGCTGAAACGAGTAGAGTGGGTTAGTGTATCGCCTGCAATTATCGCTAAATGTACGGATACGATGACACCTCAGCCGGTATTTGCAATTGTGCGGAAAAGCACAGAGCCGCTGCAGAGCCTGATTGCGGAGCGTTCAGGTCTTGTTGTTGTATTGGACGGGGTCCAGGATCCCGGCAACGTGGGTACCATTATTCGCAGTGCGGATGCCGCCGGAGCGGCAGGAGTCGTGCTTGGCGCTGGCTGTGCGGATGTATATAACCCCAAGACGATTCGTTCGACAATGGGTTCATTGTTCCATTTGCCTATTGTAGAGGGAGAGTTGGGAGTGCTGCTGGCTGAAGCAAAGTCCTCAGGTGTGAGGCTGGTCAGCACCTCACTGCAAGCAGAATATTCGTGTTATAGCTATGACTTTACACAGCCGGTATGGCTTGTCATTGGAAACGAAGGCAAAGGCATCTCTGACACTACAGCACAGCTTGTAGATGACGCAATTACGATTCCGATGCAGGGCCAAGCCGAGTCGCTCAATGCTGCGATGGCGGCAACGATTTTGCTGTTTGAGGCGATGCGGCAGCGGATGGGTTGATAAATAATATCAATCCGTATCCATCCATAATTAGCTTCACCCATTGACTTAAGACTGGAAAAAAATGAGGGCTTTCCCTGAGCGCTTTCCAGTCTTCTTTAGTGGACGACAAACGACCTATTCCACCTTCAATTGAAGGGTACGGAATAGGTTTTATTTTTATGGAGAGTGAACTTATTAAATTAAATCGAACGATATCGCCTGTTAAAACCAATATATAGTGTAAGGAGAAAGGGGATGGAAAATGAGTGAGGAGAACGAGTACATACGATTGGTGAGGCTAACCTTGGCTGGTAACCATGAGGCTTACGGAGAGTTATACGAGAAGACGGTAGCGGATGTGTATCGCACGGTTCGTTTTCTGGTTCGTGATGCGGCGGATGCGGAGGATTTGGTACAAGAGATTTATATCCACGCGTATCGATCCTTGGCGCGCTATGACACTGGGCGGGCTTTTTGGCCATGGTTAATGGGAGTCAGCATGAGACAGGTCAAAAATTATCGACGCAGAAAACTGATGCAATTTCAATTCAGGCAGCGAATTGAGCAGATGAATCGCGATAAGGATAGGGAAGTTGACTTTTCAACTCACCTTATCCATAGACTGGCGAACCGTCACCTACTGGATCAGGTGCAGTGTTTGCCTTACAAGCTGCAGCAGGTCGTTACTTTACACTATTTCAATGAGTTTAGCCAAGAAGAAGTCGCTGACATTTTAAATATTCCGCTAGGTACAGTGAAATCTCGAATTCATGCTGCACTCACCAAGCTGAGAATGAAACAGCAACGGCTTTCCGAAATTGCACGAAAGGTGGATAATGCAAATGAAATTGGATGAACAGTTACGAACGGCATATCAGGAGGAAACAAAGAATTGGATGATCTCAGCTCGTATCAAACATAATGTAATGAATAAGGTTCGGAAGAAAAAGCCTGGTGTGCAACGAAGCAGAACATGGCGGGTGACTATGCTGCTGGCGGCAGTGCTTCTAATTCCTACTGGAGCTTACGCGGGGTATACATACTTGGCAGACAGCATATATGGATCGCAAGATCAAATCACCTCATTAGGTGGGACAGCAGCAGATTACGAACGATTGGAAGCAAAGCTGCAGACGGCCAAGGCTCATTTTACGGAAAATGAATTCGAGCTGTATATGGGGCTGCTCAAACAATTTGGACAGATCGCATTGACTCATGCAGACGCTCAAGGGGAGTTGAATCCAGAGAGCTGGAGTATGGCAGAACAGGAAAAGTATAAAGAATTAGTGGCTGAGCTCCAGCCGTTCTTTGATAAGCTGGAAGGGTTAGAGAGCAAGTCTTCTAAGGCTATACCGGTTTCACCGAGACTAATGGACGAAGAAACATTTTGGACTGAGCAGTTTACAAAGGCAGAAAAGATGTTTACGAAGGAACAGTATGCTGACTTCAGATCGGTATATGAACAGATGAATAAGTACAAAGCGATCGTGGAAGACCCGGACGGAATTTATCACATGGATCGATTGTCCAAGGATCAGAGGTCCGATCTGGATCATTTAACAGAACGGATGGGTGTATATTTGGAAAAGCTGGGGCTGGATGTGCGCTGATGCACGGTACACAGACAGCTTGGGTAAGCTCGGGAATCAGGGGATTCTAAAGCTTAATTTGCTAGCTATTCGCTACTAGCTAATCTCTGGCTAATCCCTTCCTCTCATTCTCAAACGATATTGATGTGGTGTGGTGCCCGTTGCTTTTCGGAATACTTTACAAAAATAAGAGGTGCTGGATATGCCTACACGATGGCCGATCTCGGGAATGGACAAGATTGAACGGCTTAGCAGTACGCAGGCGTGACGAATACGTGTGGCTTGAGCATATGCCATGATGCTGTTGCCCGTTTCTTTTTTGAACAAATGAGATAAGTGATAGACGGACAGATGAAGTTCAGCTGCTATATGCTCTATACGAAAAGGCTCTGCATAGTGCTGCTCAATCCACTGCATGGCTGCCTCGGCATGGGGATTCATAAAACCTGAGCGAATTGTTGTCTGATCTGAGAAGTGCGAATGAGGGGAATGGGCTTCACTTTTCCATAAATAGCGAAGTTGCGTCAGTATATTTAGTGTGAAAAGACAGGCATCCTCCGCCGCTTCATAGGGCAACAAGTCTGGATACTGCTTACCAAAATGCTCAAAAAGCTGAATAAGTGGGACATCAGGCTTCAGAGATAGCGGGGGAGTGGATATCTGCTCATTGAGAATGTGATATGTGAAATGGTGTGTGGTGATGAAGTGCGGCCAATATTCCTGCAGCAGATCAAGCTCTACCATAAGCACTGTGCGAATAAACGGGTGCTTGCTCGATACTTGCATCTGTACATGGTGCAGCTGAAAGGGCCGGAAAATCATGAGCATCCCCGGTTCGAGTGGAAAGGCATGGCCCTCGGTAATCAACTGTCCGTAACCATCATGAATATAGGTTAATTCTAATTGGGAATGAGCGTGAAAAACCTCACGATAAGTAGTTTTAGTTGTGCGCCGCCACATCAAGCGAAATTGTTCATGATCGATATGAGACAAAAAAAGCAACCTCCCTTTGATCGCAAGATAGTTTTATTTTATCACAGGATCTGCGCATAAAAGCGCTTTATTCTGATGTATTGTGAAAGAACTAAGGGAGGAGTGGAATTGATGATCAACGTAGCTGTTATTGGTGCCGGTGCAATTAGCGGGGCGCATATTGAAGCGTATATGAAGTTTCCAGAGCGATGCCAGATTGTAGCTGTGGTGGATGTGTATGTGGAAAAAGCACAAAAGCGAATTAGTGAATACAGGCTCAAGGAGGCAGTGGCGGTGGCAACTGTTCAAGAGCTGCTGCACACCGACATCAACATTGATCTTGTATCGGTCTGCACACCACCATATACGCATGCTTCCATCGCTTGTGATTTCATGCGGGCGGGCAAGCATGTATTGGTTGAAAAGCCGATGGCTTCATCACTCGAGGAAGCGGATCAGATGCTGAAAGCTGCGCGAGAGAGCGGCAAACTGCTGTCTGTTGTTGCACAGAACCGGTTTACAACCCCGATGATGAAGCTTAAAGGAGTGCTTGACAGCAAGCTCATAGGTCCGATTCTCCATGTTCAGGTGGACTCTTACTGGTGGCGGGGGCATAACTATTATGATCTGTGGTGGCGTGGGACCTGGGAAAAGGAGGGCGGTGGATGTACGCTTAATCATGCCGTGCATCACATGGATGCCATGCTCTGGATGATGGGGCAGCCGATTGAAGTGCGGGCCATGATGGCGAACACGGCACATAATAATGCCGAGGTGGAGGATATATCAATGGCCATGCTTCGATTCGGCCAGGGGGCAGTCGGCATGATTACAAGTTCCGTGGTACATCACGGAGAGGAGCAGCAGTTAATTTTTCAAGGGAAAGAAGCTCGGGTGTCTGCACCCTGGAAAGTGGTCGCATCGACCTCGCGCAGCAATGGATTCCCTGAACCTAATCGGGAGCTTGAACAGGAGCTGCAGCGGCAGTTTGACGAACTGCCTGAAGTCATATACTCAGGTCATACGGGACAGATTGAGAATGTACTTCATGCTGTAGAGACAGGAGCTCCGATCTTGGTTGATGGAGAGAGTGGGCGAGATACCTTGGAATTAATTATAGCCATTTATAAGTCAGCAAGTACGGGGGAGAAGGTGACGTTTCCAATACCATCGAATGATGCGTTTTATTCCAGAGAAAGTATGATGAAGCAAACTGTTCATTTTTATGAGAAAAAATCATCGATCGAGAATTTCGAGGATTTGGGTATTACGCTTGGACGCAAATTGGATGCAGAGTAAGAGGGAAGTATACAAGGGGATCTGTGAAAGTTTATTAATAATGAGCAGGTAGAATTTAATCAAATAAGACCATATATAACAAATAAATGATCTGATTTTGTAAAGTGACGAAGTTGCGTTTTTTTATTTAGCTTATAAAACAAGTAGGGGGAAATAGGTAAGGCACGGATGACCTCTTTTGAAAAAGAAGAGACAGTTTGATGTTCATTTTTATGCATGATATCAATTGTTAGATGAATTTAGTTATTCAAATTTTACACGTGAACGCAAATGATATATAGAATAAAGCAAGATTTTTTAAAACAAGAGTCTATTTGAATTCAGTAATTTGATGAGCACTAATTTACGAAATAAAGAAAATATTCAATACAAAAGACTATTGTATAGCGCTATACAGTAGTCTTTTGTATTGAATTTTATTAAATATTACCCTTCTTTTCCCAAATATAAATTAGTTGATGGAAATAAAAAAGGAAAATAAATCTGAGATTAAAAAAAAGACTAGGACCAATTTGTGACACAAGGACTATATACTTAGTCATTTTTGGTCATAAATAACAAAAAAATGTTGTAAAATTGCCAAAATGAAGCTATGATCTTATTTGGAGTTACTTATTTATCCAAAATGTAGGTATAATGAACCACATATTCATAAAAATATAATATATTTCAACTGGGAAAAATGAAATTAAAATTGGAAAATTATATTTCCTGAAATGTTTCATATTTTCAAGAAAGTAGGTTGTGATACAGGTATGATTGACCTTGAAAGGTTTATTTCTGGTTTTTTACTCTCTGTTAACTGCGTTTTATTTATCGTTGGACTGTTCATGTACAGGAAGTGGAGAAATCCAACGTATCTTAAATTTTTGGTTGCCTTTTCCTTGATGCTGTTCTCCAACATCGGAATGTCACTAATGTCTGCTAAGCTCTTTGTGGTTAATATGTTTTTTATGTCTCTATACGCAGCATCAATAGTGATCACTCAAATTGCTCTGTTTCGTCTTTATTACAAGAGCACGGACAAACTTTATGTTCACTTAGGCGGAACCGCCGTGTCTTTGCTTACAGCAGCGATGTCTTTGTTTTTACCCGTACAGATGAGCTCATTTCTGTTGTTTCTGGCAGTTGTCGGGGTTACCCTCTTCACGCTAATCAGGATTTTTCCAGAAGTTGGTGTTAACCCTAAATACTTTATGCTTACGATTCTATTCTCTATACAATATTTGCTTCACCTGGCAGGAGCATTTACCGGGTATGAATTGTTGTCCGAGTTAGGCATGATCTTTAGTGCGTTTGCTAGCTTTACAGTCTTTTTGATGATATTTGAGAAAATTATTGGCGTTATGCAGGCAGCTACATATACATCAACCCGAGATGAACTTACTGGACTTTTTACACAAAAGCACTTTGTACATCAGGCTAATCAAGCTTTATCAAGTGGTAAAACGACAGGTGTGCTATACATAGAAATTCAAAATTTTTCAGCTCACATTTCCGAGGAAGAGTCACTGAGAAGAGCAGGTAGAGCCGTAGGGAGAGCATTAGATGGATTGGGATTTGCCGGGCGTTATCAAAACAATGCTATGACTGCTTTAATAACAAGTGCAAACATATCGCTGTCTGAACTGGTTAACTCCCTAAGAATGAAGATTGATGTGGAGGCTTCAAGTACAGTCCTTATCGGATACATGGATACCAAATCTGGTGTTGCTCTGGATGAATTGATCTCTGAGGCAAGAGAAGGGGCTATTCGAACCAAGCAAAATGGAGTAAACAAAATTTTTGATCTGGATCAAAGTAAAATATTAGCAGACTAATGGGGGCAGAACACAGTGAACGCAGTAATCATCTCCAGTAAAGCTTCTGCACTGGTACATGAGGCTATAGGGAATACGGATGTTAGCTTTGAGAAAACGGGACGCTTTGAAGGCGGACAGTTTGTTGAATTTTGTGAAGCTGTTGCGAGGATCAACATTAATGCATTTATTACAGATATCGATTGTACAGATGCTCAAACCTTCCTGCGGGGAATTAGTCAGTATCGAGTAATACGCCCTAATACGAAAATCATTGCTATAGCTCTTGATCGTTATGAAGATGATGGAGTCGTTCATGAATTGGCCGACATGGGAATAAACGTGGTGACGACCTCACCAGGTACGAAGCCCAAATCCATTATTCCGGCTCTACGTAATTTATTGCCTGAGCGGAATCAAGGGGGGATGAACGCTGCATCTCAATCCCAGGATGACTGGGAATCGACAGATTCTGAAATGGAGAATGTGAAGGAGCGAATCTATCGTTATACTGCTAAGTTAACCTCATCGGGGGGCTTCGACTCTTCTGATGTAATGGATCTTGAGCTGCCAGATGTACCGATTCAAGAAAGAATCATTCTTAAGGATCGCATTATCGGGACTATTCTCGTAGCGGTTATGGGTGTGGAGTCCAAAGTGGGATCAACTCATCAGAGTATACTGATAGCTAATTATTTGAAGCGGAAAGGCTATTCTGTAGGTTTGGTAGAAGCAAACGCATCAAGTGACTTTACAGCCATTGAGAATGCTTATGAAGGAACACCGGACTTTAAAAGCAACAACCTGCATTTCACAATTGAAGGTGTGGAGTACTACAAAAACAATAGCAAGCTGGACATAAATCACTTAGTTACAGCAGGTCATGACTATCTAATTCTAGATATCGGAGGTTTTGAAGAAAGCGACTGGAGTAAAGAGTTTTATCGGGCGAGTGTAAATATTGTAGTGGGTGCTGGCAGTGACTGGCGTCAAGGGAAGATCCGAAGATTCAGAGATATACATAAAAAAATGGATCAGTCGAATTGGGTTTATTGTATACCGTTCGTTGAAAATCTGAGCATTCAGGATATACGTAAAGAGCTTCCAGGCAATCTGGTCTATCGTATTCCGCCTCATGCAGACCCTTATAAGCACCAAAGTGACACGGAGTCGGTATTGAATAAACTCATGAAAAGTTATATGGGTGATAGCAAAAAGATATCCTCCAAATCCATGTTATATGGAATTCTCGGCTTATGTATTTTGATAATTGTTGTGCTAATTATTCTTTTAGCTATAAAAATATAATTGGATTTAATGATGTTAGATTGAGAGGGGTTCATTATGTCAAAGATTCGATTTAGACAGAAACAGCTGCTTCTGTCCGCTTCCATTGGAGGTGCAGTAGTTCTTTTTATATGTGTTGTCGCAGGATATTTCATCATTGAATATATTCAAGGAAGGTACTTAGAACGAACAGTACAGCTTGAACAGCAGCTTCAGGATGCCCAGAAGAAATTAAACGAGGACAAGATGAGAGTGACTGTCTTAAATGATAACCATAAGGCGGGTGATCTTATAACAGAAAATGATGTCACATCACTTGTTGTACCTGTTAGTACTGTTCCGCAGAATACAGCCGAGCAAGCTGATATTGTAGGCAAAAGAATAAAAATAGATATGCAAAAAAATTCTATTATTACGAGCACAATGTTGTTTGAGGATGGAATAACACCAAAAGACCTTAGGAATCAGGAATTTAGCCTTGTAAGACTTCCATTGAAATTGAAGAAAGATGAGTTTGTAGATGTACGGATCCGTTTTGCGACCGGTCAGGATTACATAGTGCTTTCGAAGAAAAAAGTCGAAGATTTAAACAATGGAACGATATGGTACAAGCTGAGCGAGAAGGAAATTTTGACGATGTCCAGTGCGATTGTGGATGCATACATCAACGATGCATCAATATATGCGCTAAGTTATGTTGATCCTTACATGCAAGAGGCTGCAATACCGAACTATCCATCCAATTCCAAAGTATTGGATCTCATTGAATCCAATCCAAATATTGTAGGGATAGCGACATCTGCACTTGAACGGCAAGTACGTGCCAAGCTCGAACAGGATTTAAGGTCCATGAGTGATGAAGATCGTCAGAAGTATATTAGCGGGCGTAATACCACTGAATTGAATAGCGGAGAATACATCACTGAGACAGAGGGACAAGGAAAAACACCGAATGCCCAGCAGGATAATTCATTGATGGATAATGGATCCTCAGGATTGAGTCAGCAAGGCAATGATGGTGCAGCAAATACCACTTCAGACCCAGGCATTTTTAAAGATGGCAATACAAGAGAACCCGGACAGTAAACGAGGAGATACCAACATGAAACAAATACTTGTGATCGGACACTATGATAAAACAGATTTTATGATGTACCTTGGAAAATTGTTATCTCTAGATCACAAAGTCTTGCTTGTGGATGCTACCCGGCATAGGGACTACGAATATGTATTTCCCAAAATGGACGAGACTCTCAACTTGCATACACATGATCAATTTGATGTGCTGGAGGATATTCACTCTTACGAGAGCCTGAAGAAAAATCTGGGAGATTCACAGTATGACTTTGTATTAATTGATTGTAATGACGAGCAGGCATTGGAGAGCTGGCCGGAGGTGGATTACGTCTACGTTGTAACGTCATACGAGAATCCGGTAATACAGAAAAATGTAAAACTTATTCGGGCTTATTTTCAAGGAGAAAAGTTGTCTTCCGTTAAATTACCTGTAACCAAAGTTATCTATGAGGTGAGTAATCATCTGGATGAAACATATCTGAACAGTTTGCTGGATGACCTGCCGTTATTGTGGAAGGAAAGCCTGATCTATTACCCGGATGAACGGGACCAAACATTAAAAATCATCAATCAATATAAAAGCACCGTAATGGTCAAACGCATGTCTAGTCCTTATAAATTTGTCATTAAACAAGTAATAGAGTTCATCTCAGGACAGGAAATGTCTAAGGTTAATGCATTATGGAAGCGGGCCGAAAGGAGTAATTAGCATGGGGAAAATTGCATTTTGGGGCATGCAGCACGGCTTGGGTGTAACCAGTGCAACTGCTGCTCTTGCTGCATATATCGGTTTTGAATATGACGTAAGAACTCTGGTATCGCAGCCGCAGCGGACAGATGGTGATATGGAACGTTTCTTTAACAAAACGATTAATCAATATAATCGGCAATTTTTTGCCATTGGTGGGCTTGGGCTTGATTCACTGGAACGAGTAGCCAAAAGCAGTAAGCTCGAACGTGATAGTGTTAAAAACTATACTTTGATGGTAGAGCGGAATCGTTTGGATTTGCTCTGGGGAAGTGATCGTCTTAATCGACCGCAACAAAGTTCAATCGATGCGGTTAACATGATTTTTCGCATGGCAGCGGAGTATTATGGCATTTCCCTTCTTGATGCAAGGAGCGGGAACGAGAATGAGGTTTCCAATAGTTTGATTGAGGAATCGGATTTAGTGATCGTTTGTGTTAATCAAAATGTGAGTGTGCTTGAAAAATATTTTGATGCACAAAAAAATCACTGGCCAGATGCTTTGCGGCAAAAACCGCATCTCCTCCTGATGACGCAGTATGACCCATTATCCAAGTACAAAATCAAAAATATTACGAACAAATATAAGTATAAGCTTCCGATTTTGACGATTCCATACAACACAAGCTTTAAAGATCATATGAATGATGGGGATATTAAAGGTTTCTTTGCAAGGAATCGATATATTAACAGCACCAACGAGAATTATTATTTTATACAGGAAGTTGGACGTGCAGCAAAAACTATTTTGCATGAGATTGGGATTAACACCAAACTGAAGCGAATTGAAAGAGGGAGTTAAAGATGGGCTTAGCATTCACCATTAATTTCCTCGTCATTGTTCTCATTGTGGCGACATTGATTGGTTATTTATTCGTAAAGCTCAACCGAAAGCCTGGTCAAATAACATCCAATAAAAAGCATGACAATGAAGAACGATTCCAATTTGATTATCTGCTTGAGTATGTCAAAACGATGATTAATGAGTATGTGAACAGTAATCTGCTGGATATGGGAATGACCAGCGAGGAATACAATCGCCGTCAAGGGGTAGTTGCCGAGTTAAGAAGTGCTATGAAAAATGCTACTTCTGGTGACATACAAGAAAAAATATATCTGAAGCAGTTTATTTCTGATTTGCTTGAGCGAAATTATGGATTTAACGAGGAAAACATTAATCAATTAATCCCTTTTGAAGATGAGGATGAATTGACACAGCAGGATAAATTTGATATTTTGCTGCATTTGTTTAAAAAGAAGCATGGTTTTCAGGCATTGTCCAAACTTATTGACAAATATCAACTGGATCAGCCGAAGAAAGTCATTGAGGATGGAACCGTAGATTCATATGTAATTACGGGTGAAGAGATTGACTCCATTTATGTGAAGGAAGCCCGTGGTGGTTTGGAGTTTGATGATAAGCTGGCTATCGTTGTACAGCGAGTTTACCAGCACTATAAAGGGTTTGGCGTTATTGATGAGATACGTGATATGTCGATTGATGGTGTATCAGGCGGCGTATCCGGAGTTCCCACACATATGCAGATTGTGGAAGATGAGATGTCATTACTGCAAGGTATGAAGCAAAATATATACCCGGGATATCAGAGCGTGTGGATCTTTTTCCGAGGCAAGTCGATTCATCTATCGTTTCTGAGCTTTGATACGGATTTGGAATTGAAGAGGGTCTGTCAGAACATTTATAAATATGACAACCCAGGCCAATTAACCGAGACAAATGGATTCAAGGTCAATGAGATGAAGGACGGGTCACGGGTGGTTGTTGTCAGACCTCCGTTCGCAGAAAGCTGGGCGTTTTTTGTCAGAAAGTTTGATCTTCCCAATATGAAGCTGGACCATCTGATCTCCTCCAAGGATACAGCAAATGCAGAATTAGCAAGAGATATGATTAAGTATTTGATGAAAGGTGCGCAGGTTACTGCATTTACCGGGCCACAAGGCTCTGGTAAGACATCTTTGGTCATGGCTTCTGTGAAATACATATATGCTACGTTAACTTTGAGGATTCAAGAGATGACCTTTGAGCTCCATTTAAGAAGGCTGTACCCGCAGCGTAACTCGCTGGCTTTACGAGAGACAGAGAACATTACGGGACAAGCGGGACTGGACTTACAGAAGAAAACAGATGGTTCTGTCAACATTCTGGGAGAGGTCGCTACGGATCCCGTTGCTGCCTGGATGATTCAGATGTCGCAGGTAGCGAGTCTGTTCACGATTTTCACCCATCACGCGACTTCTGCTCGTGAATTGGTATGGTCTTTACGTAACTCACTGCTTAAAACCGGTGTATTCCAAAACGAGCGCATTGCAGAAGAACAGGTTGCTAATGCCGTGCAATGGGATGTTCACATGCGCAAGGAAATGAACGGTAAACGTTACATTGAGCGCATTACAGAGATTACTCCTGTTCGATTCGAATCGGATACCCTGGAGCATGATGAAGTATTGTCCAAGGGAGATTCTATTGAAAGCAAGCTGGATGCACTCGTGAACCTGCAAAGAGAAGTATATCGAAGAAATAGCGGTAGAGTATGGACAGCCCGTAATATCATTGAATATCAAAACGGTGAATATGTCGCTGTGTCTCCAATCTCACCAGAGAAAATTGAAAAGATGCTGTTCCATATGAATGAGGAGGATCGCGCAAACTTTAGTCAATTTCTGAACAAGCATTGGGGGCAGACTCAATGAATAAGTGGATATGGATCTTTGCTATCTCTGGCGGCGCACTTCTCATCTCGGGTGGGATACTGCTTTATCTGATACTCAAAGACCGCAAACGGAAAAAAAATCGTGGAAACGTGTGGCCGTCTTCCAAAAGTGTAACCGGGAAAACACCACGGCAGCTGCTGGTGTTTTATCAGAAATCATATCATCAGCTGATCAAAGTACCGATCATCAAATCACAAATTTTGAAGATTCGCAAGCGCCTGACCGCGATCAATACATACGACGAATACTCGTTGCGGAAAGAAACCATGCGAATTACGTACTTGACCTTAGGCTCGATATTGGGAGGACTTATCGTCCTGGCGATTTTTAGTAAAAGCTGGATGGCTTTGTTTTTCGGTGCGCTGGCTGCAATTGTGATTAATGAACTGTTCATTGATATTTTCGTGAATCGTGTTGAGGATCGCTTGTTAAAGCATTTTTCCAATGTACTGGAGGATGATCGGCACCATTACCAGGAAGTTCGAATGGTGGACGAGGCCCTGTATCAGGCAGCTCAATCATCGCCACATGATATCAAGCTTCAGACCGAGCGAATTCACGAGGTGCTGACTTCAAAGGATCCTGCTCGGGAACTGGAAAAATACTATGCCGTTGCTCCTAACCGATATTTAAAGGTGTTCTCAGGGGTCTCACACCTGATCATGGAATATGGAGATCGCAATGTACAGAAGGGCTCCATGTATCTGAACGCCATTAATAAATTTGTACAGGAGATCAGATATGATCTGATGAGAAGGCAGAAACTGCGTTACAAGTTAGGTGGTCTCACCTTGCTTGCCTTGATTCCAATCTTGCTGTCATTTCCGTTGCAACGCTGGGCAGAAAATTATTTTCCAATAACAACGGAGTTCTACGATAGCAGAATAGGATTTCTCATTCGTATGTTTATCTATGCGGCAGCCGTCATTTGTTACTTGCTGATCCGTAAGCTATCCGAAAATGATGAGGCCAAATATGTACCCAAAGGTCCGAGGAAGGAATGGGAAAAGAAAGCATACTCGTGGTCTTGGGTGAAGTGGATTGTGGATCGATTGGTTCCGCCACCGAATACGAGAAAACATCATCGAACCAATATGCTGCTTAAAGAAGCAAATTCCCATCTAACGTTGGAATGGTTATACATCCATCGCGTAGTGATCTCGGTGTCTGCATTCGTAGGTGTGCTCTTGATCTCTGTATTTCTGCATTACAACAGTGTTCACCATATATTTAGCAAACCAACAACCGAAGAAACGAACATTCTGGGGTATATGAATGCGGATGAGCTGGAGCGGGCCAATCAAATGACTGCGATGGACAATCGAATTATAGAGGACCTCCAGAGCAATAAAAATCTGACCAGAGAACAGATTGTTCAATCTGTGGAGTCTCATGCCAACGAGCCATTAACGGAAGTGGCGATGAATAATACGGTCAACCGGATTATAGGCAAAATCACCGTTGTGAATAACGAATATCTCAAATGGTGGGAGCTTCTAATTGCAATAGGTTTTGGGGTGGCTGGCTACTACATTACGATATGGATGCTGCAATTTCAGCGCCGGTTACGAGCATTGGAAATGCAAAATGAGGTAGATCAGTTCCATGTGCTGATATCCATATTATGCGAGTTCGAACGGATATCGGTTGAAACCGTACTGGAATGGATGGAGCGGTACAGCATCATTTTCCGTCCTGCCCTGCAGAAATGTCTGCTGAACTATGACAGTGGTGCGGAAGAGGCATTGAAGATGCTGAAGTCGGATGCTCCTTTTGATTCCTTTGGCAGAATTGTGAAACGTTTGATGCAGGCTGTAGAAAAGCTATCTTTACGCGAAGCGTTTGATGATCTGGAGATGGAACAGGAGTATTATGCCGAACAGAAAAAAGAACGGCTGGAGCGCCTGATTCGCAAAAAAACTTCCTATGGCAAGCTATTTGGATGGACGCCAGGAGCGTTGCTTATCGCACTTTATCTGGTATTTCCGTTCCTCTATATGTCCTTTAAACAGCTAAGTGATATATCTACACAATTACAAACTATTTAAAAGAGGAGTAATATTTCATGGAAGAAAACACAGGCGTCGGTATACGTGTCGCAGCAGGTATATTCCTCACGATTATGTTGATTACCATCGTAGTCATTATAACGATCTCGTCACAAGATGCGGCGAAACAAGGGCAGACAAAGATGGCAGCTATTACCACCCAATTATCGGATACAGAGTATCAGACGTATAGCAATACGACGTTATCAGGAAGTCAGGTCTTGAATGCTGTAAGGCAATATATGAATCAGGAGCAGTTTGGAATCAAGGTTATTACCGGTAAAGAAAAAGGTGCAACAATCGATACTCAATCTCAAGGCGTTTTTTACGGAAGTACGTTTAATACTAAAACTGGTGATGTCCTAGATGCGAGTGCTAAAAATGTAGATTTGAGTAATGCTGAAAATCAATTTTTACCTAATTATATTAATCCTAGTGGTAAGTTTAAATCCTCTATTGTTAGAGACAAAAACAACATGATTCGTGGAATAATTTTTATACAAGAGTAGCTTGGAAAAAAATTAATTGAACAGGAGGTCCTCCAATGAGCGAAACCGTAGAAAAGTTCATACTCGTGGCAGCTGAGATCAGTATTGTGCTTGTCGCCTGCATGTTCGCTCTTGGAGGCATCCAATCTCAGGATGCTGCTGTCCAGGCGGCACACAAAAGCGCAGTCAACGAAGAACGGAGATTATTTACAAGTCTCGAAATTACGGAACAAGTGACGTATACCGGTGCTGAGGTGCTTCAAAGCATCCGGCAGATGAAAGCGCTGGATGCCAACATTCGTGTAGTTAACCAATATTTCTATCGTTCTGATGATATTGAAAGTATTGATGTGTCAGGCGTTGATCTGAACCGAACGTATACCGTGTCTTATATTCGGGATAGTCAAGGCAAGGTACAAACCATTGTTTTTACATAAAGGGTGAGCTTGTTTGGAAAACTCTTTCTCCAAAATATTAGGTGTTTTTATCGCTATCATTTTGTTATTTCTCTATCCATTATTCCAGCAGGCGCAGCGGCAGGATGACCTGTCACAGCTTGTGGTGCATTCGGCGGTTACTACGTTTGTGGATTCAGCCCGAACCAAGGGGTATATCACACCTGAAATGTATACCGAGTTTAATCAGAAGCTGGGGGCTACAGGCAACCAGTACGATATTCAGATGGAACATTTGCATAAGAAATACAATCCGGATTACTCAGATCCGGCCAATTCAACTACATTCCGTGAGAGCTTTACAACGTATTTCGACGGTCATTACAACCAGGAAATTATGCAAAGGTTATTTCCGAGCAGTCCCACATCGGATGTTAATCGAAGATACGTGATGGCAGTAGGTGATTTCTTTACGGTGAAAGTAAAAAATGTGAATCGTACCATGGCTACAATTTTAAACGATGTGTTCACAGGGGGAATTACGAACGGGAATGTCAAGGTTTACGTTCCTTACGGAGGCATGGTAATCAATGAAGATTACTAATTGGGCGATTTTCTTTATCTGCATTTTCGTGCCCTTCTATCTCATAATGGACTTCCGAACGGGGGATCAGAAGACAGCACTTGCTTTGTCTGATCAATATTCAGCAACGCTTCATACTGCTGTTCAGGATGCTTCTCAGATGTTGAATATGAATGTGCTTCAGGAATATGAGGCGGGATACCAGTCGAAGAAGTTTTTCTTCGCCAACAAAGAGCGAGCACTGGACACCTTTTTTCGCACATTATATTTGAACTTTGATATTGTCAATGATCCTGTTAGGCAAGGGACTCTTTCCGGGTATATACCAGCCGTTGCGGTCATTGATTACGATGGGTATGACGTGTATGCCGTAGACGAATATCGGGACGCTAACGGCGAGCGAGTGTTTAAGCATATGTGGAGACCCAAAAAACCTTATTCCTATTCCGACAATCGCGGCAACAGCATTAACTTTACGTTGGACAGTTATGTGTATGCATACGATGCTTATACAAAAGCCTGGGTAGAAGGCTTCCGTGAAGATTTGGCGGGTACAACCAACATTCCTTTATTAGACAATGCAGCGGATTTTGAACTGATGCGCAAGAGTGTCATTGTGAAGAGCATTCAGCAGGATCTGGCTTATTACATAAACAAACATAACGAATATGCGACCAGATATGGTATTCACTATACCTTTAAGCTTCCACAGATTTCCCAAGAGCAGTGGATCAACTCCATTGATGATATTGGGATTATGGCTTTTATCCAGGGCATCCCCATCGGTGACCAATTTTATAATAACTACGCGCTTGGCGGCGGGCGTCTGGTTAAGAAAACCGAGATCAAGGGCGCTGTCGATCCAGCGACTGGAATTAAATATTATTATCCAAGCACATGTTCATATGGCTATAGGGAAGACGAAACCTTTTCAAGTGAGAAAGACGCGGCGGCGGCGGGGTATTTTCCTAAAGGTTGTATGAATCGTTAAAGCAGTTGCATGAAGAGGAGGTAGCAGAGCATGTCCCATTTTTTTTATAAGAGATCACCTAGGATTATTAAGGAAACATCGGGGGAAGAAGTTGAAATTTTCTCACCGCCGGCTCTTCCTCAGCCTCCGCAGTTAAATATTATTTCGATTATGGTGCCGATCATGGTTACTGTTGCCGGTGGAGCGGCCATGATGACCTTTTATCAAAGCCGGGGAAACGGGCAATTCGTAACGGTACAAATGATATCCCTTTGTATGATGGTTGTGTCCTACTTCGTGCCTGTGCTGGTTCACTTTCAAGCGAAGGCAAAGCATCGGAAAAAAATAAAAGACAGGGAACGGTTATATGACAACCATATCAATGAGAATCGGGAAATTTTGCAAAACTGGAAAAACGAGCTGATTCTTAACTGGCATCAAACCCACCTGGATCCCCAGTTTTGTATCAATATGGTGAAGGATCGAAGCTCCTCGGTGTGGGAGAGAATTCCTCAGGATTTCGATTTTCTGAAAGTTCGTGTGGGGATAGGCACGGTGCCTAGCCATTTTGATATTAAAGTGCCGAAGCAGAATGGTGTCGAAAAGGACCCGATGCTTGAAAAGGCAAGAGAAATGACTGAAAAATTTACAACGATAACTAACGCTCCTGCTTTACTGGATCTGAATAAGTATCGCGTTGTTGGTCTTGTGGGCGATGAAGAAGAGCTGAACAGATTCTGTCGAACAGTCGTGACTCAACTTGCTTCACATCATGCTCCGGATGAGCTGAAACTGGCTGTATTCATGAATAAAACGCAGCGAGAGAATTGGGACTGGATGAGATGGATTCCCCATGTATGGAATGATACCCGTTCAGGCAGATATCTGTTCGAGGAACGTGCATATCAGCCACAGCTCATGGAACAGCTATTCACACTTTTACAACGACGCCAATGGTTGAACAAAGGGGAAAAAGCACTGCCTTTTTACGTCTGCTTCCTGCCCTACATTGAAATGCTGGAGCATGAGCCGATTCTTCCATTGATGATGAAAAGCTCGGAGGTCATCGGGGCGTGCAGCATCGTATTAGCCCCTAGCAAAGACGTCTTACCGAAGGAATGTGAACTTGTTATTGACTTACATTCAAATGAAGGGGTTATGCGTTCCACGAACGTTACAGGGGGCTCCGCGGGCGATAATACGTATGCCAAGCCTAAGGATGAGATTCCATTTGTACAGCCCTTCCAGCCGGATCAAATGTCACTGGAGCAAGCAGATCAGTTTGCCAGACAGATTGCACCGTATCGGATCAAGCGAAATTCCGCAGATGAAATTGTGAATGTACTGACGTTGTTCGAACTATTCGGTGTTCAGGATATTGAACAATTCCATGTAGAAAATAATTGGAAGAAATCGCGATATCCGAATACGCTGCCGTTTCCGGTCGGCGTTAGGGGCGGGAAAAAGCCTGTACTCCTGAATCTTCACGACAAAATCGAGCGTAAGGGACATGGACCTCACGGACTTATGGCAGGAACCACTGGTTCAGGGAAAAGTGAAGTTATTCAATCTATTATTGCATCTCTCGCAGTTGAATATCACCCGCATGATATGGCTTTTATGCTGATCGACTATAAGGGTGGGGGGATGTCCAATACGTTCCAGGATCTGCCTCACGTAATAGCGACCGTAACCAATCTCGAAGAAGAGGGATTGATTGAACGCTCGAAGGTTTCGCTTAAAGCGGAGCTCAAACGGAGACAGCGCTTGTTCATTGATGCTGGTAATGTACAGCATATTGACGAGTATTATCAGACAGATTGGAAGGATAAAGAGCCCCTTCCGCATCTATTTATTGTCATAGATGAGTTCGCGCAGCTTAAAAAGGATCAACCGGAGTTTATGAGTGAGCTTGTATCCATTGCGGCGATCGGCCGGACCTTGGGTGTGCACTTGCTGCTCGCAACGCAGAAGCCAGGCGGCGTTGTGGACGATAAAATCTGGAGTAACTCTCGTTATAAAGTCTGCCTCCGTGTTCAGGACGAGAGTGACAGTCGTGAGATGATTCGTATCCCGGATGCGGCTCATATTACAAATCCCGGTCGTGGTTTCCTGCAGGTGGGAAGCAATGAAGTATTTGAATCCGTGCAATTTGCCTGGAGCGGAGCGCCATACCGGCCCGATCAAAATATTGCACAGTCAGACGATACGATGTATTCCTATGAGCTGGATGGCCGGAAAACAAAGCTGAGAGATCAACTGGAGCTGATTCAGGAAACGGAGCCTTCCGAAGAGAAGGGCCTGCGCAAAAAGCAACTGAACGTTCTGATTGATCATATCGCTATGAAAGCTGAACAGGAAGGTATTCGACGTTTGCCGGGGCCTTGGCTAGAGCCTCTGCCTACTCAACTTACGCTAGAGGATTTGGAGACCGGTGCGGTGGAGCCGGGAAAAATTTTAAATCCACAGGTCGGACTTATTGATGATGTTGTCAATCAGAGACAGTTCCCGTTACGAATTGATCTGGAATCTGGCCATTGGCTGATCTATGGTATGCCAGGCACAGGGAAAACAACCTTTATTCAAACCTTGCTGTACTCTCTTGCAAAGGACACAACGCCGAATGATGTGAACATCTACGCACTTGATTTTGGAAGAATGCTGAAGGATTATGCGCTGCTGCCCCATGTGGCCGATGTCATTCAGGATGATCAGGAAGAGAAGATGAATCGGTTGTTTAATTATCTCGAAGAAACGATTAATAAGCGCAAAACGCTGTTTGCCGAAACGGGAGTAAAATCCAGACTTTCCTACTGTGCAGAGACAGGCAATACGCTGCCGGCAATTCTCGTTATTATCGATAGTTATGTCAGTTTCCGCGGTCAGTTCGAGAAGCTTCATGAGAAACTGGACCCTCTTCTTCGTGAAGGGCCCGGGCTTGGGATATATTTTGTGGCTACCATCAACCGAATCTCGGACATGCTGGAACGTAGTCGCAGTAATTTCCCGAATGCGGTCTCCTATATGCTTGCAGATGCAGCGGATTATAACTATGCCGTAGGAAGGTTACTCAAGGCTCCGACACAGATGCCGGAGGGCAGAGCTTTTGTGAAGGGAAGCATCCCTCCATATGAATTCCAGACGGCATTATCCATTCAAGCAGTGAATGAGTCTACTCGTGCAAAACAATTGCGTGAACAGTTCGTAGCAATCGACGCTTCTTGCACGACACCTAAGCCGGAGTCCATTCGAGTGCTGCCGGAGGTCATTTCTATTCCAGAAGCAACAAGTACACTGAATCTGGCTTCTAGCCCAGTCTTGCCTGTGCATATGAACATTGACAGTTTAAACATGCTTGGCTGGGATATGGAAGCGGATGGCCCATATTTCATGGTGGCAGGCAGAATGGAGTCCGGAAAGACATCCCTTCTTGTGACGATTGGCCTAATGTCTGCTATGAAATATAGACAGGATGAGCTTGAGCTCTATCTATGCGACTTTAGACGCACACAGCAAGGATTGGGAGCATTGAAAGAGTTGCATCATACCGTGGCATTTGCAACCAATGAGGACACGATGGAGGAAATGATCGAAGCTCTGCGTACCAAGCTGGAAGAGCGAGTTGCTGACCCGGATGAATTGGCTCCTAAAATGGTACTCATTATTGACGACGTTGATTTCATCGCAAAGCGTATTTCTCGAACCGTAACAGGACATCTGGAATACATCACGAGAAATGGACGGGAGCATGGGGTGTATATCATTGTTTCCGGACAAGCCAATGCGATTAATCGCAACTATGATGATTGGTTGAAGGACATCAAATCTGCTCAAATCGGTTGGTTGCTAGGCACAGCCGAGTCTAACGATACCGAGCTATTCAATATTAAGGTTCCTTACGTGTCAGGCAGCCGTTTGCTGCCAGACGGAGAAGGTTTTTATGTTAAACGTAAATTCGTCAATGTCAAAGCAGTGCATGCATTTGCCAATGGTGCTGCTCAGATTGAGGAGCAAGTAGCTGCAAGCAATGCAAGCTCGATTTTTGTCGCAAATTAAGGGTTAAAAGGAAAAAAGACTTACAAATGAGTCTTTTTTCCCAAAATATGTTTGGCAATTGTGTAGTTCATTGTATACAATAGTAATTGGGTAAAATTTATAAAATTGGTATAAAGGGGAATATAGGAATGGCGAAAATTTTAATAACACCTGATGAAATTACTAATGCTGGACAGAAGTTTGAGCAAGCTGCACAAGAAAGCCAACAAATGGCTCAGCAATTAAATTCACTGATGGAATCCATGCGCTCTCAGTGGGAAGGTATGACTTCTAATAAGTTCTATGACAGATTCCTGCAAGAAAAGAAAAGCATGGACGTTTATGTTAGGATGCTTCAGGATGTGGGAAAAGATTTAAAAGATATTGCAACTCGTTTCAGACAAGCAGACCAACAGTAGTTGTTACATAAGAAGCCAGGTAAACTTACCTGGCTTTTTCTATATCTGAAAGATGAAAAGGTGAATCTATTCCGATGAGTTATACAGTACATGCGACGGGAAGTACGCCCGCTCTATTAATCTATTTAATTGATATCAGTGGCTCAATGACACTTGAACTGGAAGGCCAGAGAAGGATGGACATTGTCAATGAGGGGTTACAAACCATCATCCGACAAATTGTTTATCGTGCGACGAAGGGTTCGAAGGTATCCCCTCGTTATCGGATCGCTATTCTTGCGTATAGTGACGAGGTGTATGACCTGCTGGATGGTGTAAAATCTATCGACCGAATCGCTAACCGTGGCAGTTTACCACCGTTATATCCCAAACGATTCACAGATACGGCGAAAGCATTCAAGCAGGCGGAGAAAATTATTCAGTCCGAGCTTCGCAACATGGAGCACTGTCCTGCCCCGCTCATTTGTCATATGACGGATGGGATCTATACAGGTGAAGACCCTGAACCAATCGTTGAACGAATCAAAGCAATATCCGTGCCTGATGGACAAGTGCTGATTGAGAATATTTTCATTACAGAGGATGCCTCAACAAGCCGTATTCGGGATACTCGGGCGTGGAAGGGCATGATGCCGGATTCTTTTGTGGTAGATCCTTATTCAGAAAAACTGAAACGGATGTCTTCGGTCATTCCCGAAAGTTATCGTGAAATGATGATGGAATCGGGTTATTCGGTTCAGAAGGGTGCACTCATGATGCTGCCTGGTACAAGTAAGGACTTAATATCGTTAGGGCTGCAGATGTCTGCGTCAACACCGATGTAGCCGGAAGGAGGATGATCAGATGGATCGGACATTATTAACCTTAATTATTGATGCAACCGGAAAAAGGACCGATATTGAAGTGCCTAATATGCTCCCGCTCAACGAATTACTTGAGCCCATGCTCAAGGGATTGAATGAAGGTATGGCTTTGACATTTCAAGCATCCAATTATCGCTACTCTCTTAGCAGTGATGGAAGTGAGTGGAGTAACATAGAGCTGCACCAGTCTTTGGCCGATGTAAAAGCGATGGATGGGTGTTACCTGCGAATCGAGCAGGTGAACTCGTTCTCAACGGTCTAATTTCGAAACATTTTTCAGTGCAAAGGGGAGCAAGCGTTGTGTTTCCACCAGAACTAACTACAGAACTACACATCAGAAGCCAGGTCTACAGATTGGTGCCTCACCCTCAATTTGAAGGTATGCCTTATGGTCAAGAGGGACGAGAAGGCACGGTCTATAAGCTGATCAACAGCGCGGGAGAGAGTAGTGCCTTGAAGGTGTTTCGTCCAGCCTTCAGAAAACCTTCTGCGATGAAATTAACGGAGCTTATGGCAAATATGAAGGATCAATCCGGGCTTCGGGTCTGGTCTAGAACTATCCTGAATCCGCTAGAAGATATGGAGCTGCTTGGACAATATCCAGAGTTGTTATATAGTGCGCATATGCCTTGGATTGAAGGCAAGACATGGAGTGAATTCATGCTTGACCGGGAAGTGGTTACTCCGGAGAAGTGTTTGAAACTAGCAAGCGTTTTGGTATCAACTATGGCTGTATTGGAGCAAGCTGGCATAGCCCATGCGGATTTGTCAGCCGCTAATCTACTGATCGTGAACGCGAATCAAGAATCGGAAGATATGTCTGTTGAACTAGTGGACGTAGAAGGCATGTATGCCAAGCAATTGGAGGAACCCGATAATTTACCTGAAGGTGCTACGGGATATACTCCCCCCTTCCTTAGAGAATACGGGGATTGGGGACCTCAATCGGATCGATTTGCTGGCGGAATCCTGCTTGCCGAGATGCTGGCTTGGTCGAGTACAGACATATGTAAGTATGCATGGGGAGACAGTTATTTTGATCCGCAAGAAATGCAGCAGCCGAGCGAGCGATACACCCTTCTTCAAGCAACGCTTGAACGACAGTATGGGCCCGAAGTAGCGGCTCTGTTAAGCAGATTGTGGAGTGCGGAGCAACTGCAGCAATGTCCGACATTTGGGGAGTGGCAGATTGCTTTGGCTTCAGCAAAACAGTTTGCGGAGCAAGCAGCCAAGGTTGTTTTTGATCCAGATACAGAGCTGCCGCAGCCAGAAGAAGAGACGGTGAACCTGCCAAGCGAGTATGCTGTGGATGCTCTAACATCTGCGCAAGAGAATCAACTGGCGCGGGCACGCCAACTCGAACGTCAGGGGAATTTGACTTCGGCCTTCTGGGAATACGGGAAGCTGATTGAGCAGTTTAAGGAACGAACTCCATTTCATATTGAGATTGGCATTGCGATGGAGCAGGTGCAGGAAGGCATCGATCAGACCGTTTTTAATCCGGAACCCAAGCAAACTTTAGTCAAAAAGGGCTGGGCTCAGCTACTACACCAGAGTAAACAGTCCAGTTATGAACGTTTGTGGATATATGTCATAGGTGGTTCGGTTGGGGCGCTAGTTTTTGCATTCATTATCTACGTCATAGGACTGTTTAAATAGAGCTATAGGGAGCGTGTGATTTTTGGAAAATGAGTTGCAGGAAGAGTGGGCTTTTGAGTTGTCTCCAGAGGAGTTTTTCTTTTTAACTCAGCTCGTAGGAGTTCGTTATATAGCCAACTTTGAAGATCCCTATCGTGGATATTTGGCTAAGGAATTGGAAGAGGAATATAAGCTTATCGAGAAAACATTTATATCCAAAGGATACCTGATCCCGAAAGCGGATGGCTCGGGCTACGATATGAATGAAATGCTGGCCTATTGTATTGCTGCGTGCGGCAGTGCTGATGTTATGCATGTGAGTAAACAGATTGAAGGCAAGGGGAAATACGAGGGCCATTACTATTTTACGCCTCGAATTGTCGTTGAACAGACCGTGAATGAGTCAGGTGGCATTCAGATTGTTCCTGTAGCGGATGCCAATATCACATTGGAAGCCATGAAAGGTTTTTTCCCGCTCACTCTCCAATATCGAAGTGCTGCGAAGAAGGCGGTCATTAAGGATTGCAAATGGGAACAATGGAATCAGCTTACGGAGGATGATCGGCGTAACAGATTGATTCAAGCAGGTCACACGGAGGAGCAGGCCATGCTTGCACTGGACATTTTCAACAACGGGGAGCGCTCCGGGTCCATGATGTTTATGAAGAGGCAAGGGCTGATGTGGCATCAGGAGGATTACCATTATGCACAATGGGGAGACAAGCTGTATCTGGCTGTCGAGCTGACCGAAGGTACACTTCAGTTGCAGCCTTATAAGCCAGCTATAGTGAAAAAAGCATTAATGCGTTTTGCAGATCAAATGGAGAAATTGGAAGGGAAAGGGGTTAAATAAATGGCGGACCGTATCAAAATCGAGCCTGAACGTATTAAGGAAATTGCCACCCGTTTTCTAGCGAGCAGTCAGGAAAATATTGCGTTATCCAGAGAATTAAAGTCATTGATTGATGGAATCACAGGGGAATGGGAGGGGAAATCCCAGGAGCGCTTTTATTCTTCATACAAGGATGCCCATGTTCAATTGGAAAGTGTTTCTACTGTATTGAAGGATGTAGGAGACGAACTGAATGCCATTGCTGAGCGATTTAACAAGGCAGACTCAATAAAGTAAGGAGATGTACGTATGCCTATTCGGCCAGATGTCAGCAAGCTGCGGAGCATCGCTTCCAGATTACGCAGCAACAGCAGCAAATTGGAGAATGAACGCTCCAGCATTAACAGTAATGTGCAATCTATGACCTGGAGAGGTCGGGTATATCAGCACTTCATGGATGATTTTCGTGATACTACACAGCGGATGAGACAGACTGCGGATGAAATGGAGCAATTTGCACGCCGGTTGGAATCGCTCGCCAATCAGTTTATGCAGGAAGACCTTGAGGAAGAGCGCAGAGAGAGAGAACGCCAGGAACGAGAGCGTCAGGAGCGTGAACGGCAACGGGCTGCCGCGTCTGCGGCCGCTGCAGCTGCGAAGAAGAAATAAGGGGGAAGTCAAGTGAAATTGGAAGTCAGCCTATCCGACCTGAAACGGACATCAAGAAGTCTAGATCGGGCTGCGGATGAGATGGGGGATTTGCGAGCGGATCTGAACCGGTCGATGAACAGCCTCACCCAGAAAACCCTCAGCCAAGGCGGGGTCCAAAGTACGTTTACCCAACTTATGCGAGAACTGGACGGCTTGCAGACCAAGCTGGAGCTGCTCTCCGAGCTGACTCGTCGCAAACGGGACGAATACGAACAAGCCGACCGGGAAGGCAAAAAGTTCAACTGGGGGAAGCTGGCGAGTTTCCTTACTTTTGCACTTGGCACAGTGCTCGATTTCGCGCCCATAGTGGGTAACGTTAAGGGAGTGATCGAAGCGATCACGGGCCGGGATTTGGTTACCGGAGAGAAGCTAGCATGGTATGAGCGTGGTCTTGGCGTGCTGGGACCACTGGGGAAAGGGGTCAATAAAGCGACATCTCTGCTCAAGTTTGCGGATGAAGCCGTGGAGCTGACCGGAAAAGCGGTGAAGCATGCAGACGATGCGGTCGATGCCGCCAAAACGGCTGGACGGAACGCGGATGACGCGATCGATGCCATCCCGACCAGTCCGAACAAGGCGGGGGTGCCGGGGAGTACGACCCGGGAAGCGGGAGAAGACATTGCGGGTACGGCGCCGAAGCCAGCCAAGGCAGGTGAAGCTCCGGCAGGTGCCAGAGATGCGGATGCACCGATGACCAGCAGTAAACCGACAGGCAAGGCAGACGATACCCCTGGCGATGCAGGTTCTACCCGCCATGATGGTGGTCTGACGGATGCCGAGAAAGCCGGGACGGCCGGTCTGACGGGACTAACAGGGGCAGCTGCGGCCAAGGCCATGAAGGATAAAGCGGCCAGTGCGGGCGCCAAAGGCGCAGATGCACCTGTCCCTCCATCCAAGGGGGGAGCCGCTTCACCGCACCAGCCGTCACCGGGCCGAGCGCCAGAGACACAGAATGTCACGAAGTCCAAATCGGAGAGCACTCCGGGAGATCCGATTCATGCCGCGACAGGCCAGCAGTTTATGAACCACGATATCCTGACCCTGCACGGGGCTGCGGACTGGCCGCTGACCTTGATCTACCATTCGGGTCTGCTGCAGCGAGGTGAACTGGGCCTGGCCTGGACACACCAATATGGACTTCGACTGGAGATCCAAACTGCCGAGGAAGCCGGACAGCCTGTACCTGCCGTGGAGGTATACTGGACCGCCGGACGACATAACCGGTTTGTGCATCAAGCGGACGGCACCTACCGCAGCTCCGATCTCGACGTCTACTTTGACGTGCTCGAACGAGATGCACAGGGCTGGACCTTGACCACGCGCGAGCCGCGTGAAATCTACCGCTTCACCGAAGATGGTCAACTGCTCAGCCACGCAAATGCAAGTGGTCTGAGCCTGGACATGACCTATAACGCATTCGGCCGATTGGCCGCCTTGACAGACCGAGCTACGCAGCGTGCATTGCAGCTGGAGTATACGCCTACAGGCGAATTGAAAGAAGTTAAAGACGCGCTGCGACAAGTGAAATTTGCATACAATGTCGGCGGTATCTTGGTACAGATTCAAGAGCCGGAAGGTGTTGTCACTGACCTGGTTTCGGACGAAGCCGGCCGCTTGCTCGCCCTGAGCGAGAGCGGCATCCTTCAGTTTACCAATACGTATGATGCCTCCTACCGGATCATCAAACAGACAGATGCCGCAGGCCATGCGTTCCTGTTCCGGTATGATACCGAGAGTCATCCAGGCCAGACGTGGACGACCGTCACCAACCGTCTTGGACAGACACGCATCCTGGTCCATGATGAAGCGCTGCAGCTCCTGGAAGTGCATGCCGAAGATGGCGGAATCACACGTTATACCTATACCCCGCAGGGGCAGACCGATCATGTCACCAATCCGCTGGGCGAAACGACGACGTACGTCTATGACAAGGATGGGCATCTCATCCGTGAGATCGATCCGTTAGGTCAGGAGACACAGTATAGCTATACCCCGCACCATCAACTGGCGCGTGAAATCGACGCCGAAGGCGGCGTAACCAGCTATCAGTACGATGAACAGCAGCGTCTGACCACCGTGACCCGTCCCGATGGCAGCCAGGCACAGTGGGCATACACGGAAACCGGACAAACAGCCGTGTATCAGGACTTCACCGGAGCGAGCTGGACCTATGGATATAACGACACAGGTGAACTGGCGTATACCCTGGATCCCGAGGGAAGAAAGGTACACGTTCGCTGGGATGAAGCGGGTCGTGTGGTGGAACTGGAGGATGCCGCGGGAGGCATCAGCCGCCGAAGCTATGATGGCGCAGACCGCCTGACCTCCATCATGGACCCGCTGGGCCTCACGTGGCAAACCCGATATAATGCCAGCGGACAACGCATTCGCGAGACGCGCCCATCGGGCGCTTCGATGCAGTATACCTATACACCAAGCGGGGAAGTAGCGACCGTCACCGATGCGCTGGGCCATAAGCGACAGTATATCTACGATGCCGAGAACCGCCTGATTGCTGAAACGAATGCTTTAGGCGACACGACACAGCTCGCGTATGACCTTGCTGGACGATTGCAGACTGTGACCGATGCGCTGGGACAGCTAACGCAGTATCACTATGATGGTGCTGGACGATTGGTGAGCGTTGTGGATGGCGAAGGACGAACCGTCCAGCAGCTGACCTACGATGCAGCCGGCCGCCCAGTCGCTTGGCAAGACGGACTTGGCCACATGACCCGGCTGCGATTTAACGCCCTGCACCAGCGTGTAGAGGATACCGACGCCGATGGGCACACCCGCCGTTATCGGTACGATGCGGCTCACCGCCTGCTGGAGGTCATCCAGGGTGAAGGCACAGACGAAGTCACCTATCGTCAGACCTGGGACGGGGAAGATCGCAATACGAGCTACACCGATGCCAGCGGCAATGAAACCCGACTCACGTATGACCGCAGCGGTCGATTGCTGCAGGAGACGAATGCCGCCGGAGCACGAATCGCCTACGATTATGATGAACGCGGCTGGCTGCGTGCCAAGCTGGATGCCAAGGGCCAGGAGACCCGGTACGAATACGATGCCGCGGGTCGCCTGATCCGAGCTACGGATGAAGCGGGCGAAATCGTGCTCACCTACACACCGGACGGACAAGTTGCACGTGTGCTGGAAGCCGAGCAGCATGAGGAACGCACCTACGATGCGGCTGGCCGCTTACTTACCCGAACGGATGGCTTCGGGCACCTGCTGCAATATGCTTATGATGCCGCAGGTCGCATGACTGCGTTGACCTATCCGGATGGCAAAGAAGTAGAGTACCGCTACCACGCTACCGGGGAACTGGCCGAAGTAAAGGACTGGAATGGTCGCCTGACCCGGTACCGGTACGATGCCAGCGGGAAACTCATCGACACCCGGCGTCCGAACGGCAGTCAGGAGCAGCGGGAATACGATGCCGCAGGCCAGCTCATTCGCCTGACCGATACGAGCGGGCAGGGGATTCGATTACAGCAATTCAAGTATGAATACAGTCCGGGCGGTTTGCTGCTGAAGGAAGAAAATAAACAGTATACGTATGACACCTTAAAACGCCTGCGCAGTGGCGCGGAGCCCGGCCGTATTGTACACTACACGTATGACCCGTCGGGCAACCTGACGAGCGAACACGTCGGCATCTCTCCAACCGAACCCGTTGGCAATTTGCCAACACAGCAGGAGCTACACTATACCTGGGATAATCGGCTACAACGGGTAGGGAACTATCCGGTCGAGATGGATGCGAATGGTAACCTGCTGTATGCCACGGATGGCAGCACTGCTTCCGCGTATGAATACGATGCCCGTAACCGACTGGTGAAGGCGGGCAAGCTGAAATATCGGTACAACCCGCAAGGCGATCGCATTGAACTGGCACAGCGGGGCCAAGTGACCCGCTACGTCATTGACGATGCGCCTGAACTGAGCCGGGTGCTGATGGAGCTGGATGGCGAGGGCAACGTCAAAGCCCGTTATGTGTACGGGCTGGGGCTGATCGGGCGCGAAGATGCAGATGGAACGTATCTGAGCTACCACTACGATTTGCGCGGCAGTACAACTCTCCTGACAGATGAACAGAACCGGGTGACGGATCGCTATACGTATGGATTGTATGGCGAGCTGGAGCAGCATGAAGGCGCCACCTCACAGCCGTTTGCGTATAATGGTCGAGACGGGGTCATGACCGATGTCAACGGACTGTATTATATGCGAGCGCGGTACTATGATCCGAAGCTGAAGCGGTTCCTGAACCGGGACGTGATTCGCGGTGAGATTCAGGACGGGCAGACCTTTAACCGCTATGCGTATGTCAACGGGAACCCGGTAAGCTACATTGACCCGTTGGGGTTGATGAAGTGTGAGACTGGAGGGACGGGTAATCCTGATTTTATAGATGAGACAGGTCGTCTCGGTGGTAAACTGTATAGTGATAAAGATTTGGACCTGTTAGGTAACTATCTTGAAAAAAGAGGAATAACGCTTAAAGTAGGTGATGAGCATTTACCTCCTAATAAAGGTGGAGCTTTTCACGGTCCTACAGGTACACTCTACTTAAGAAGTAATCCAACTCAATATGAAGTTTGGCATGAGCTATCTCACTATTTACAGTATAATAAGATAGGTAAAGAAGCATATTTAAATCTACCACGTACTGGACGGGTTCCAATGAATGATTTAAAGCAGTTTAACGCTCCAGAGCAATTTGTTTATGATATGCTTTCAAATAGCCCTAAGAAATGGAATTCTTTGAATGAGGCCGAACGACTTCATGCGAATTGGTATATAATGGAATTTGGGGGTATCAGGTAATGAAACTATCAAGAGAACAGGCGGAAAAATTAGCACTGGAATATGTGAATAAAGATACGAATGAAAACTACAAATTGATACTAATTAGTATCGAAATTTCTAAATTTTCCCCCAAATATTGGGCGGTTGCATTTGAAGTTAGAACCTCAGAAGATCATGTGTTAGAAGGTCCTTTACTTATACTTGTTGATGATAATTTAGAAAAGGCAATGAGCTTAGATGAAGCAGTAGAAGCTCATTTGGCTAACGGTGATGTTTAAGGGCTAAATTATCTTTATGAAATTTTCAAGCAAATCTAGTGTTAATTTTATACCTCAGTAACGCTATCCCAATACATTAAGCAGGTTGATTATGGTCAGATACCATCATGATTAACCTGCTTTTTGTTATCTTTTTATTCTGGAGTTTTTTATCATTTGTATTCATCTCGACCGGATAGTGCCTAAGTATGGGACTGATGTTTTTGACCAAAGAGCAGAGAATGCAGGATTTGACTTATACCAAAGCCTAGCCCTTATAAACAACTAGGAAATAAGACAAAAAAAGAAGTTGGAGGATAAAGTAAATAATCGAACAATAACAAATGAAGAGTGGAAGAGGCTTGAATGGAATAAACGGCTTGCGAGTCGAAGAGATGCAGGAGTCAAAGAGTTTTGGCAACAAGAGAAGAGAAGGATGAAAAACGGTGAGCCAACAACGAGAAACTGGTCTCAGGAACAAAAAGAAGCGATACTAAGTAATAAAGTTCCTAGTTATAATGAAAAAACAATAACAGGACATCATGCCTACAGTGTTTCAAAGTACCCTCACCTTGCAAATAGAGGAGAGATAATTTATCCTGCTACTGTAAAAGAACATATTACTCGTTGGCATGGTGGGTCATATAGAAGGAGTTTACCTGGAAAACCGTATAATCCTAGGTTTGCGGAGTAATTTTAATTTGGTAATATAAACGTTTTAGAAGGAGGTATTGCCAGTGACAAGAATCTCTGTGACTCTACAATCCGAAACATCAAGTAAATTGTTAATGACCATTAAAAAAACACACAGGTCTAGGTCTGTCAGATATTCAAACTCGTACTGATAATAATGCTCCTCTTATGGAAGTTGATTATGTAAATAATAAAGAGATGGAAAAAATGAAAGATTTAGTCGAAGATTTAATTGATAATGATGCGAGTATCCAACTGTTCGAACAGGATGGCGACTTCAAAGAGGAACTACCTCTTGGCCACTTCATGAAGAGCTTTGGAATGTCAAGACAAATTGCAGAAGATAGAGAAAGAATGGATGACATTTTAGTAGAAGAAGATGAAGAGTAAAAGAGAATCGGCGGGGCTAGCCAATGCCGAATGAACCTATCATTTATCAAATAACATGAATAACCCATGTAATACCAGTATAAATATTTTGTCATTTCGTTTGTACGCACATAAATGTTTGAATTTTATCACCTAAATAACGGCATCTCGTTACGTTGGGCAGGTCGATTATGGTCAGATACTACCCATAGTTGACCTGCTTTTTGTTATCTTCGTTTTCTGGCATTTTTTCAACTCGTAATTGTAGAATACGCCACCCCGATAGAAAAGCTGTCTAAACCATCCCGCTTGACGTATGACCGCAGCGGCCGATTGCTACAGGAAGCGAATGCAGCCAGTGTGCGAACTGCCTACGCTTATGATGAACTTGGCTGGCTACGAGCCAAGCTGGATGCCAAGGTGTATTACATGCGAGCACGGTACTATGATCCGAAGCTGAAGCGTTTCCTGAACCGGGACGTCATCCGCGGTGAAATCGAGGATGGGCAGACCTTTAACCGTTATGCGTATGTCAACGGGAACCCGGTAAGCTACATTGACCCGTTGGGATTGATGAAGTGTGAGACGACAAAAAGGGTTAGCGAAAATTCTAATCCAAATACAGGAAAATTAAAATTAGATCTGCAATTGTTTGCGTCTGAAGGCAAAAGCCCATCTTCTTGGAAACCTGGGATGGATGTTACTGAAGAACATGTTAGAGAGGCCATGAAGAACGCTCCTGTACAGACACAGCAAACTGCAGTATCTCTACCAGCTATTGATCGCTATACTAAGCGTTTAGCTGAGGGAGAGGTACCACCTCCTATTAAAGTCGATAATAATATTATAGTAGACGGTAACCACCGTTACATTTCAGGTAGAGTTGCAGGTATTGATATTCCAACCACTCCATATAGTGGAGGTAAAACTGATAAAGTTATACGATGGGAGGATGTGAAAATCGATCCATATGATTGGGGAAATAGATAAAATAAAAAGAGGTGAGTAAACATTATTATTATTAATTGTATTGCAAATGAAGCAATAAAGCTTGAGTTAGACTCTTTGGAGAGAGCGAAGTTGGATGAGCTAAACTTGCATAGAGCCATTTTGAACAGAGCCAACTTGAGTGGTTCTAGTTTAGTAAAAACGAATTTACGTGGCGCCGAACTAAAAGAATCAAACTTAAGTCGAGCGAACTTAACAAGTGCTTTACTGATGGTAGGTTTATTTGAAAATTCAAATTTGGAATCCTCTAATTTAACAAAAGCAAATCTCGCAGGAGCTGACTTTAGCCATGCGAATTTAAGTAATGCTATTTTATTTAAGGCTGATGTGTGGAATGCTAATTTCAAATCTGCTAATTTGAAAGGTGCAAACATGCTATGCCAGAGGATAGAAGATGCTAACATAGAAGGTGCTTTATACGACGACAGTACAATTTGGCCAGCCTCTTTTAATCCTTTAGATTATGGGGCTATAAAAACTTAGTCGTTGTGGTCGTATAACCGCTGGAGTGAAGTATCAAGAAAACCTTGAAATAGGGATTGAGTAGAGTTGGATATAGAAAATTCTCTAGGCTGATTGTGGTTCATTTTAGGGTCAAACCTAGTATGAAGATTATTTAAGAATCAACTGGTATCCAAAATTAATTCAAACAACTAGGATAGCCCAAGTTGTTTTGATTTAAATTGATAAGCAAAAGCCGATTCTTCGGAAAGGTGAAATTTTTGAGTTCTCGTATTCTAGATAATGATATAATAGTGTTTTACAATACTTGTACAAAAAAATAACTTCAATAGCAACCTTAGTTTATTTCTCTATAGAACTAAGGTTGTTCAGCATATTATTAGGTGGTAAAAATTCACCAGCATGTTCATTAATACCACTCACTCGCGGCTACACTACACCTGAGATAACCGCCTACAACGGGTAGGGGACTATCCCGTAGAGATGGATGCGAATGGTAACCTGCTGTATGCTACGGATGGCAGCACCGCTTCCGCCTACGAATATGATGCCCGTAACCGACTGGTGAAGGCGGTAAGCTGAAATATCGGTACAACCCGCAAGGCGACCGCATCGAACTGGCGCAACGCGGTCAAGTAACCCGTTACGTCATTGACGATGCGCCTGAACTGAGCCGGGTGCTGATGGAGCTGGATGGCGAGGGCAACGTCAAGGCCCGATAAGGTGCGGCCTGGGGTTGATCGGGCGCGAAGAGTTGGAGGAGGGATTATATTGAATGAGAAAAGAGAGTATATGAATGTGTTATTGAAATATCTAATGAATGAAAAGAATTCAGAAGAATTTCAAACTTTTCTCGTCCTTTTAGAACAAATAAAATATCAACCTAGTTTGATGAGATACTATGGAGAAGAGTTCATTAATAATTTGAAGGAACTTTTGCATAATATTACTGACAAGTATGATAAAGCTTCAATAATAGAAGCAATCGTTCAATCTTTTTTTTGGTATGAAAGTGACAGAAGTTACTATGAGGAATTACTTAATGATTATATTTGGTGTTTACGTGAACATGCTACTAGTGTCAATGATAGTATCCTTTGTTTAACCTCATTTCGTCATATGGGATTTACTGAGCACGAGTTGGTGGCGAAACTGGTAAAGAACTTGGATCAAGAACAATGTATATTAATCTTTTCTGGTTTAAATTGGGAATTTCCTTATAATTTAGATATAGAGATAATGGATACCTTTAAGGAATCCGAGGTTTATTCAAACATAAGCCAACGTTCAGCAATAATAGCTCAATTTCTATTATTGGTTAATCCGAATATAAGGAAATATGCTAGTGTAAGTAAAATAAAATTCTTATACGATTCCTACAAAGGCGTATATGAGGACTGCTGGCCAAGAGGTTTAATTCCGAATAACAAAGATACCCTTATTAAGACCAAGGTATTATCCCTAAAAGAAGTGAGCATCTTAGAAAAGTTAGATGAGTTAATAAATACGCAAGAAGAAGATTTGGATTCAATTCAAGTTAGGGGACTATATGATGAATTTTTTGGAGATAAAGATCCATTTGAGGTGATTTTCACTCTTCCCTTGTAAAATGGTTTTGTTTTATTGAGAAAACTCTTATCCAAGTCTTCAAAAAACATTATTGCTAAAACCGCACCTGCTATTGTCCATGCCGCTGATGAACCAATCCTGCTGAAAAAGCTTCAAGTGTAGGTAGTGGGTAGCTAAGAAAACTGGGTTGTACCTTGGGACTTAGACATGATCTTTTAACTGTAAGTACTAGTCAAGTCGGTATGATTAAGGTGTGAGGTGTAGCCTTAGATTAAGGTATAGAAATGAAAAGCAAGTAATTAACAACGAAAAGAAAGTAAAGTTTTAGATTCATTGCGGTATACCTTAAGGTGTACCGCATTTTTAAAACTAGGAGTAAAGTAAGCTAAGAGAAGTAGCTATACTGAGTTTATTCTATCTCTAAATTACATAGAAAAGAGGAAACACATAACAAGGCCGCCTGATCCGATACCAGCGGTCGACAGATTTGTTTGTAGCAGTTTAAGTGTGCCTAAGTTCGGACAGCCTGCTACTGAGAGAAGAAAATAAACAGTGTACGTATGACACGTTAAAACGCTGCGCCTAGACGATCGGTATCAATTACTTAATAGGGCAAAATAGATTTGAATGATGAGATATCCTTCCTTTTTTTTTTTTTTTTTTTTTTTTTGAAAAAAAGTAAAATTATGTAAATAAAATGATTATTAAAATCAATCCTAAATACCTATATCTCACAAGTTTTTAGCGGTAAAATATTCTTATAAATGGCATTTTTGAAAAATTATGAGGCGAGATGAAAATCACAAAGAATTGAAGGTGATATTTTAGGAAGTTGTAAGATGTGAACGATTCAACGTACATAGGTTTACCAGAGATTTTACGAAGAGAATAACAACATTGGAGTGTGAACGAATTGAAGAAAGTAACACAACTACTACTAAGCGGTGCATTGGTACTGGGAATGCTTCCTTTCACCGGGATTGCAAATGCAGCAGCACTCTCGTTTAAAGACGTGCCTGCAAGCCATTGGGCGAAAGCCTCCATTGATGCTGTCGTATCCAAGGGTGAGAGAATTGGGCCAATAACGCAGGTACTAAAATAGTATCTCAAGCGGATGTACGCCAGCTTAGGAATGCTGGATTTGATGTTTTGTATGCTCCAACAAGTAAAAAACCCTTATCATGTGAGGATCATTGCTAAAGATAAAAACTTTAATGAAGAAGGAATCCAATTGTTGGATGAGATATTTAGAGAGGTAGGAAGATTGAAAATTAAATAAGAGGTGTAGAAAATGAACAATCAAAATAGCTCTGATTGGAATAAACCCTTTAAAGATATTGATAATTTTAATGATTTCATTGATGTGATAAAAAACTGGGGCAACTTATATGATGATTGGGAAGAGTATAATATTTATGGTATGATTGCTATTTTGTCAGCTAGTTTAGATAACATAGAGAGAAACTTTTTAGATGATGAGATTGAAGGTCTCTATGAACATCTTAATGAGAAACAGTTGGATTTCCTGATAAAAGTGGGTAAGCTTATTGAAAAAAAATTATAATTTTCGAATTTGAAATGCCATAAAAAGTTGACTTTTATACTGTAACTTTGCTTCTGGCAAGAAGAAATTATGAAATTGCTTTAAGTAAGTAACCTTAGCGCCCATTATTAAGGTTACTTACTTTTTATTTTATTGATAATTTGACTTCACCGGAATAAAAAGATTGAAGAAGAGCAACATTCTGGCTAATAAAACTTGCTACTTTTGAATGCTGATATATTTGTCCTATTGCGTTGCTAGATAGTCCTGATGGTGGTAGGTCCAGAACCCGGCCAGTAGTACAAACATTCCGGAGTGATTCTCTTACGCAACATCCGAACTACATTTGGAACAACCGACTTCACTTGTAGGGGACTATCCCGTCGAGATGGATGCAAATGGTAACCTGCTGTATGCCACGGATGGCAGCACTGCTTCCGCGTATGAATACGATGCCCGTAACCGACTGGTGAAGGCTGCTAAGTTGAAATATCGGTACAACCCGCAAGGCGATCGCATCGAACTGGCACAGCGTGGCCAAGTGACCCGCTACGTCATTGACGATGCGCCTGAACTGAGCCGGGTGACGGATCGTTATACGTACGGACTGTATGGAGAACTGGAGCAGCATGAAGGCGTCACCTCGCAGCCGTTTGCGTATAATGGTCGAGACGGGGTCATGACCGATGCGAACGGACTGTATTACATGCGAGCGCGGTACTATGATCCAAAGCTGAAACGTTTCCTGAACCGGGACGTCATCCGCGGGGAGATTGAAGACGGACAGACCTTTAACCGCTATGCGTATGTCAACGGGAATCCGGTAAGCTACATTGACCCGTTGGGGTTGATGAAGTGTGAGAACGAACACTATGTTAGATATGGTGCTGAGAAAGAAGCAAAGGACTCACTAGATGCAAAGGGATTATTACCTAAAGTTCATGATAATGGAACTGAATCGAGAGGAAGCAAATGGATTTCAGAGAAGGGGAAGGAAAGAGATCCTCGATATCTTGGGGATCCAGAGAACTATACACAAAAAATCAAAATTGAGACGAAAAAAGGGACAAAAGAATGGCTCCAATCTAAAGGCGTAGATTTTGAAGCTATGGTTGGGGGAGAATCCAAGTATACAAATCGTGTTATAATTAAATCCTCTAATGAAGCAGGTTCTTATGGTATAGGATCAGGCTTACTGAAAGAATTTAACGAGAAGTGGGTTGAGAAAATTACTATTGAGAAGGTCCCTTCATCTAAGAAAAAAGGGCGATAATAACTAATGGACGGTGAGAAAAGTGTTTCGTAATAACAGTAATTTTATGGATAAAATCAAGGAGTACACTAAAGAATTAGTTGAAAAAAATCAAATGGTATATAGTCAAAAAGATTTTGAAGAAAGTTTCTTAATGCAATCCTCTCATACGCCTTTTAATATCGATGCTATACAAAAGTTTGAATATGGAAGAGTTGAAAGAGAGTATTCTACAGATGAATATAAAGGAATCTATGGATTAAAGGTGAAGAACCAAGCTGTTCTTTTAACAGATATTATGTACTTTCTTGAGGGAGAGAAGAATGTAATTAATTTAATCGAGAGTGAATTTCCCGAATTAAGTATCGGTGAAATTAAAGCCGCATTACGTGTGATGATGATATTTATGCTTAGCATTGAATGTGACGAGATTTTAGGAAACGAGTAAGATCAATTCTTTCTACTTAACTTATCATTGTAATCGTCTGCATCTAAATTACTGGCAATAGATATGAAAAAACCTTGAGCACTGTTTTATGGCGCTCAAGGTTTTCTCATATTTAATCGTTATCATCCTTATGAGTTATTCATGCCAGCTAAGCGGTATAACGTTTAACAACTGGTTTTCGTATGTGAATGGGAGTCTAGTAGGCTACCGTTACCCGTTAAGATTGATAAAATGATGCAAACGGCAATCTGCTGTATGCCACGGATGGCAGCACCGCTTCCGCGTATGAATACGATGCCCGTAACCGACTGGTGAAGGCAGGCAAGCTGAAATATCGGTACAACCCGCAAGGCGACCGCATTGAACTCGCGCAGCGCGGCCAAGTGATTCGCTACGTCATTGACGATGCGCCTGAACTGAGCCGGGTGCTGATGGAGCTGGATGGCGAGGGCGACGTCAAGGCCCGATATGTGTACGGCCTGGGGCTGATCGGACGCGAAGATGCAGACGGAACGTATCTGAGCTACCACTATGGTCTGCGCGGCAGCACGACGTTGCTCACGGATGAGCAGAATCGAGTGACGGATCGCTATACGTATGGATTGTATGGCGAGCTGGAGCAGCATGAAGGTGTAACCTCGCAGCCGTTTGCGTATAATGGCCGAGACGGCGTCATGACTGATGCCAATGGACTGTATTACATGCGAGCACGGTACTATGATCCGAAGCTGAAGCGTTTCCTGAACCGGGACGTGATTCGCGGGGAGATTCAGGACGGACAGACCTTTAACCGCTATGCGTACGTCAACGGGAACCCGGTAAGCTACATTGACCCGTTGGGGTTGATGAAGTGTGAGACGAATTCTAATGACATATTAGCCTTGCCCTTCGGTAACAACAGTAAGACCATGAATTTAGGATCTGGTGACAATCCGCTTAAAGGAGCAATCAATGTAGACATGAGGAATGTTAATGGCGTGGATGTTGTGGCAAACGCAAATCATTTGCCTTTCAGCACAAGATCGTTCTCAGAGGTCATTGCCCAAAATCCGCATGGTTACGACATTTTGAATATTAGAGAACGGTGGGGTTCTAAAAGTTGTTGGTGGTGAGAAAAATCCATTCTTTAAAAACATGTTGAGTGCAGACAATAAGTATTTTGAACAATTTGGTTTTGAGTTAGTTGGAAGAGGGAAAGCTTCTGGTGATTTAATGTTTGGAGTGCAAAAAACTACTGATGGTAAAATTTTTTCCGACAAATCATTGGAGAGACAATTTGAGGTTATCTTGAGGAGAACTTATCAATGATAGAACTGGATATATCTAAACAAAAATTTGAGCTTTACGACTTTACAGAATCAGTAATCCAATTTAAAAGCCCTTCTAAAATTATTAACAAATTCTCTCTGGATATTTGGGGGATAATTATACCAATCAAAATGTTTAGTATAGAGCAATATGGGTTAGGGAATGATCTGATCTTATTTGATGACAATGTCTATATTTCTGGTTTTTCCACTATCTATTTTGAGGATGTAGATAGTATTGAGATTGAAGTAGAGTTGCTTTCTGAGATGAAACCTCATGAGCATATTTACCAATATGATGGGTCTAAATGTAAAATTAAAAAAAAGTGGGGATCGAATAGTTCTTCTGAAGGATATAACTATGAGATATTTTCATCTATTGATTGGCCCTTTGGGAGTAGTTTTTTGTCTATAATTGCTTCAGGCAAAGCCACTTTAGAAATAGAACCGGAAAGGTTTATTCCACTAAATCAGTATATATTAAACACTTCAAAGTATGGATTGAACATAAATGGAGATTGACAAATATTCAATTTTATTTTAACTGATTCAAACCTCAAAGGAGTTTGAGAGTGTATGTTAAATTCTGAGTGAAAGTGTTCATAAATCATCTATTTGGTCTCAAGTATAAAGAAATTGTACTTGATATGGACCTAGACGAGTGGTTTCAATTACTTAAGAGGATAAAATTTGATTAATTTAAATGATGAGATCTCCTTATTCTTATACAACAGATCAGGTCAATTATGTAATAAACCATGATTGACCTGTTTTGTTATACCCTCGCTTAAACTGATTGTTAAAATCAATCCTAAATACCTATATTTCACAAGCCTTTAGTGGTAAAATATTCTTATAAATGGCATTTTTGATTGGCTTTTAGGATGATGGAAGACCTAGTATTTATTCTTTGAGAATTCATGAAGCAAGATGAAAATCACTAAGCATTGAAGGTGATATTTTAGGAAGTCGTAACATGCAAGAACGGTTCAAGAGATACATAGGTTTACCAGAGATTTTGCGAAGAGAATAACAATACTGGAGTGTGAACGAATTGAAGAAAGTAACACAATTAGTACTAAGCGGTGCATTGGTAATGGGAATGCTTCCTTTCACTGGGAGTGCAAGTGCAGCAGCACCTTCATTTAAAGATGTGCCTGCAAGCCATTGGGCAAAGACTTCCATCGATGCTGCTGTGTCCAAGGGTTATTTTAAAGGCTACAGTGATGGAACGTTTAAGCCTGGAGCAACGGTAACACGTGCGGAATTTGCGGCATTGTTGTCTCGTGTGTCCAAAGCGACTCCTGAGTTGGAGCAAGCGAATGTATTTCGGGATTTGACAGGTCATTGGAGTGAAGGAGAAGTAAACCGTGCGGTATCTCTCGGCTTTTTGAAAGCTTCGGATTATCCAAACGGATTTAAACCTAGCACGGCATTGACAAGGGAAGAAATGGCCAAGTGGCTCAGTTCAGGACTAGCTGCACAAAACGAGGATTTCAAGCAAGCGCTGAAGGATACAGATACAGAGAATACGTTAGTTCCTGTAGCTGAGTTCTACAAGGGTGGTTTAAAGAAAGCGGCTTATCCATACGTCTCAGTTGTATTAGGAACCGGATTGATGGCTGGGTACCCTGATGGAACCTTCGGTCCCGGGAAGACGACGACACGAGCAGAGGCTGCTGTGATTTTGTCTCGTTACCAACAAGTGCAAGAAAGTAAGGCTGATTCGTACAGAGATTTAAATGAAATGCGTGAAGTAGGAATGACGGGTACGAATTTGACTTCAGCAACACCTTATGTTTTTCTGAAATCCGAAGATGGTGTGATATCTAGCTTTGATCGTATAGTTGGCAAAACCGCAAAATTCCGTAACAATTTAGGTACACTAACTCCGCATCGAATGATTGTTACTGATGCAAAATCAAAGACAGATATTAGCAATCTTTACGGCAGGATGTTTATAGATGAATCATATGGATTTATGAACAATGATTATTACGATGTTTTTATGGAGGTGACCGTAACTCCAAGTGGAGATAATCTAAGAAATTTGATTTTTCACCAAGAGGTTGCAAATATTTTTACGACGGTAAGTAATTTCAATAGCGGAAAAGTGAAAACCTTTGGAATCACAAATCTCCCCATCAAAGAATATGTGAATTCCGGCTTCTTTAAGAAGGAGGTTCCAAGAACATTCTGGATGAAATTTCTTTTAAAAAGAAGTACGGAAGGATCTTCAAACGAAACTTGGAAATCCTTCAGCATTGATAAAAATACTAGCACTTCTTTTAGTCTCCCACTAAGATGAGAAAAATATTGGCAATAGAACGACGGAATTGGAAATTTTCTATTTTAATTGTTGGCGCTGTTTTCCTTCAATTTTTTATATATCCTTATTGTGTCACTACTGCTGAAGATAATGATAAAGTAGTGGTGGTGAGCCCTGACCCTGAGGATAATAAAAAAATAAATGAAGTAATTGACCCAATAGCTCTACCTAAAGGGCCAACAGGTTACCAAAAGGTAGTTAGAATATTCGAGGGGATAAAACAGGCAAACCCTGGGGTATATTGGTATCAAATTGATAGTCTGGATTGGATCGCAGAAACTACTTTAAGTGGTGGTAAAGTAAAAGCGGATAATGTCATTTATGGAGGTATCTCTGCACCAACTGTTAGAGAAGTGACAGATCGTATTCAAATGAGAGAAAACCCAGCATACCTGCCTAATGAATATCGAGATAAATCAGGAATACAAATTTCGCCAGACAAGGTACCGAGCCCATACATTGTTAAAGCAGAAACTACAGGAGTTCAGGGCCAGAAGTCTCTGATCACTAAATTAACACTGGATAATTCAAAATCAATTGTTACATTAACTTCAAAAACTGGTAAAAAAGATGCGTCCTTATATGAACCAGAGTACACAGATGATTATGGCAAAAATCCCAGTGGCAAAACCAAGTACAGTACCCTATATCTAACGCCTTTAAACATAACATGGCGAAGTAAATGGACGGAGCAGAAAAAAATTCGGCTTACAGGTACGCAGCGTTTAAAGAAAGATGAGGAAGCCAACCTCAAAGGTGAAGTGGCTACGATGGCTCATGGAGCAAAGCAGTTCGGCAATTGGGTAGATATTTCAACGCGATCGGGTGTGGATTGGAAATCAGATAATGAAAGTGTCGTATCCGTTAATTCAAGCGGAAAGATCAAAGGCTTGAGTCCGGGGACCGCTACTATTTCTGTGGAATGGAAAAGTGGTGATTCGTATCAATATGATCTCATCGCCTACTTAAAAGTGACGGTGGGGGATGGTCCAATCCCGCATGAACCTGGTGGTGTAGCAGGTTGTACATACACGATTAATCCACCGAATGAAGTCGCTTCCCCACAAACGGCATTTATGGATCCAGGGGCTCAAGGGCATATTCTGGCGGATGATCCTGCAAACGGTATCCACTTTGACGCCACGCGAGGCATTCCAACGTCGGAGCATCTGTATGCCAATACGTGGGCAATGAACTATCTCTTTCAGCACACCTTTGGCAAACAGCAAGGCACGATTACATATGACTGTGAAGCCAAACTGACGTATGTTCGAACCTGGAAGGTGGAACAGCCTGATCTCCCAGGGCCAGATGGAACAACGATTCCGCAGGAAGATACAGAGGAATCGGATACCGTCGATGTCACCTACAATTTCGACTTCGAGCGAAACTATAGCTATTGGAAGATCAATAACGTGGAGCTGTATTTCATTGATCAGGCGGAGATGGAGAATTACGCCCTGCCAGACGGCGAGCGCATTACGCTGTATCCGCAGGGATACACGCCACCCGAGCTGGAGATGGAACATGACGAAGATGTTGAAATTCATGTGATGCCGAAGGAAACCGGAGAAATCAGCTACGTGCCCCCGGTGCTGGCGAGTGATGGGTATGAACCCCTCGATGTTCCAGATGATACCGAGCTCTTAAAAGGGATGGCCGAGGGGCAAACAGGCCCGCCTGATGTGAAAAATGATGCACTCGACTTTATGTGGGAAGGTTCCTCCACGAAGGTCATGGACGGTAGTGTCGTGGTCGAACATGGACCCGATCCGACGCAAATTCCGGCACCGGCCAAGATCGGTTCGTATAAAAACACCGGAGAGCAGGTGCTGTATGAAGATCAGCTGTTGATTCCCCAGACTCGTTTGAACAAAGCGAATACGGAGTCCAGCGGAGAAATCCAGTATGCACTTCATCCGACAACGCTAGGAGGCAGTGGAGACAAGACATTCCCGGTCAGTCCCATTAATACCGTTACGGTTCATACCCCGGTGGTAAACTACTCGCTCGTGTCGGATGATCAACCGCATAACCAGAAGACCGTGCCCAATATGAATCGATCTGCACTCATTTTGGAGCGACCGTTTACCGTTCGTATCCCGACGAGCGGCCAGCATCTGGATTCGGGCTCGTATCCGGGATACGGAGATCGGGACTATGCCAAGTATTATCGGATCAAACAAGTGCGCTTCCCGTTTGATGTATATAGTGCGGACCAGACAGAGTTCTATCCACGGAAGACGTGGATTGATATCGAAGTTCCCGTTTTGGACACGACCTTCTATCTCCCGGTGTGGGTGGATGAGGGAGATTACCAGGTAGAGTTTCGCAACATTGCCGAGAATGCACCGTCTGACTACCCTATGCAGCCAGACGTTGATGCTCAGCCAGATGCGAATACCGACCTGTACTACCACGTGGCATCGGATGAAGTATCCGTGGAGGTCATTGGCCGATTGTACGATTTTGAAATTACCGATATCGCAGACTATAACTGGGAACTCGTTTTCCGCCGCTTCAAGGGCAGCATTGCCCCAACGTGGATCAGCTACTGGACAGGCACGAAGGATATTGATGGAGACAAGCGAGGCAATTTCCCGCAGTTCACCGTGCCGATCCGCCCGGGAAGCCATCCGCTGCAGGGATACCAAAATGTGGCGGTGAAGACGGGATACCACTTCAAGTTTGATTTTAAAACGAAAGGTAATATGTTTGGCCCGAGAGACGGGATTCGCCTCACCCCGACCTTTGATTTTGTAAGCAAGGATGGCCAAACCCGTGTGCCCGTGGATTTGTATTATTCGACTAATCAGCGGAACTTTATCCGTATTGGCTCGGCCGAGGATCAGGTGAAGCGATTTGTCATATTAAATGATCGCATGCGCCAAGTACCTGCGGTACAGCTGCGCGATACCGCGACGTACAAATACCATCGCTATGGCGAGACTCACACGGGGATGATGAGCGAAAGAGCGTATCAGGATTATTACCGGGACAAGTTTACAAAGATGAAAACCCCTGTCGGCGGATACAGTCTGCTGCTCATGCCAGAGCAGCTACGGACGTTTATCGGGCCGAAAACGAACATTCCGACTACAGCGAGTGCAGATGTGCTGCGAGCGAATGCGGCGATTCAGCAATGGTATGGCGAGTACAGCTTGCCCGCAGAGCCTTATGTGGTTCAGGCGGGAACCAACCTGGCAGAGTATGGCCGAACCCATGGGGGACTGGATGCGAAATCGCCGATTTTCCTGAAGAACGGATACATCGTGGTGAATTTTAACCTGGAATCCATTCGGGAAGGCAACCTGGCGGCACCTCATCTGCAATATATCCACGCCCCACTCATGAACCAGTGGCTGCTGGAAGGGTTCCAGCGTCAGGTGCAGGATAGTTACGGTAACTCATTTTCGCTACGAGATGGAGATGTGGTGTTCTATCACGCGGATCGCTCGAGTCGAGATGATTTTAGTGCTCAGGTGCCACATTAAGGATAAGAGAAGTAAACCTCAGGATGAGATCGAAGAGGACGGGATCATGAGTTTTCTTCGATCCTTCCCGTTTTTATGAAGATATGCAGAGTAAAGTGAGGGATGGCGATGCCACGGATTGCCAAGAGTTTTCTTTTGATTATGGTAGTGATTGGATTATTAGGAGGGTGTTCAGGAGTGAACAAAGAGGATCAGGAGATTATAGATCGGTCAGAATCTATAGCAATCAAGTATCTGAAAGATACTTATAACTTAAATGATGTAGTAATTACACGAAGACAATTGCAGCCTAGAATGGCTATGGCTCGTGTTACTGTATATGGTTATGTAAGAGGACATGAAGAGCAGCATTTTAATGTCTCGGTAAATTATGAATCCAATAAGGCAGAATTGCTTTCGTTTAGCAGAGAGTTTCGCAATATGCTTAGCGAACGGGGATTCGACCCCTACAAATAAAGAGAATAAATTACAGGTTTTAAAAGACTAAAGAACATTGGAGGTCATAAAATGGCTGAGAATAGCAGTCCAGGGAAATTAAATTTAACAGATCAAGATTATCAACAGATGTCTGAAGCAGCCTATAGTGATTATGTAATAGGAGAAGATTTTAGAATGGTTCCTGGATGGGAAGTGTTAGATCAAAAACATAATTCATCTGGAATGGACGCCGTGACCTTCTATAACCCGGACACCCAACAAGCGGTAATTGCATTTCGTGGAACCGAGGGCTCTGCCACTTGGGATCGAAGCGTACCCGATTTAACGACAGATGCTCTAAAAATAGGTTTTCCTGAAATTTGGCAGACGGTAGGTCGTGCTTTGGATAATCTGAGATTTCCCGCAGAAAAAGAAATTTCAAATAAGGTGGAAAAGTCACTAGGCTTAGACGATTTCGGGGATTGGGTAGGAAATACACAGAAAGATTTGAGTAAAAGTTTACGTTTTGAAAATCAACTCTACGAAGCAGAAGATTATGTAAAAGAAATGCAAAAGAAGTATCCGGAGGCGAGTTTCACCCTTACAGGGCACTCTCTGGGTGGAGGTAACGCGCAATATGCGGCAGTGTATACAGGGCTAGAAGCTGTCACCTTTAGTGCTCCAACAGTGGTAGCCACACTAACACCTGAAATGCAAAGAAAAGCAGAGGAAGGTGAATTTGACCGTCAGGTTACGAATTTTATACATCCGGGTGATTTCATTGCCAGTGGCATGTTGGGAGGGTATGAGCGACATGTGGGTTCAACCTTTGTAATCAATCAAAACTACGATGAATTTAATACCCGTTATGGTATCGAGGCATGGAAAAAATGGAATGATACTCTGAACGATCCAAATTACCATGGTATGGAGCATTACAAGTTCGATGACGACGGGTATGTGAACAATACATTGTATGACGAGATCACAGGAGAACAGGTTAGCTTTTCACCTCGGAAACCTTCGGACCACAATATATTGGATCATGCGCGAGAAGCCTGGGATACGATGAGCAAAGGCTTAAAGTCGGTCGTTAACATTGTCGGTGGATACTCGGCAGGAACGATCGAGCTGACGCCGGAAGAGTTGAGAGAGGTCGCACAGAAATGGAGTCAGCAGGCGCAAGACATGAGTCGCACGTTTGAACGAATCCAACGTAACTTTTTTGAATATACGGAAAGCAGTCATAGTCGGCGTCTAGTGCCGATCGTATGGGATCTGCAGATGAGCATTAAGCAGCTGGATGAATGGCATCTGGAGCATACCTCGGATCTCGTGGATTACATTCAGAATAAAGCTGATTTGTTTGTAAAGGCGGATGGGGGATAGAAATAGAGATTCAGGGGATCAGTCTGCTGAAGGCGATTCGACTATGGCTAAATGAATTGCGTATGAGCTTTACATAAGTAGAGGTACCAGGTTTTAGATTATGAAAGCTAAAGGAAAGGAAACATGAGAATGAGCAGCAACATAACGATGGATTTGGATCAATTATTACAAGCCGAACGTGAATTGGATCTAATCCTTAGTGAACTGAAGGAGAATGAACGGGAAGCTCGAAAGCTTTACGAAAAGTTAAATGCTTGGAAGGGGCAATCAGCAACAAAATTAAGGATTAAAGTAGAGGTATTCTTCTATCAGTTAGACACACGTACGCAGCAGCTTCTAAAACAGAAGCAGGAGATGTTAGAGGCAATCCAGAGAATAAAAGATGCAGATGGTAGTTATTAAGAACCTAAAAGTATTGAATTCCAATGGTTGAATTTGAGATGAAAATGCCAGATATAAACAGCCGTTTGCCCGTCTGATGTTGAGCATTTGAAAGAGTTAGAAGAGTTTATTTTAATTTTAATTTTAATAGAAATGAGGATAAGAATCTTGAAAAAGAAATTAATTGTGTTGAGTACGCTGATATCTATGTTAGCAGCTAGCATTCCGGTTTATGCAGAGCCATCTATAACCTTTGGTTCGAGTAGTGAAGCCAACCCAAAAACGTTAAATTCAGACGGTAATGCAGAAAGAGAAAGCTTATTATCATTCAAGGATATCCAAGGTCACTGGGCAGAATCAAGCATAAGGTCAGCAATCAGTAAAGGGGTTGTCAGTGGTTATCCCAATGGGATGTTTTATCCAGAAAATAAAGTAACGCGTGCGGAATTTTTAAAGATCGTCATTGGGTCGCTAGGCTACGAGACTGAATCTACGGCTTCTGGTGCTCCATGGTATAAAGCGTATGTTGCTGCCGCCAAATTGAATCAGTTGTATGTGGAATCTGATTTTCCTTCCTCCGACTGGTCTCAACCGATGACGCGTATGGAGATGGTTCACGTTGCAGCGAGAGCAATCGAGCAAGTGGGAACAGATGATTACGATTTTCTATATCTTGCTGTCAAACATGGATTAATCTCAGGTACGGGAAATGGGAATCTTGATCCGGGAGGTACAACAACCCGTGCTCAAGCGTTAACCGTTGTAGACCGCATTCATAAAGTGCGGGATGGACAGACGCTGCAGGTGGACACACTGGCTCTAAAGAATGCTGAAAAAGCAAAGAATGCTGAGCGTGATCCATGGGGACGGGTCATCCGAACGACCAATTTACCTAAAAACGTGAAGGATTTCCCATATATATTGGAAGAGTATCCGAATGAGATGTATGAGATGAAGCCTGATATTATTGTAGATACGACTTCTGCGCAGCTTGCCAAGAAGGACAGTAAATTTAACAATAAGGCTCTAATGGATCAGTGGAAACAAACAACGGAGAATTACTATAACTTATTGCTTAATGTAGACTACAGAACGATTGATGAAGAATGGGCCAATGAATTGTTTTCATATCACAATCAAGGGTTCAGGGTGGTACTTGCCGATATGAGACGGTATGTGAAATGGGTAAAGGAGAACAAAATCATTATGACAGGTTCTTTGATAGCGGAGCCATCTATGGTAACCAAATCGGATGACTTATACTTTTATTTTATTCGAACTAAATTTAGCTTTGAAATTAAATCGTATGTAAAATACAAAAATATTATGTTTGATGAACGTTTCGTAAATGCTGGTTCCTTAAAAAAAGGAAAAAAATATGAAGGATATGCAGATATTCCGCTATCTACGAATTCGAACACGTATGACCTGAAGGTTAGCGGAATGGCTACATTATTCAGTAAAAACTCTATTTTGCGTGAAGTGAAATGAATAAGCTACTCAAGAGAGTTTTCCTATCTTTTATGATTATTTCCTTAACAATGGAATTCATGTTTTTATTCTATGGTACACCTCAGACATATGCAGCAGATGATATTCGATTTGACCCTTCTGGTTCTATTGAGTTTAGTACAACTTCAACAAAAGCATCCACATCTATTCGGTATAAAACGGTGGGATTTACAATTGCTCGCAACGCAAGATGTACCTTAACCAATTGTGCTCCCCAGCAAGGGGGGCCGTTTGGTGTAGTGAGAATAACTCAATATCGTGAAGTGGATAATGGAGATAAAACAGTTACTACATATTTTCGAGTGCCAGTTGATAAAGTGAATGATGCATTGGAAGCTGCTGGACTCGAGAAGATAACTAATGGTGGACAGATTTGGTTGAGCTCTATATTTCATGTTATTAATGGATCCAGACCTGACACAGATTTTGTGACTCTTCAGAGTATAAAGAATGCTGAAAGTTGGGCAGACCCGAGTAAGTTCAGACAATACTATGATATTCCCGTCACTGTCCATGCATATTTTCCGGTTACCAAGATATATAGGACTAGTGAAGGGGCGGAGATGTATTCTGCGAAAGTAGAGAGCAGTCTAGATGATTACGATAAGAATTGGCCGGTGGGTAAGCCAGTAGATACGGTCAGGTTAGATAAAACTTATTCGTTTCAAGGTGAGAATTATAAATTAGTGAAATCGTATGTTCAGTCTAAACGGAAGTTAAATGAACAAAATTTTGTACAAACGGGTGATCCAGAGAGAAATCTAAAGTTATCAGAAAGGAATTTCACGAATTATCTTGGAGGTACTAATGTGGTAGGTGTGTACAGAAAAGATTCTGGAAACCCTTCCCACCCAGAACCTGATGGAAAAGCAGCCTGCAGACCTACAATTAATCCACCGAATGAAGTCGCTTCCCCGCAAACGGCATTTATGGATCCAGGGGCTCAAGGGCATATTCTGGCGGATGATCCTACAAACGGTATCCATTTTGACGCTACGCGAGGCATTCCAACGTCGGAGCATCTGTATGCCAATACGTGGGCGATGAACTATCTGTTCCAACATACGTTCGGTAAACAGCAAGGTACAATTACCTATGACTGTACCGCCGACATTACCTACGCCCGTACCTGGAAAGTGAAACAACCAGCTCTGCCAGGACCCAACGGTACAAAGATCCCACAACCCGATACTCAAGGTTCGGATGAGTATCCACACCAGTACAGGTTCAGCTTTGAGCGGAATTACAGCTATTGGAAGATCAATAATGTTGAACTATATACTATTGATCAGGCGGAGATGGAGAATTACGCCCTGCCAGACGGCGAGCGCATTACGCTGTATCCGCAGGGATACACGCCACCCGAGCTGGAAATGGAGAACGATGAAGACGTGGAGATTCACGTTATGCCGAAGGAAACGGGAGAGATTATTTTTGTGCCCGAGGTGGTTGAGGGTCAAGGGTACGAACCGCCCGATATACCCGATGATACAGAGCTCTTAAAAAGGATGGCTGAGGGTCAAACAGGCCCGCCTGATGTGAAAAATGATGCACTGGACTTTACATGGGAAGGTTCCTCCACCAAGGTCATGGATGGCAGTACCGTCATCGAAAACGGGCCCGATCCGACGCAAATTCCGGCACCAACCAAGATCGGTTCATATAAAAACACCGGAGAACAGGTGCTGTATGCCGATCAGCTGTTGATTCCCCAGACGCGTTTGAACAAAGCGAGTACGGAGTCCAGCGGAGAAATACAGTATGCACTTCATCCGACAACGCTAGGAGGCAGCGGAGACAAGACATTCCCGGTCAGTCCCATTAATACCGTCACGGTTCATACCCCGGTGGTAAATTACTCGCTCGTGTCGGATGACCAGCCGCATAACCAGAAGACCGTGCCCAATATGAATCGATCTGCACTCATTTTGGAACGACCGTTTACCGTTCGTATTCCGACGAGCGGCCAGCATCTGGATGCGGGCGCGTATCCGGGATACGGAGATCGGGATTATGCGAAGTATTATCGGATCAAACAGGTGCGCTTCCCGTTTGATGTATATAGTGCGGACCGGACACAGTTCTATCCACGGAAGACGTGGATTGATATTGAAGTTCCCGTCTTGGACACGACCTTCTATCTCCCGGTGTGGGTGGATGAGGGAGATTATCAGGTCGAGTTTCGTAACATTGCAGAAAATGCACCGTCTGACTACAGTATGCAGTCGAAAGTCGATGCTCAGCCGGATGCGAATACCGACCTGTACTACCACGTTGCATCGGACGAAGTATCCGTCGAGGTCATCGGGCGATTGTACGATTTTGAAATTACCGATATCGCCGACTATAACTGGGAACTCGTTTTCCGCCGCTTCAAGGACAGCATCGCCCCAACGGGGATCAGCTACTGGACAGGCACGAAGGATATTGATGGGGATAAGCGAGGCAATTTCCCGCAGTTTACCGTGCCGATCCGTCCGGGAAGCCATCCGCTGCAGGGATACCAGAATGTGGCGGTGAAGACGGGGTACCACTTCAAGTTTGATTTTAAAACGAAAGGCAATATGTTTGGCCCGAGAGACGGGATTCGCCTCACCCCGACCTTTGATTTTGTAAGCAAGGATGGCCAAACCCGTGTGCCCGTGGATTTGTATTATTCGACTAATCAGCGGAACTTTATCCGTATTGGCTCGGCCGAGGATCAGGTGAAGCGTTTTGTCATATTAAACGATCGGATGCGCCAAGTACCTGCGGTGCAGCTGCGCGATACCGCGACGTACAAATACCATCGCTACGGTGAGATTCACACGGGGATGATGAGCGAAAGAGCGTACCAGGACTATTACCGGGACAAGTTTACAAAGATGAAAACACCTGTCGGCGGATACAGTCTGCTGCTCATGCCAGAGCAGCTACGGACGTTTATCGGGCCGAAAACGAACATTCCGACTACAGCCAGTGCAGATGTGCTGCGAGCGAATGCGGCGATTCAGCAATGGTATGGCGAATACAGCTTGCCAGCAGAACCTTTTGTCGTTCAGGCGGGAACCAACCTGGCAGAGTATGGGCGAACTCATGGGGGACTGGATGCAAAATCGCCGATTTTCCTGAAGGACGGATACATCGTGGTGAATTTTAACCTGGAGTCCATTCGTGAAGGCAACCTGGCGGCACCGCATCTGCAATATATCCATGCCCCTCTAATGAACCAGTGGCTGCTGGAAGGGTACCAGCGTCAGGTGCAGGATAGCTATGGAAACTCGTTTTCGCTACGAGATGGAGATGTGGTGTTCTATCACGCGGATCGCTCGAGTCGAGATGATTTTAGTGCTCAGGTGCCGCATTAAGGATAAGAGAAAGTAAACCTCAGGATGAGATCGAAGAGAACGGGATCATGAGTTTTCTTCGATCTTTCCCGTTTTTGAGAAGATACAGAGTAAAGTGAGGGATGGCGATGCCACGGATTGCCAAGAGTTTTCTTTTGATTATTGTAGTGATTGGATTATTGGGAGGGTGTTCAGGAGTGAATAAAGAGGATCAGGACATTATAGATCGGTCAGAATCTATAGCGATCAAGTATTTGAAAGAGACGTATGATTTGGATGTAACCATTACAGAAAGAAGAATGTTACCTAAAATGGCCATGAGTCGTGTAACCGTTTATGGGTATGTTACTGGTAATCCAGAACAAAATTTTACAGTTTCTATTAATTATGAAACCGGGAAAAGTGAAAGGTTTAGTTTTAGCTCTGAGTTGGAGAGTTTCATTGAAAGTAAAGGTTTGAATCCATTCAACCAAAAGTGATGGGAGGATTAATGATGAATAAAAATATTACTGATTTAGTTTATCAGGAAATGTCAGATGCTGCTTACGATGACTATCGAGTTGGTGAGCGAATAAATAATTTGCCTGACTGGAAGATCTTGGATCAAAAACATAATTCATCTGGAATGGACGCCGTGACCTTCTATAACCCGGACACCCAACAGGCGGTAATTGCATTTCGTGGAACCGAGGGCTCTGCCACTTGGGATCGAAGCGTGCCCGATTTAACGACAGATGCTCTAAAAATAGGTTTTCCTGAAATTTGGCAGACGGTAGGTCGTGCTTTGGATAATCTGAGATTTCCCGCAGAAAAAGAAATTTCAAATAAGGTGGAAAAGTCACTAGGCTTAGACGATTTCGGGGATTGGGTAGGAAATACACAGAAAGATTTGAGTAAGAGTTTACGTTTTGAAAATCAACTCTACGAAGCAGAAGATTACGTAAAAGAAATGCAAAAGAAGTACCCGGAGGCGAGCTTCACCCTTACAGGGCACTCTCTGGGTGGAGGTAACGCGCAATATGCGGCAGTTTATACAGGGTTAGAAGCTGTCACCTTTAGTGCTCCGACAGTGATAGCCGCGCTAACACCTGAAATGCAAAGAAAAGCAGAAGAAGGTGCATTTGACCGTCAGGTTACGAATTTTATACATCCGGGTGATTTCATTGCAAGTGGCATGTTGGGGGGATATGAGCGACATGTGGGTTCTACTTTTGTGATCGATCAAAACTATGATGAATTTAATACCCGTTATGGCCTCGAGTTGTGGAATAAATGGAATGATACTCTGAACGATCCAAATTACCATGGTATGGAGCATTACAAGTTCGATGACGACGGGTATGTGAGCAATACATTGTATGACGAGATCACAGGAGAACAGGTTAGCTTTTCACCTCGAAAACCTTCGGACCACAATATATTGGATCATGCGCGAGATGCCTGGGATACGATGAGCAAAGGCTTAAAGTCGGTCGTTAACATTGTCGGTGGATACTCGGCAGGAACGATCGAACTGACGCCGGAAGAGTTGAGAGAGGTCGCACAGAAATGGAGTCAGCAGGCGCAAGACATGAGCCGCACGTTTGAACGGATCCAACGTAACTTTTTCGAATATACGGAAAGCAGTCATAGCAAGCGTCTAGTGCCGATCGTATGGGATCTGCAGATGAGCATTAAGCAGCTGGATGAATGGCATCTGGAGCATACCTCGGATCTCGTGGATTACATTCAGAATAAAGCCGATCTGTTTGTTAAGGCGGATGGGGGATAGAAATAGAGATTCAGGGGATCAGTCTGCTGAAGGCGATTCGACTAAGGCTAAATGAATTGCGTACGAACTTTACATAAGTAGAGGTACCAGGTTTTAGATTATGAAAGCTAAAGGAAAGGAAACATGAGAATGAGTAACAACATAACGATGGATTTGGATCAATTATTGCAGGGCAATCAGCAACAAAATTACGGATTAAAGTAGAGGTATTCTTCTATCAGTTAGACACACGTACGCAACAGCTTTTAAAACAGAAGCAGGAGATGTTAGAGGCAATCCAGAGAATAAAAGATGCAGATGGTAGTTATTAAATAAAGGTTTTTCAATTAGAGTGCAATATGTAAAAAAATTAAAAAATAAATCCCAAGTGCTCATGATCATGTCTTGACATGGAACGAACATTTGGGATTTTTATGCTTCCCTACAACCACTTCTCTGCCCATCGCTCCACCGCACTTAGAGCTCGTCCTAGCTCGGTTCCTTTGCGGGACAGCATATATTCAGTTCGAATGGGACGCTCTGTAATTACATGTCTTACGACCAGTCCCTCTTCCTCTAATTCCTTCATACGCTCATTTAATACACGTTTGCTCAAATCAGGAATATAAGCATGAATTTCACTGAAGCGTTTGGGCTCCTCCATCAATGCATGGATAATCAGGGCTACCCATTTCCGGCCAATGATCTGATAAGATAGTTCCACCTTTTCGCATAATTGCTTGGCATTCTTATCATCGTTCATAACGGTTACTCCTTTGGTTTAGTATGGCTTGTAATATCATTAGTATACTTATTGTAACCTGAATGTCCACAAGGTATATGTATAAAATATCACATTCCAATTGCTATTAAACTTACCACATAAAGCGTTAACATTCAATTAAATAGTCTGTAACCCTTGGTACAACTGGAGTTCACAGCTTAGACAAGAATATTGACGAATTGTGACGACAGGTGTAATATGAGTAACGTTAATTATTAGTGGTTACAATTTATAACCTAAGTCAAATAGTGATTCAGGTTGTGGAGAGAAGGAATGTTCCCATGGTTGGATTCAGGTCATGTGCATAACGGAGGCAAGGCGGGCGATGTACCCACTTATTCCGTCTTTTGTCATGCTTGGATTTGAACATTTTGCAACATCATATACTATACTGCACAGATCATAGGAGGCACTCCAATGGACGCAATGACATTTGTCCTGTTCGGGGCAACAGGCGATTTAGCCAAACGCAAAATTTACCCTGCATTATACAATCTGTTTGTAGATCAGAAAATGCCTAAGGCATTCTCCGTCATTGGTTTGGGACGTCGCGAGCTGTCAGATGCGGATTTCCAGGCGAATGTGGAAAAGTCACTGCATGAATTTTCTCGTCAGAAACCGGAGGAAGCATCACAAGTACGTGATTTCATCGGTGCTTTCCGTTATTGCTCATTGAACAACACCAAGCCTGAAGATTATACACGGCTTCTTCAATTGGTGCAGCAGCGGGAGCAGGAGCTTGATATTCCTGAAAATCGCATGTTCTACATGTCCGTTGCACCTGAGTTTTTTGAACCCATTGCATTAAACATTCAAGAGAGCGGCCTGGGGAACACCAAGGGCTGGAAGAAGCTCATCATCGAGAAGCCGTTTGGACATGATTTGCAATCTGCACGTGAGCTGAATGAGAAGCTGAGCAATACGTTTGCGGAGGAAGAAATTTATCGCATCGACCATTTCCTTGGCAAACCGATGGTGCAAAACATTGAAACGTTGACGTATGCCAATCCGGTTATTCAGGCGCTGTGGTCTAATCGCTACATTGCCAATGTACAGATTACAGCGAGTGAAACTGTAGGTGTTGAGGAACGCGCAGCGTATTATGACCAGAGTGGTGCGCTTCGCGACATGTTCCAGAACCATATGCTTCAACTGCTGATGATGATTGCATTGCATCTGCCGAAGCGCTGTACACCACAGGAAATTCAATATAAGAAGAAAAAAATTGCTGAAGCTCTGCGGCCATTAACCAAAGAGAATGTAGCCTCTGAAGTCGTTCGCGCTCAGTATGGTGCAGGAGAACTGCAAGGCTCCTCTGTAGTCGGTTATCTGGACGAGCCGGGCATTCCGGCCGGATCGCAGAATGAGACATATGTGGCTGCAAGGCTGTGGCTGGATGACCCGTTCTGGAGCGAGGTTCCGTTCTATATTCGTACAGGCAAACGCATGGCTGAGAAATCAACCCGTATCGTCATTGAATTCAAGTCACCGCTCAAAACAGGCCATGAGTCTGAAAATACGATGGCTCCGAACCTGCTGACACTTGAAATCGGCCCGGGCGAAAGCCTGTCCCTGCAATTAAATGTGAAGAATCCGCTGAACAAGGGCGAGGTTGAGCCGATGAATATGACCTTCCAGTCGGGGGAGCGCAACGTTCCAGAAGCGTATGAAAACCTGATCTTTGATGCGATGCGCGGTGACGCAACGTTCTTTGCACACTGGAATGAAGTGGAGCTGGCTTGGCAGTGGGTACAGCCGATTCAGGAAGCTTTTGCAGCCGGTTCAATTCCACTGGATACGTACAAAGCAGGATCAGATGGACCAGAATCTGCTGACCGTCTGATTGCAGAAAATGGCTTCCGTTGGTGGTAAGGCGAGCTTATTGCAATCCAAAAGTTATACAGTAAGCAACGCATCATTTTTTACTAAACATTATACCGTTTCAATTTTGCATAAGCCCTTTCGACTTTCGTAGCCGAAAGGCCGCAAACATTTTCTATATAGATCGCAGTTACATCACGATTTGCACAAAGGAACCTATAATCCATGGAGTGGAGGGGACGGAATCAATTCTGTAGAAACGAAGTGTTCGCCTTTGTATTCCAATTTTCCCATATAACAAATAAATCCGAAAAATTGGAATACAACAGCGATCGAAAGAATGATCCGTAACCGGAACGGTTGGTGCAAATGCGGATGTGTGCTGCATCCTGATTTAACTTAACACTAAATATTTGCATAACAGGAGGATTTTATTATGAAACTCGGACTTATCGGACTTGGAAAAATGGGCTTGAACCTGGGCAGAAACCTCATTGATCACAAACACGAAGTGGTTGCCTTTGACCTGAATGCAGAAGCGGTTAAAGAAATGAAAGAATACGGCGCTCAAGGCGTTTCCTCATACAAAGAAATGGTTGAATCCCTGGAATCTCCACGCGTGCTGTGGATCATGGTTCCTCACAACGTTGTAGATGCTGTACTGGCTGAAGTGAGTCCGCTGCTGTCCAAAGGGGATATCATCATTGAAGCAGGAAACTCCCACTACAAAGAGTCCATCCGTCGTTACGAAGAGCTGAAGCCACAAGGCATTCACTACATGGATGCAGGAACTTCAGGCGGTATGGAAGGTGCGCGCAACGGGGCATGTTACATGATCGGTGGAGATCCGGAAGCGTGGGCTATTGTTGAGCCAGCGTTCAAGGATACTTCCGTAGAGAACGGTTATCTGTATGCTGGTAAAGCAGGTAGCGGACACTTCCTCAAAATGGTACACAACGGGATTGAATACGGCATGATGGCTTCCATCGGTGAAGGCTTCGACGTGCTGGAGAAAAGCGGTTTTGACTTCGACTTCGAAAAAGTAGCGCGTGTATGGAACAACGGTTCCGTTATCCGTTCCTGGCTGATGGAATTGACAGAGCGTGCCTTCTCCAAAGACGCTAACCTGGACGAAATCAAAGGTGTAATGCACTCCTCCGGCGAAGGACGCTGGACGGTTGAAACGGCATTTGATCTGCAAACGGCGACTCCGGTTATCGCGTTGTCCCTGCTGATGCGTTACCGCTCCCTTGAAACCGATACGTTCACAGGTAAAGTTGTTGCGGCACTGCGTAACGAATTCGGTGGACATGCTGTGGAGAAAAACTAATTCATTCCTAAGTTCAGCTATTGTGAAAAGTAAACCTTTCGCCTGTGCAGATGACATATCTGCTGCGGGCGGAAGGTTTTTTATGTTGGGGTACCCTGATGTGTTCATCCTGCGGATAACCAAGATCAGGATACCCCAACCCGCTTGGCAAGCCGAACCGTGCACACGGTAAGCCTCCCTGCGTGAGGCTGCCTTGTACCGCACCTGCAGCATCGCCAAGCCGAGCATCGCAGGGCGCTGTCCTTCTTTTTCGGGACAACGCTGCATAAGCATTACATATAAGCCTATGGCTCATCCCGCAGGGGAGGGACGCTTCAATGATGCGAAAGAGATGGCGAAGCCGAAGACGGCGGCCCAAGCCGCCAAGCGGCAGACGCAAGGTGTGGTTCATTGTTTTGCTCGTGGCAGCGTTTTGTTTAATGCAGGGATTTGCATATGTGGACAAAAAGATGAAACCTCCCATTATGCACCTCGCCAAAATTCGGGTGAAGCAGATTGCAACAGAGGCAATTAACAAAGCGATTACGGCCCAGGTCGCTGAAGGCAAGACAACAGAAGGGCTGATTGATTGGAAAACGGATACGAAGGGCAAAGTATCGGGGTTCATGCTGAACTATAACGAGCATATGCGAATTACGGCAAGCACAATGAATGTGGTACAGTCTACACTTCAGAACGTGCATATGTTGAAGGAAAAAATCCCGCTAGGTCAGGCTTTGGGCAGCCCTGTGCTGGCCTCGTTTGGCCCAAGTATTCCCGTTCGGATTGAACCGCAGGGTGCAGTGAAGGTGGATCTGAATACCCGCCAGCAGAATGCAGGCATTAACATGATTCTGGTCGAGGTATATATCCACATTATTGCTGAAGTTGCTGTGGTGGTGCCTTTTGACATGGAGCCGGAGACGGTGGATACCGAAATACCTATTTCTTATCTGCTCGTGGTTGGTGATGTACCGATGTATTATTACGATAATCAGGGCAAGCCGGTTGGCAGCAACGGCAGCAATGCTCCAGCAATCGCGCTCCCGTCAGGTCAATCAGGGGTATCCAGCGGTGGCAGTGGTCATACGGGGACGGAGAATGGTACAGGTGCAAATGGCGGGAACAGCGCCGGTGGAACATCTGGACCACTTCAGGAACAGCCTCAGACTCCGCAGCAGGCACCGGGCAGTGGTGCGCAGTCGAACGGGCTGGAGCTTGAACTGGACCCGCCTGATCTGAACGGCAATTCCTCTGGTCAGAGCGGGCATCCATAAGTGAACGGCAAAGAAGGCCTCTCGCATCATGCGAAGGCCCTTTTTGCATCAGGTTTTCGTACCGAAAATTCTTTTTGCTTACTGAAGATTTTGTTTGTGTTCCGGGAAATCTATTTGCTTTTTTTATTTTTCTGACGGCGTTCATCCTGCTCCCAGTGTCTGAGCAGCGGATAGGGATCGAAGGACCATTCATGCAAGCCGCTGTCCCGATATATGCCATAATGAAGATGTGGAGGGAATTTGCCTTGCGTTCCCGGTTTGCCGTAGCCAGAGCTGCCTACCCAGCCTACAACCTGACCTGGAGTAACGACATCACCGATCTTGACCCCTTTATCAAAGCCGCTCAGATGAGCGTAATAGTGATAATGATTATTCAGATCCCGGATACCTATACGCCATCCTCCAAACGGATTCCAGCCTTTGATCTCCACCATCCCATAACAGGTGCTGCGAACGGGCAGACCGTGAGGAGCGAAGATATCGGTTCCTTCATGGATGCGGTAGCCGCCCCAGCTGCGCTTGGTTCCCCAGGTGCTGCGGTACGAATAGTTGGTGCCCAAAGGCACCGGGAAGGCGTGTCCAAACAAATCGAGCTTGTCAAAATGCTCATATAATTTCGCAAATTGCTGTATCCGTTGAACTGCCCTGGAGTTATGGTAATACTCCCACAGACCAATGGCGAAATCCTCCTGCTTGCTGCCGTACTGCTGTATGATCGAGGCCATGCTGTACAACACATCCAGATCATTGTTAGGGTCTGCAACCCCGTCTCCAGAGCCATCCCGACCGTTTCCGTTGAAAAAAAGAATGGAGGCCGGATGCTGGTCCGTTTCATCCGGGTTCAGCCATCCTCTCCATGCCGGAGCAGTCATAAAAATGCCGGTTAACCGTTCGGGATGCTTGCGATCCTTCGGGTGGGCACGTGTGATGGTTCGCTCATATTGATCAATAGCGGCGAGTCTGTACCATGGAATTTGTGTCATCTGCCCGATACTTTCATACAGATGGCGCCTTGCGGCGAAGATATCAGCAGGTTTAGGCTCGGTAGCTTGTGCAGCAGGCGCCGTTTGCTGCACAGATTTACCGTGAACATCAGCAGGCAGGAATGGGAGAAGCAGCGCGCCTGCGAGTATCGTTTTCAAGCAAAAGCCATAGGTGTTGCGAAATATGCAGTACTGTTGCACAGGGAAGCAGCCCCTTTCCGTTAAGATGATGCACATGTGCCCGATAAATCAAGCTATACCCTAGCGTTCTTCAAAAGCCCTGATTTTATCCATGTCAGCTTGAAAGCACAAGATGTGACAAATGGGGGTTTTTCCAAGCCTTTCATGGTATAATATGTTCCGAGCAACAGCCTAACTTCAGGTAGAAAGAAGGTTTATGCATTGGCTAAACGTGTGAAAGAACCGAAACCGGACTGGATTCGGATTAAATTGACAACTGGAGACAACTATCAGGAAATTAAAAACATGATGCGTTCCAAAACATTGCATACCGTATGTGAGGAAGCACGGTGCCCGAATATTTATGAATGCTGGGCGAATCGAACAGCTACTTTTATGATTTTAGGGGATATTTGTACAAGAGCATGCCGATTCTGCGCAGTCAATACCGGTTTGCCTACAGAGCTTGATTTGCAGGAGCCGGAGCGTGTCGCGGAAGCAGCTGAGCAGATGAACCTGCAGCATTGTGTTATTACAAGTGTAGCCCGGGACGACTTGAAGGACGGAGGGGCTTCCATCTTTGCAGAGACGGTTAAGGCTGTGCGCAGACGCTTGCCGTTGTGCAGTGTAGAGGTGCTTATCCCGGATTTCATGGGAGATCGGGATTCACTGCAGATCGTTATGGATGCCAAGCCGGATATTCTGAACCATAACATTGAAACGGTTGAGCGGTTGTCAGATAAAGTGCGTGCCAAAGCAAAGTATAAACGTTCTCTGGAACTGCTTGCTCGTGCGAAAGAGATGCAGCCTAACATCCCGACGAAATCAAGCATTATGCTCGGTGTCGGTGAGGAATATAATGAAATTTTGGCAACGATGGATGATCTTCGCGCGGTGAACTGTGATATTATGACGATTGGTCAATACTTGCAGCCATCCGAGAAACATCTGTTTGTAGAAAAGTACTACCCGCCTGAAGAATTCGCAGCATTGAAGCAGGAAGGGCTGAAGCGTGGATTCAGTCACGTGGAATCCGGTCCGATGGTTCGCAGTTCTTACCATGCACATGAGCAGGTGAAATCAGCGAATCAGCATGCGGAACAGGCGGCAACACACGCATGATGGAGGAGTCCGGATTGGAACAGGATAAAAATAGGGAAGACCAGCAGCAGACGCAGGAGACTGTGCAGGAAACCGTTCAGGAAAAACCTAAAGCCCCTGTCATTGTGCAGGTCGGCAGCAAAAATTATGAAATTGTTCAGAACCACAAAGAGGGCTGGAATCCTGAAGTGTTTCGTGACCGGTACAGTGAAGTGCTGGAGCGGTATGACTATATTATTGGCGATTGGGGTTACAGCCAGCTGAGACTCAAGGGGTTTTATCGGGACAATCATCCCAAAGCAACCAAAGATTCAACGATCTCTTATATGGTGGATTACATTAACGAATACTGTAACTTTGGCTGTGCCTACTTTGTGCTTCAAAAGTGCAAAGAGCAGCCTCAAGCCAAAGCAAAAAGCGGTTCCTGAGAAGGACCGCTTTTTTAATGCTTTTTCTATCCAATGATAATCTCTGTCAAGCATGATTCGGCTGCATTAATCCAGGAAGGCTGTCCGAACCCGGTTCCAGAACGGATACGGGCGAAACCGCGCAAAGCTGACCTTCTGCTGTGACACCTGACATCGTACCGAGATCAGATCCTCAACCATCACATTGACATGATCAATCGTTAGCAGCAGACGCTGATCTTTACGTGAGAAAATGTCGCAATGATGATGCTTGGGCAAAATGACGGGTGAACCTAGTGTTCGATACACACGGTTGTTGATCGAGGCAATTTCCGCAATCTGGATCGCATCAATCGTTGGATGCACCATGGCGCCGCCAAGCGCTTTGTTGTAAGCTGTACTGCCCGATGGTGTAGATACGCAGATGCCATCGCCCCGAAACATCTCAAATGTAACGTCGTTGATGTCCACCTGAGCCACGACCGTACCGTCAACCCCTTTTAACGTAAATTCATTCAGTGCGATGTAAGAGGCGTTGCCTGACTTTTTACGAATCTCCAGCTCCAATAGAGGGTACTGCACAATACGTGGCTTGAGGAGGTCAGGATCACCTTTACCGCTCATTAATCGCACCAATTCCCTTAATTCTTCCTTCTTCCAGTCGGCATAGAAGCCGAGATGGCCTGTATGAACCCCAACAAAAGCAATGTCCGGAATGCGGTCGATGAAATTGTGAAAAGCCTGAAGCATCGTACCATCGCCTCCGATGGAGATGACAATCTCCGGCGATTCTGCATCCAGTTTGAACCCTTCTTCCTTCGCCAGCGCATGAAACTGCTGACTGAGATCAATTGATAACTGGTCTCCGCGGTCTTGAACATAGTATCTCAAGATGAAAGCTCCTTTGTGGTCATTATACTACCGATGATAATCAATTCCGCGCCAGAACACAACGTTCGATTGAACTTCCGGACAAACTATTTGCACAAAGCCTATTTTTTGCCACGTTTGATCATGAGCTTTGAACCCATCCAGGCAAGACATAACATTAGGAAAAGTACAGAACTGAACACGCTGATTCCTGTTATGCCGATATGTTTCCATTCTGGCGAATAGGCATACGGAGGCATAAATGCATCATTCACAAAAGCAGGAGAAGCCATGCTGCCCATCAGCAGCGGCCATAACAAAACAACAAGCAGTGGTGCAATGGCTGCATGAATTGCTCTTGCCAGTAAGAACGGTCCGTACCGCATCGGGGTGCTGCTTAACACACTCATAATCTGCGCATGTACGGACAGTCCTCCCCAGGAGAGCACGAAGGAGGCAGCAGCGACTTTGAATACTAGAGGAACGGAGGCAGCGGCAGCTCCTGCTTCCTTGGCGCCAAGAGTTACTTCAAACAAACCTCCGACAAGACTGTGAGACAGTGAAGGCGGCAAAGCGGCGAGATGCAGCCCCTGTTCTGTCAGGCTATACAAAACGCCAAGCCATCCGGTCTGAACCATTAATTCCATAATGACGGAAAAGAATACTACAAGCCCGCCTACGATAATAATAAGGCGAAGGGAAGAGGAGACAGCCTGTCTCAGTAACTCACCCAATGTCCTTCCATCTGCTTGCCTCGCTTCATGCATCGCGTATATGGCGCGCAGGAAGCGGCTGCGATGTTGTTCGTGTGCCACAGGGGGCGCGGCAGAGGAGACATCGGAGCGACCGTGAAAACGCATGAGCATCCCGACAAGCACAGCAGCGGCATAATGAGATGCCACAAGAATCGGAGCGATGGACGTGTTGTGGAAAAAACCGACCGATACCGCTCCGATCATAAAGATCGGATCAGAGGAGGTCGTGAATGCGACCAGACGCTCGCCTTCCTCACGCGTAACCAGCTTCTGCTCCCACAGTTGTGCTGTCAGCTTGGCTCCGGTTGGATAACCTGAAGCGCAGCTTACTGCAAATACAAAGCCTCCGCTTCCCGGAACACGAAAAAGGGGGCGCATAAGTGGATTAAGCAGTGTGCCGAGAAAATGTACGATACCAAAGCCGAGCAGCAGCTCGGACAATACAAGAAAGGGGAACAGTGAAGGAAACAGCACGTCCCACCAGATGGCTAAACCTCTGACGCCTGCATGCCAGGTCTCTGCCGGATATAGCGCCATCAGGGTACAGAAGATCAGGAGAGCCAGTGTAATCAGCAAGGGGATGACGCGCTGAGCAGCAGTCATGAATTTTTCTCCTTTATGGTTGAAATGAATGATCTGCAGCCGATCAAGGGCTTTTGCCATCAATATATGAGAAAAAGCGGACAAACAGTACAAAATAATTATAAGAAAGCGTTTGCAAAAGTGGCTGTGTTTTTAAATGATGTATGCTAAAATAGGTAAAACGCCTGAACGTCACCTAATGGTCAATAAGGTGGAATCAATAAGGATGGAGTGATGATCATGAGTCTTGTCGCCGGAGTCCTGGTCTGTGCATTTGTGTATGTTATACGTGCCTCACTGGTACGTACCGAAGAGGAAGATTGGCGAAGTTATTAATGGAATATGCGGTGCGCCAGCCTTATGGGTGGCGCTTTTTTTGTCTTTTTTTGATAGAATGGAGATGCTGGCTTTAAGGGCTAGGTAGTTGACTTACTGTTCACCATGTTCATGAGACGTGTATTATATTGCAAAATTCGACATCAGGAAGAGGTGAGAACCATGAATCCCAGTTTAAGCATTTATGATAATCTTGGAGGTGCTCAAGGCGTTCGTGCATTGGTTGAGGCTTTTTATCCGATTGTATTGCAGAATGAACAGCTTGCACCTCTTTTCCCGGAAGATATTCAGCCGGTAATAGACAAACAGTACATGTTCCTGTCTCAATTTTTTGGAGGACCGGCGTTGTTCTCCGAGGCTTACGGACATCCGATGATGCGAGCTCGTCATATGCATTTTGAAGTAACGGTTGAGCGAGCAGAAGCATGGCTTGCCTGCATGAATCAGGCGTTAACACAGATTGGTGTAGAGGAGCCTCTGCATTCGTTTATTTTGCAGCGCTTATCAGGGCCGGCGCACCATTTTGTGAATACGCCATAGTTCCAAATACAAGACAAGCCTGACGGGAGAGGGATGGAACAAGTGGAATTAGAGCCGCTGTATAAGGTGAAGGTGAAGTGTCATTATTGCGAGACCGAATTTGAAACCTCACGGGTAAGACCTAGCTTGAAACGGCCTTACCGGACAGATTCTGATTTTTGCGCGTATTACAAACAGGAGAATCCCGATTTTTATGTCGTTCGGATCTGTCCTTCGTGCGGATTCGCTTCGACAGAAAATTCAACGGTCAACTTGAGTGATATGCAGCGCAAGGCGTTTATGGAGCAGATTGGTAACCGCTGGGTCAAGCGGGATTATAGTGGTGCAAGAAATTTGGAACAGGCACTCGCTACATACAAACTTGGCTTGTTGTGTGCTCAGGTGATACAGGAGAAGGATCGCGTTGTTGCTGGTCTGCTGCATCATATCGCCTGGCTGTACAGATATATGGAGGATCATGCACAGGAGCATCGTTTCCTTGAATTCAGTCTGGAAGCATACGTCAAAGTGTTCGAACGGGAAGGTACAGGCGGTAATGAAGCAAAGCTGCTGTATTTGCTCGGGGAGCTGAATCGCAGGGTTGGTCGATTTCATGAGGCGGTCCAATGGTTTGGACGAGTTATTCATGACAAGCGCATTACGGATGCTGCCATGATCCGGGCTTCAAGGGAACAGTGGGCGCTGCTGCGTGAACAGATGTTATCCAGCAAAATGGAGCTGCCAGAGGAAATGCTGGAGGCAGACAAAGAGGCTGCGAAGCGCAGCCCCCTTTAGTCTGATCTCATATCAATTAGCGGATAGGCCGACTGGCCAACAGATAATCGTTATCGGTGTCAATGACGGTTATGCTGCTGTTACAGCAAGGGAAAACAAGTAATTTCTTTTTTCCTTCACGGATACGGATGAGTTCCTTAGGTTTAAGGGGTAACAGTACATTGTTTGTGTCACAGAAGGGGCACTGCTGCACGTAAATATCCCCCATAATGATGTCATATGGCCAGCTGTTCTCAAAAGGAATCATTCCGCGCTGCCTTCTTTGTCCGCAGGTTTGGCCGCTTCTTCCTTTGCGAGTTCTGCAATCTTCTGCATGAGAATATGTTGAGGCATATGCATCAGATGCTCCAGAGGCACGCCGAGAGATGCTGCTAGTTTGACGGCAGTTTCAGCCGATACTTGTAAAGGTTTCATACATTGACCTCCTGAAAAGTTGTTGCATTATTTCTCTAGTATAGAGATACGTTGCGTATAAAACCAGTTTTTAATTCAAAGTGTTACATTGAATCTACAGAAAGAGGTGCCTTAATTAGATGAAAATGCCATTACACCCTGTTTGGGATCTGGAGTCCATCTTTAGTGGAGGTTCTTCTTCCGAAGCATTCGCCTCATATCTTTACGATCTGGACAAAGATGTACGAACATTGCAGCAAACCCTTCAGCAGATGGCTGCTCCTGCCACGCTGGAAGATGCAGCTGCTTATAAGCCTGTTCTGGAATTGCTGCAAAGCTGTTATGTGCGGATATCGGAGGGCTCTGCCTTCGTATCCTGTCTGTCAGCACAAAATCAGCAGGACAAAAAAGCGGCCCAGCTTCAAGGTACTGTTAGCTCCATTGCCGCAATGCTGAATAGCAGCAAGTCGAAGCTGGATAACCTCTTTAGCGAGACACCGGATGTTGTATGGGATCAATGGCTTGCGCAAGCTGACATACAGCCGCTATCCTTTGTGTTAAACGAAAGCCGGGCTCAGGCTAGAGACAAAATGTCACCTGAACTGGAGGGACTGGCTCTCGATCTGGGTGTTGACGGTTATCATGGCTGGGGTAAGTTTTATAATACCATCGTAAGCAAAGTGAATATTCCGTTTGAGCAGGATGGAGAGACGGTCATGCTGTCTGCAGGACAAGCGGCCAACAAGTTAAGTGATAGTGAGCGTGAAGTTCGTGAGCGGGTATTCGGCTCATGGGAGCAGGCCTGGACCGAGGTTGAAGATTTTTGTGCAGACACACTGAATCATCTTGCGGGATTCCGTCTGAAGCTTTACGAGAAACGTGGCTGGCAGGATATTTTGAAGGAGCCGCTGGCGATTAATCGGATGTCACGACAGACGCTGGATGCGATGTGGGACGTTATTAATGGAACCAAGCCGGTTCTTGTGAAGTATCTGGAACGAAAAGCCAAATTGCTTGGTGTGGATAAGCTGAGCTGGAGCGACGTAGATGCGCCGGTAGGAAAGTCTGTAGGGAAAGTAACGTATGACGAGGCGGCGTTGACGATTGTTGAGCAATTTGCGAGATTCAGTCCGAAACTGTCCAGCTTTGCGGAGATGGCGTTTGAAAAACGCTGGATAGAGGCTGAGGATCGCCCGGGGAAACGTCCAGGAGGCTTTTGCACGTCACTGCCGCTGAGCAAAGCGACTCGCATCTTCATGACGTTCTCCGGTACTGCGTCGAATGTATCCACGCTGGCTCATGAGCTTGGACATGGCTACCATCAGCACATTATGGAAGAACTGCCTGCACTGAATCAGCGTTATGCGATGAACGTGGCTGAGACAGCTTCGACATTTGCCGAGATGATTGTAGCCGATGCTTTGGTGCAGACAGCGCGTGATGAGCAGGAAAAGCTGGCGCTGCTGGAGGATAAAATCCAGCGCAGTGTTGCCTTTTTTATGAACATCCATGCTCGTTTCCTATTTGAAACTCGTTTCTATGAGCAGCGCAAGAAAGGCCTGGTAAGTGCCGACGAGCTCAGCAGATTGATGGTAGAGGCTCAGGAAGAGGCCTTCTGTGGCGTTCTTGCTTCCACTCACCCGCACTTCTGGGCATCCAAACTTCATTTTTATTTGACGGGGGTGCCGTTCTACAACTTCCCTTATACGTTCGGATATATGTTTAGTGCGGGAATCTATGCCCGGGCTCAGCAGGAAGGCACTGCTTTTGCCGATAAATATGATGATCTGCTTCGTGATACGGGTCGGATGACCGTGGAGCAATTGGCTCAGAAACATTTGGGTGCGGACCTGACCCAAGCTGATTTCTGGCAGGCTGCAGCGAATCTGGTTATTGCTGATATAGAGCAATTTATGGAGATGACGGAGAACGTGATTTAGTTTAACGCTTTTCCTTCATAATCATTAATGGTCGTAATTTGATGTCGGGGAGACATGAATTGCGGCCTTTTTTGTTGTGCACACAAGTTTTTTAATTTAAATTATTTTGTCGTAAATCAAGGAAAAAGCTCATTTTAAGGAATGCAAATGGCAATAAATCGCGCAAAATTTAGTAATAATTACCCAAAAATGTTTTATTTTGTTGAATAATTACATATGTTGTCATATAATGAGTCGTAAGTCCTTGTTGTATAGGACTAAAAGCATAATAGGAGGAGTGTTATCATGAAAATGGAACAGCTTTCACTAGCAAGGCAGTTAGATTTGGTATTTAAAGAGCTTGATGAGGAGTTGTCGGGCTTGGATTCAGGGGTGGTTTTTGTGCAAATACGAAATAATATTATCGGAAAGTTTGGTGTTCGACATAATCCGATAACGGGACGGGATGGACAGATGGAATTGGAGGGAGATGGCCTCACGCATGCACAGCGAGTTTCTTTCCGTGCGATGGCGCTGGAGACGCTGAAGTTCAAGCGCAATTGGACTCATGGGGAAATAAGTTATGATTTTACAGTTCGACAGAATATGATTCTGGTGGATGCAACGATGGAATCCAATTATAATATGGCGAACCTGATGATTCGATATCCTAGAACGAATACATATCTGGACTCAAACAGGGAATCATCATAACAAAATAAAGCGGCACTTCCGAAGAAGGCCGCCTTTCCGTTCAAGCTCTACTCAGGGCAGAAGCAATAATTTCGAGCTTACGAACGACCCGATAATTGCTGCTCAGCGATTTGTACCAGACGTTTGGTGATATAACCACCCAGAGAACCTGTCTCACGGGAAGTGTAGTTACCGTAGTAACCATCTTGCGGGATTGTTACACCCAGCTCTTGTGCAGCTTCCATTTTCAATTGTTGCAATGCTGCATTCGCTTGAGGAACAACCAGATTGTTAGAGCGGCTTCCGCTACCTTGGTTTTGGCTTCCGTACATATGTCTCACCTCCTTATAGGTTGGTGATGTTAGTATGGATCGGAAAAGCGGAAATATACATGATATGGCGTAAGGGAATATATGGATAATCAAAAAGATTCATGTCAACTTAAACAGCCGATCCATTGCGGATCGGCTGCTTTTTGTACAGGAGCATATATATAAGTTGAACTATTTATTTACACGTGAACGGAGAGGACAGAAAAAACCTGAAAAAGCGGAGCGGTCGCCTGAAAGCTTTCTGCAAGAAAGCTACATCGGAAGCATACGCTTATCACCGGATTTTGCCCTTTGGAAAAGGGAATCCAAAAAATCTGGGGATAACAGCGATTGGAAGGTTGTTCTGTCATCGGAGTGGATTGTGTAAAATCTTTAGTTCAACTTATATAGTTATGAAAATATTAGCCGAACGAATGGATTCATATCATCATCCAGACTGGTTCATTTGTTCGTTGAAACAACTTCAATTTTTGAGGTCAACTCGACGGGCTGTTCTGGCTCAAGCCGAATCAATCCTGTGATATCATCAGTCATGGGCAGGTTCGGTGCATCTGGCAGCCAAGTGTAGGGTTCAATGCACAAAAATTGATCTGATTCACCCTTGGTATACAGAACCCAATGTTTGAAAAAAGCTTCATCCACTGAATATTTCAGTGTATATCCATCTTTTCTTCGCAAATGAGCGACAGCCGGTTTGCCTTCCGCAGCACGAAGCAGTGTATCCCAGTTCCGGCCTTGCATATTAATGCCTTCGCTGATGGAGGACCATTCATCATGTAAAGCTTCTATTTCGCCTGTAGGCAGCTGCTCTTTATTTTGGGCATATAATCCGGAAACCGGCAGCTGGAGCGTCCAGTCGGCAGGCTGTCCGTCGAGCAAGAACCATGTATGATATCCCATTCCGAATGGAGCAGGTGTTGTGCTCAGGTTAGTGACACGCAGTCGTTGGGTCAGCACAGCATTTTGCAGGCTGAACGTCATTTCAAGCTTCAACAGGATGGGGAATTGCTCCATCCAGTGCTTTTCATTTTCGGTCAATAATTCGGTTGTGATGGTACATCCATCTTCATCTTCTTCAATATCACTGACACACCAGGCCTGGCTGCGATGGAGACCATGAATATGGTTGCCATGCTCCGTATTTTGATCGAACTGATAACGTACACCTTCATATTCGAATTGCCCCTGGTGAATGCGTCCAGGTGGTATAAGCAGCGGAACCCCGAAATGATATGGCTTCTGTAAATAGAAGGCCAGATCATTCTCGTCTGGACGGCGAACAATATCCCGGTTATGCACAAGATCGCGAATCGAAATGATATTATTTCCCAGGCGTGGCAGCAGGGTGATTTCCAATTCACGGCTATGTAGGATATACGTGTCGTAACCATTCCATTGACCTTTGGTCACTTGTTTCATATCGATGCTCCTTTTCCCACTTGAAATCTGTCTGCATCAGTACGTGTTGCTGCACTGCTGCAGGCGTGTCATTGTTGTGTTCATGCCAGCTTGTCGTGTAACATCCTGCAAGCTGCTTCTAAAGACATGGCAGGATGGCACTACCATCATAACAGATTTTAAACGATCGGGAAAAAAAACGCATCCCATTTTGACATTCTGGCTCCCGCGCATTAAGATGGAATTCTGAACGTTATTTATGAATTAAATGATGTCAACGCGATGACAGGGACAAGTAGGTAAGGAATATTCTCTTCAGAAAGCCAGTGGTAGATGCGAACTGGTGTGAAATCTTTGCTGAATGGACCCTTGAGTGTATAACTGAACAGGCACTGCCACTGCAAGGCGGTCTCAGTAGGTATACCGGGTATTCCACGTTAAGGAACAATGAAGGCTTTTCATTTGTTATGCTGCTTGTCAGTATAACGGGAGAACAAGCGAATAAGGGTGGCACCACGGTCTCACGTCCCTTGCGGATGTGGGGCTTTTTTGCGTTCGCAGGTTGAATTAGCAGGAGCCCACAGGCTGCGAGATCATTATTATCAATGAAATCAGGGAGGTTTATGATGATGAAAACAGTATTATCAGGCATTCAGCCAAGCGGTAAGTTGACATTAGGGAATTACATCGGCGCGATTAAAAATTTTGTGAAATTGCAGCATGACTACAAGTGTCATTTTATGGTTGTAGATCTGCATGCAGTTACCGTGCCGCAGGAGCCGGCAGCGCTTCGCGAGCAATCCGAGGCCGTTGCTGCCTTGTTCCTGGCAGCAGGCATTGATGCATCCAAGTCAAATGTATTTTTGCAGTCCCATGTGCCACAGCACGCGGAGCTTGGCTGGTTGATGACTACGCTCACTTCAATGGGTGAGCTGGAACGCATGACACAGTTTAAGGACAAATCCTCCGGTAAAGATTCGGTTGGTGCCGGTCTGTTTGTATATCCGTCTTTGATGGCTGCAGATATTTTGCTGTATAATGCCGATCTTGTGCCTGTCGGTGAGGATCAGAAGCAGCATCTGGAATTGACTCGTGATCTGGCTGGACGCTTTAACCATCGTTATGGAGAGTACTTCACCATTCCCGAGCCTTATATTCCACAGGTGGGCGCGCGCGTGATGTCACTGGATGATGCTTCCTCGAAAATGAGCAAAAGTAATCCGAATGCCGGCAGTTATATCGCTCTGTTAGATCCGCCGGATGTCATTCGCAAAAAAATCAGCCGTGCCACAACAGATTCAGGCCGTGAAGTCGTTTACGATCCGGCCAATAAACCGGAAGTCAGCAATCTGATGAGCATCTATGCAGAATGCGCAGGTATGACACTGAATGAGGTTGCCGAGCGTTACGAAGGAAAAATGTACGGTCCGTTTAAAAAGGAGCTGGCTGAAGTGGTTGTATCTGTCATTGAACCGCTGCAGACAAGATATAATGAAATTCGCGAGTCTGGTGAACTCGCAGAGGTATTAGAAACTTCGGCACGCCGTGCGGAAGAGGTTGCTCAGCAAACGCTGGATGCGGTGAAAGAGCGCATGGGCTTTGTTCCTAGACGCAAGCTGTAATTCGAATGGTATTGAAACAGGGCATAGGATAAGCAGGGTGGACACTCCAGCCTCAGGAAAGTTGAAGGATAGTCCATAGTCAAGCATGTAAATCGTTTATGCTGTTAAAAAAGAGGAGGCGGATGAAAATATCCGTCTCCTCTTTCCTTTGCGCTGGATGATATCGTTAACGAGCCGGGAACGTTAAGAGGTTGATTCGGAAGCCGAACGGGCTTCCTGACGCTCTTTTTTGGCACGAATGATAAATCCCCATACGATATTAGCCATAGAGAGAACAAACAGCAATGTGGCCAGCCAGCCGTTGTAAGAAATCGTGATTGCTGTAACCGTTAACAAAACGATAGATGAAAATGCGAACCATAAGGATAAACCTTTGCTCATTGGGAAAAACCTCCATGTACAAATTTAATGAATTTTCGTATAACCTGAAGCGTGCGAGCCATAATAATCTTGCAAGCTTGCAATACATTACAGACACAGATTGAAAGGAGATTTTAAATATGGCTCAAGGATCTCGCTCTTCTAACAACTTGGTGGTACCTCAAGCGACAGCAGCACTGCAACAATTGAAAATGGAGGCTGCACAGGAACTGGGTGTAACTATTCCACAAGACGGATACTATGGCAACTACACTTCCCGTGAAACCGGATCTTTGGGTGGTTATATCACCAAACGTCTGGTACAAATCGCTGAGCAGTCTCTGGCTGGGTCTGGCAAATAATTATTATACCAAAGCAGCAAAAGCCCGGAGCGGATAACGCTCCGGGCTTTTCCCGCGCAATCATTCCTATATCTGATTGTGCCCCGCAATCCACACCGCGTCAAGGGCGGGCAGATAAAAGTTTTTTATCCATCTTTTCATCACTCAGCCAGCCTACATACGTATCAATGGTTTCGAAATTGCGATCCATCACTACGACCGCGACAAAAGGATACTGTTTCCGGTGTCGATACCGGACATCTGCCCAGCGAACCTTATAACCTGCGGGCAGTTCCTCTACCTCTGCCACCGCGTAAGAAGTGAAGTAGAGGAACGCACTTACTTCCGGTGATTTACGTGAAGCGGCTACAGCGGCATGAGTGGATGAAGTGGCATGAAGGCTCCAGGTCAGCTCATTTCCGTCTATTTTGCCCAGCTCATAACTGCCATCCTTGTTCGTTTTTACAACGTGCCAACGGCTCCAGGAAATGGTGGGAATGACGATGTACTTGGCAGGCTCCGGGCTGTTGTCCATCTGTTTCACTTTTCGGGCTACCAGTGCGCGGGCGATCGTACGCCAGATATAATATACTCCAATCAGAATATACATCGAGGTGAAGAGTGGAGCAGGCTGCACCAGATCAAAGGCCCATAGCAGAATAGCAATAACATGAGTTGTGAACAGGAACGGGTCAAAAATATGAATGACGTTCCACGCAATCCAGCGTTCCGTAAAAGGCCGTGCGGCCTGGGTTCCATACGTATTAAACAAGTCAGTGAATACATGCACGCCTACAGCGACAGCGGTCCAGAGAACGACGTGTGCAAGGGGAATTCCCTGGAAGATTAATCCGATTACTCCTGTAATCATGAGCACCCATAGCAATAAAAATGGCAGTGAGTGGGACATCCCTCGATGATTCCGAATGTAGAGTGAATTGCTTTTGAAACGCAGAGCAGTATCAATGTCCGGGGCCTGGGAGCCTGCAATGGTGCCAACCATGACCGCGGCAGCGAGCATTGGATCAGCAGCAACAACAGGATCAATGTAGGCGAGCCCGGCCAGACCAATGCCCATGACAAAATGTGTAGAGGTATCCATAAACGTCTCCTTTATGAGGTATATCGTGTTCCAGCATTATACTTCTCTATCTAGGTGATACCCATATCTAGTGTATATTATCCGCCTGTATAGATGCAAAACAGGAATAACTTTGACAGGAATCTGTCCGATTTCCAACAAATGTACGAACATTGTCAAACTATTCAGTGAATTCCTGTGATAAAATTTATATCGGATGTGATCGACAATAGGGTCACTATTTTATACATATGTACCACTGAACCATCGCGATAACGCAAAATTTAAAGGATATGTGCTCAATCGGTTGAATCATGTGACGTTAGAAAACACCAGGTATGCGATCACGCTGAAGAGTGTTGGTGTTGATCAAAGATGTATGCGTATTCACCTTTATATTGTTAGGAGGAAGAGAAGAGGATGCAGGTCATAAAGAAATACAAATGGACTTGGATATTGCTTGGAATTGCCCTGATTATGGCGGTGTATTTAATGTGGAATACGGCGTTTGCCAGCAAGGAGAAATTACCCGAGATTCGGGAGATCCAATCGTTCTCCATGGAAAATGTAGACGGGCGCACCGTATCGCTGGCGGATACGAAAGGTAAAGTGCGATTGTTCTACTTTTATTTTACCAGCTGCCCTGATGTGTGTCCGATTACGACATTTACACTGTCTCAGATGCAGGACTTGCTGAAAGAGGACGGTACGTTTGGAGACAAGGCGTCCTTTGTATCCATCTCTTTTGATCCGAAAGTGGATACGAGAGAGAAGATCAAAACGTTTGCCGATCGTTTCCATGCGGACTATTCCGGCTGGTATTTTCTGCGAGGGGATATGGATAAAACAAAGCAGTTCGCCAAGGAATCCTTTCAGATTCTGATTGAAGGCGAGAACAAGGATGATTTTGCCCATATGAATATGATTGGTCTGGTGGATGAGAATAACCAGCTGCGCAAGGTGTATAACGCATTTAACACAGAGGACGTGCAGCCAGAAGTCATTGCTGAGGACATTCGCAGGCTGATCAAGGAATAGAATACCGAAAGTTTAAATTACAGATCAAGTTTCAAGATTAGCGATAGATGAAAGGCTGTCTCCAGTTGATTTAACCGGAAACAGCCTTTGTTGTCGTTGCTCATTTAAAAGGAAGGCTGCTCGGGATATTGAATGTATTCCTCTAACCCGGCCTTCTCCAGTTGAGCAATGATGTATTCGTCAGGTGTGCCTTCAACCCCTGCGTACCCGCGTCTGGTATATATCTGTACGGCATCGGGAAAAGCATCACGCAGCACCCCTCTTATTTTTTTGCCAGAGCTATCATTGTCCATAAATAAATAAACCTCATCATATCCGACTTGCTTGCGCAGCGTCTCCAGTTTGAGGGAGTTCAGTGTGCCAAACGTGCATAAAATGTTAATTTCTGGACCGACCAGACGTTTAAGCTTGCTGCGATCATTTTTACCTTCAACAATGACATGAATAGGCATCTTGTTCACCCCTGATTCGAGAGCTGATGTCGACATTCCCCGGGAAATGTTACAGCGAAAATCGACTGAATGTACCTATAGTGTATCTGGAAATGGGCGAATGATGCAATAAATTACCCGAGCACACTTTTGGCATCGGAAGAAGAGAGAGACGCAGCAGGTCTGGATGTATAATACGGAAGCAGCAGGATGCCAATCATGAGTAAAATAAATGCGATAAAATAAGGAGACACTCCAGTGCGGAGCTGTCCTGCTGTAATTGGACCGATGAATGAGCCAATAGAGGTGGCAATCGATTGTAAAGAGAAAATACGCCCCAGCTTGCTGCCGCCGCTTAAATGAATGAAAAGTGTAGCCATGGCTGGGAAAATAATACCTTTAGACATACCTAGCACAAATAACACAATGGATAACGAAATCTGAGGCATGGCTGCCATAACAAAAAAGCTCAAGGACATTAGTAATACACCAGCGACTAAACGCAGTTTGGGTGAATAACGGTTAAGAAACAGCATGCTGAGTGTAAACAATGCACCGATGCTGATGATCGAGAACAGTAAACCAGTAGACATCATGGAAGAATGACCGCCTCCCCGCAGAGGAAGTTCAAAGAACAAAATGCCTTGTGCACAGGCGATGACAAGTGGAAGCATAAAATAACGCCAGGATACGGGCAGGAATGCTTTGGATGACTCTGACGGTGTATGACCGGATTTGGATTTAGCAAAACCAGAGGGTGCAGGTACAGACTTCGCGGGTTCGGTTGCCGGCTCCGGCTGGCGAATCAAACCTCTTGGCATAGTTAACAGTGCAATGACTCCTGTAAGGATCAGGAGGTAGCCAAGACTGGAGAAGGTGGCAGAGAAGCCCATCGCACCTACAATAACTGCACCGGCAGCGGGTGATACGACAGAGGCCAGTGTGTGCACGACACCATGTCCGGACATATATTTCCCCTGTTTGACAGGATCATTGGAGAGCTGAGCGAGCAGGGCCAGACAGGCCGGTGACAAAAAGGCCAATACAAAGCCGCTGATTGAGCGCAGGGCGAGCAGTTGCCAAGGGGTATGAATATGGGCCTGCAAGAGCAGAATGATGCCCGCACCCAGTAGGCTGAACACAATATATCTTCGGCTGCCGTGTTTATCAATCTGTGTTCCGGCGATCAGATTGCCAGGAAGATGTGTCAGGGAATAGATGCCCATCATCCAGCCGATGAAGGTTGGAGCTGCACCGAGCGATATGGCAAAAGGCGTCAGGATGGGATACTGGGCATGCAGATCAAATACTGCCAGGAACAAAAACAGGTATAGCCAGATGGCCGTCTTCACAAAAGCCCCTCCTTGTTAGGCGATGCCTGTTTATACACAGGTCTGGAACGTATCCACGTTCGTCGGACGAATCCTCATGGTACTACTTGTACGCCCCGCAGGACGAACTTAGACCGTTTATTTTTACCGGAAAGGGCTTAGCTGACAGCGGGTTCGGAAATCATGTATAATATTCGGGAAGTGTCCTGATCAACTCTAATACGGAAGGTGTAGCCATGAACATAGAAGTTATCAAGGAATTTGTGATGCAGAACTGGCTGGTGATCGTTGTTGCGCTGATCATTCTGTTCTTTGTTCTGAATGTTGTCAAAACGATGTTGAAATGGGCGATTGCTATTATCATTATTGCGGCTCTGCTGATATACAGCGGTATCTCCATGGAGCAGATCAAACAGACGGTCACTGATGTGCAGTCCAGTACGATGGACACACTCAAAAAAGAAGCGACAAACATTATGCTGGAGGAGGCCTCGAAGGCAACCTATGCAGCGGGACAAAATGGTGAATTTACGATTACCAGTCCCAATGTAGAAATTAAGGGCAGCACGAAGTCTGATAAGGTGGATGTGACGTTTCGAGGTATTTCGGTAGGAGAATGGAAGCTCGACAACGAAACGATCCGAACATTTGTCGAACAGGCAAAAAAGAACAAAACAGCACCAGCTTCGTAGTCAAAGGAGGAATGAAGACGTGCTGCAAACTTGGCTGGACAGCCTGAGGGAGTTTAACGGCATAACGATATTGCTGCTGCTCATTGTAGCGGCTTCCTTATTGCAGGGATGGTCCAGAGGGGCTTCACGTTCTGCGGGGAGACTCTTTGGTTTCCTGATGGACGGTATTATGGCAGTGATCGGTATTTTGTTATCCATCGGTTTAACCTTGTGGCTTGCGCCATATGTACAGCAGTGGTTATCCGAGCATGCTTCAGCTATGCCTAATCGGGAGCTGAACCGATGGGAGCAGTTGTATTATACGCTGGTTACAGCGATTGCGGATTTTCCGCTGATGCGTTTCGCTGTATTATTTGTACTCAGCTATGGCATTATTCGCATGGTTCTTGGTTTGTTGTCCTCTTTGATCATCAGCAGAAGGCATGCAGGGCACGAACCAGGTGCACCCAAAGGGGTAATCAGCCGACTGACCGGTGCGGTGATTGGTACCATTATCGGTTCAGTTCGCGGAATGATTGTTATTGCTGTATTGTTCATGATCGTCAGTCTCTATCCGGGCAGCATGTTCAGCCGTTATGTGGAGGCGTCGCCGATCTATATGCAAGGGGCAAAATCGGTGATTGAACCGTTGTCCGGCACGTTTATCAAGGACAAGCTTCCCGTATTTACACAGGCGGTTCAGAAGGAACTTGGAAGTATTCTGCAGCGGAAATATGAGGTCATTGATCACAACATTCCGGCAGATATTGAGCAGGCTGCGCAGGAGATTGTCAAAGGCAAATCTACGGATGAAGCGAAAGCGAGAGCTTTATATGACTGGGTAGGCACCCGCATTCAATACGATTACGGGAAAGTGGATGATTACGAGCAGAAGGGCATCTGGCATGAGCAGACCCCGCAGAATACGTTTGATACACGCAAAGGGGTATGTATTGACTACGCTCGTCTCTATGCGGTGATGGCTCGTTCCCAAGGGCTGGATGTCAAGGTTGTTACAGGTCTTGGTTATAACGGTCAGGGAGGCTATGGCCCTCACGCGTGGAATGAGGTATATGTATCAGACACCGAAAGCTGGATTCCGCTTGATCCGACATGGGCGATCAGTGGCGACTGGTTTAATCCGCCGAACTTTGCGGACACCCACCTGAAGGATCAGTCTGCTTGAGTGCAGACCGGACAAGGTTCGCAATATGACGACGTTGCCAGGTAATCATGCCGGAAATATTCAGTTTTCTGTGGTATGCATCAAGTCATGAAAGAGGTAGGAAGAATGAAAAAGCATTCCAATGAGAAGGATGAACTTGCGGACAAACGGCGTTTTAGCTACCGAATGAACGTATTTTTCTTCGCTTCCTTTATTATTTTTAGTGTAATTATTGTACGTTTGGCCTATTTGCAGTTTGTCGAAGGGCCGGAGCTCAGCCAGGAAGAAGCGAGCAACATTACGAAGGATGTGCCGCTGGCTCCGGTAAGAGGAACGATCTATGATTCGACAGGTACGGTGAAGCTGGCCTATTCCAAGCCGATTCAGTCTTTGTATCTCACATTGTACAAAAACTATGGGGATGTGGACGGTAAGCCCAATCCGAAAATTGGTGAAGTGCAGGAGATGGCCGCACGATTGCATGATGTATTTGAAAAGTATAAAGCCCCGAATTCCGAATCCTTGACCGTGGATCAAATTATCGAGGAGATGGACCTGAATTCACGTAAGGCGAATGGTTTTATGCCGCGCCTGATCAAGAGTGATTTGTCCGAAGGAGAGGTTGCCTATTTTCTCCAGCACAAGGATGAATTCAAGGGCATTCAGATCGTGGAGGAAAGCGTGCGGTACTATGATCCGGATACCGTTGCGGTGCAAACCATTGGTTATCTGAAAAAATTTAAAAGCTCCAAATCCTTGAAAAAATATCAAGAAGTAGATGAAGCGAACAAAACGCAAACCGATCCGGGATTGGTATATACGGAAAATGAGTTTGTCGGCTTTGATGGGCTGGAGCTCCAGTATCAGGATAAGCTGCGGGGTAAAAGTGGATATACGTCGGTTGACGTTGATTTACGTAACTTGCCTGAGGGGGTAGCGGGCACTACGCCGCCGCAGAAAGGATATGACCTGATCTCCAGCATCAACAAAAATGTGCAGGTGAAAACCGAGCAGGCCATTATGGATCAGCTCAGCTGGCTGCATCGTAATCCGGTATCCGGTAAATTGCATCCCAACGCCAAAACAGGCTTTGCTGTAGCCATGGAAGTGGACACAGGTAAAATTGTAGCGGCTGCCAGTATGCCGGACTATGATACGAATGTGTGGAGAACGGGCAGCATCAGCAATGAAGATTACGATAAAATCAAATATATTTACCAGAATGGTACCATTAGGGGCTTCCCGCCGGATGATTCAAGAAAACGTGCAGAGTCGGTTGTCCTGCTTGGTTCAACGATCAAACCGCTCAGTGTGCTGATCGGCTTGAAAGAAGGCTTCTTTACAACCAATACGGTGTACATTGACCGAGGATCAACAACATTTGGTGGAGACAACCGCCGCGTACAGAACTCATCGGGTCACGTCTATGGTGCCATGTATCCTCGTGATGCCATTCGTCATTCCTCCAACGTATTTATGATTGACGAGATTGGGAAGAAGCTGTACTCCCGGTATGGTGCAGAAGGCGTTGGCGTGTGGGACAAGTATATGGAGCAGTTTGGTCTTGGTATAAAAACAGGAGTGGACTTGCCGAATGAATACCCAGGATTTAAAGAATATGAAAGTAAATCTGAAAGCTCTTTGACCAAACTGGCCTATGCTTCCTTTGGACAACAGGGTAAATATACAACGATGCAGCTGGCACAGTATACGACCATGCTGGCGAATAAAGGAAAACGTATGGAGCCACAACTGGTGAAAGAGTTTCGGGATTCTGAGGGTAATGTGGTGGAGAAGGTGAAACCGAAGGTACTCAGTACAGTAGACTTCAGTGATGCATACTGGAATGAGGTACAGCGAGGTATGGCAACCGAGGTTTCTTCCTTTAGCGGCTTCCCTTATGACTTTGCCAGAAAAACAGGTACATCGACACAAAATGTTGGCGGGAAACTGGTGGATAACGGTGTATTTATCGCCTATGCACCACGTAACAATCCAAAGCTGGCTGTTGCTGTAGTCATCCCGGAAGGTGGATTTGGAGCCACCAGTGCGGCTCCGGTTGCACGGGCCATCTTTGATGCCTATGATCAGGAGTTTGGTCTGGATGGTATTCCGAAAAAAAATCAAAATAAAGAAACTGAAACAAATACGCCATAATCCGGTAGTGGAGACACTACAGGCAGAAGAAGGCCCTCAGCATGCTTTGCTGGGGCCTTTATTGTTGCATTTTTATGTAACCTAATGACGGGGATAACGTTATATACAGAGAGGATTTTTCTCTTTTAAGCTGGAAACCGTGAGTTTGTGTATTATTTGTCATATGAAGCTCATTACGAAAATGTAACCAAAAATAGAAAGACGTTACAGTGAGCTTTTGATAAACTTATATTACCATCTTACAAAGAACGGAGAGAACAGCATCTATGTTCAAACGATTCAAGAACAAACCGCCGAATGAAGATGAGAGCGCGGTTAACAAACCTTCCACAGCCAGGCTGAATATGTTTTTTTTCGCGGCATTTGTTATATTCAGTATCCTCATCTTCCGGCTGGCGTTTGTGCAGTTTGTCGAGGGACCTGAGCTGACGTATATGGAGTCCACCCGCAATACCAAGGATATACCGCTTGCCCCGGTACGTGGTCCGATCTATGATGCCACCGGGGAAGTAGCGCTTGCATATTCAGAGCCGGTGCAATCGTTATATGTTTTGCTGTATGAAGACTATGGCAATGATGATCGCAGGCAGGAAGCGGAGGAGCTGGCACAAGAACTGGCCGACATATTCAAGCGCTTCAACCCGGGAGATGCGACGCAGCCCGATGCGGAGGAAATTATTAAACGACTGGATCTGGATCACCAGAAAACGTTTGGTTATGTGCCAAGGCTGGTCAAGTCCGATCTGTCGACCCGGGAAATTGCCTATTTTATGGAGAAAAAAACGGAGTATCCTGGCATTATGGTGCTGGAAGAAAATGTGCGCCGATATGACCCGGACCGGGTTGCTGTGCAGGTTATTGGTTACACACGGGAATTCAAGCGTGTTCCAACGACCATGAAGCAGTACCAGACCATTATCCAGGAGTCTGCTTCTCAACGTGATCCGGGATTGGTCTATTCTCAGGATGAGAGAGTGGGATTCGACGGGCTGGAGCTGCAGTATCAGCAGGAGCTTCGCGGGCGAAGCGGATATCAATCCATTGACATCGACTCTCGTAATTTGCCTACAGGCACAATGGAGCTGACTCCGCCAGAGAAGGGGTACAGTCTGATTTCCACGATCAACAAGGAAATTCAGCTGGCAGCACAACAAGCGATTAGCGATGAAATACGGAAATTGCCGAAGGCAATTACCGGATATGCTGTAGCTATGGAAGTTGATACAGGTAATGTTGTAGCGATGGCAAGCATGCCGGACTATGATCCGAATGACTGGGATTATGACAAGATCAAGTTTGTATTCCGCAACGGCACAACAGAGTCTTTTCCTCCGAATGATAACAAGCCGCGTCACGCCGAATCCGTTGTGCTGCTCGGATCAGTCATTAAACCGCTGAGTGTACTCATCGGACTGAAAGAGGGACTGTTCACTGCGGGAGAAACGTACCCTGATAAAGGGTACGCTGTACTCGGCAAAGACGGACGACAAGTGAGAAACTCGCACTCGGCGTACAATGGAAACATTACTGCGCGGAGAGCCATCGAAAAATCATCCAATGCATTCATGATTGATATGGTAGGCAAGCAGCTGTTAAACAAATACGGTGGAGATAAGGCCATTGATAAATGGGATGAATACATGAAGAGTTTTGGTTTGGGTGTGTCCACAGGCATTGATCTGCCCAATGAATTTCTTGGTCAGTTGGAATATAAAGCAGACAATGATGAATCTGCGCTGACACGTCTGGCGTTTGCGTCATTTGGACAGCAAGCCAAATATACCACGATGCAGCTGGCACAGTACACCACCATGCTGGCAAACAAGGGCAAACGAATGGAGCCGCATCTGGTGAAGGAGATTCGGGATGCAAACGGCAATGTGGTGAAGAAATTTAAGCCGAAAGTGCTGAATGAGGTGAAGTTTGCGGATGCACACTGGAACGAGGTGCATAAGGGCATGGTAACCAAAGTAAGCTCTTTTGATGGATTCCCTTATGATTTCGCCAGAAAAACAGGAACATCCGAGCAAGGAACCGGGCCGAATAAAAAGGAGAACGGTGTGTTTATCGCTTTTGCACCACGGGATAATCCCAAGCTGGCTGTAGCGGTAGTGGTACCGGAAGGTGGGTTTGGTTCGGTCAGCGCTTCACCGATTGCACGCAAAATCTTTGATGCGTATGATGAGGTGTATGGCCTTGACGGTATCCCGAAGGGGAAGAAGGATCAGAAGCAGGAGCAAGAATAACGTTTGAAGCTTTTGTACAATTCTGTGTATATCCGCAAGGTTAAAAGACTTATTGATCTGGTCTGCAAATTTCAATCTCATATCCTTATGGACAGGCAAGGGAAATTATCCCTTGCCTTTTGTTTTGTCATCGGATAAAATTTGCACAAGGGAAACATTATTAGACATGCTTAAAAATTAATGCCTAGTACAAGTTAATTAGTTGTGGACAAATATTTTAGAACAGGGAAAGGGGAAGTGTAACATGATTAAGGTGAAGATGAGGGGTATTCATCGCGGTTTGATGACATTGGCATGTGTTGTGCTGATAATCGTACTGACAGCTTGTTCTGGTACTACAGGCGAGGGTGAGGATGACGGGGGGAAGGTCCGGGTCACTGCGACTACAGGTATGATTGCGGATGTTGCACGAGAAGTAGGCGGGGCATATGTTGAGGTTACTGGCTTGATGGGCCCGGGGGTAGATCCGCATTTATACAAAGCATCCCAGGGAGATATTCGCAAGCTGGAGCAAGCCAAGGTGATTTTCTACAACGGTCTGCATCTGGAAGGCAAAATGACCAGCATCCTGGAGAAAATGTCCAACAGCAAGCTGGTAACGGCAGTAGCCGAGAGAATTCCGACAGAGGAGCTTCATTCTGGTCAAGCGACAGGTGGAACGGAGTACGATCCGCATGTCTGGTTCAATGTAAAACACTGGATGCGCGCAGCAGAAGCTGTCCGCGACACACTTATAGAAGCAGATCCGGACCATACGGAGCAGTATACAGCTCAGGCTGAACGTTATCTTGAGAAGCTGGATGCACTGGACACAGAAGTACGGGAGAAAATCGGACAGATTCCCGAAGCAAGCCGTGTGCTGGTTACAGCACACGACGCATTCGGTTATTTTGGTCAAGCCTACGGGATTAAAGTGATGGGGCTTCAGGGCATCAGTACTGCTGCTGAATACGGAGCCAAGGATGTGAGTGAGCTGCGGGATTTCCTTGTAGAAAATCAGATCAAAGCGGTATTTATAGAATCCAGTGTACCTGCGAAAGCGATGGAAGCGATCATTGCGGGAGCCGCTGAGAAGGGCCATACCGTCAGCATTGGCGGGGAATTATTCTCGGATGCCATGGGGGCTGAGGGAACGGAAGAGGGCACCTATATCGGAATGGTTCGGCATAATGTCGAAACTATTGCAGCGGCTTTAAAATAATATTCAACCTAGAGAAGGGAAGTGAATGAATGATGAATAGCATGAATGAGATGAATGCCACAAGACAGGGGGCAGTGCGTGTGGACCGTAAGTGGCATGGTGAACCCGTAAGGGAAACAGGTGCGGCGACTACCCCTCTTCGAGTAAGGAACCTGGCTGTGGCTTATCATAAAAAACCGGTGCTCAGCAATGTATCCTTTGATGTGCCTGAAGGGCAGCTGATCGGTATTCTTGGACCGAACGGAGCGGGCAAATCAACGCTGATCAAAGCCGTGCTGGGGCTTGTCCCGAAGATGCACGGTGACGTAGAAATTTTCGGACGTTCTTATCGCGAAACCCGTCGGCGCATCGGATATGTGCCACAGCGGGAATCTGTAGATTGGGATTTTCCAACTCATGCTCTGGATGTGGTTATGATGGGCAGATACGGACATCTGGGCTGGTTTCGCCGCCCGGGAAAGAAGGAGAAGGAACTGGCTGCTCATTGTCTTGAACAGGTGGGCATGGGAGATTACATGTACCGTCAGATCAGCCAACTGTCGGGTGGACAGCAGCAGCGTGTATTTCTCGCCAGAGCTTTGGTACAGGATGCAGACCTGTATTTCATGGATGAACCGTTTGCAGGGGTGGACGCTACAACGGAGAAAGCCATCATCTCGCTGCTGGAACAGCTGAAAAAACAGGGAAAAACGGTACTGGTCGTTCATCACGATCTGGCTACAGTAGAAGAATACTTCGATCATGTATTGCTGCTCAACGGGCGTCTGGTTGCGGCTGGACCAACAAATGAAGTATTTGTACCGGATACTTTACAGGAGACCTATGGAGGCCGGATTGCAATGATCGGCAGCCGGACGGAGAAAGGCCAGGTGTGAGTGATGGGGAACTGGCTGCTTTCCATTCTGTCTGATCCGAATACCCGCTGGATTTTGCTCGGCTGTTTATTGCTCGGCTTCAGCAGCGGTATTATCGGCTCGTTCACTTTTCTTCGTCGTCAAAGCCTGATGGGGGATACACTTGCTCACGCAGCACTGCCTGGAATCTGCATTGCATTTATGCTGACAGAAACCAAATCGATCGGATGGTTTCTGTTCGGTGCGCTGGTAGCGGGCATTGTGGCTACGTTCGGCATTTCATGGATCACCCGCTCCTCAAGAATTAAGCAGGATACGGCAATGGGCATCGTATTAACTGTATTTTTCGGAATCGGGGTGGTGATGCTGACACGAATTCAGCACAGTGCCAGCGGGAGTCAGAGCGGGCTCGACAAGTACCTTTTCGGGCAAGCCGCATCAATGGTGCAGACCGATGTGTATGTCATGGGTGGAGTATGTCTTGTACTGCTGATGGCCTGCCTTGTCTGGTTTAAGGAATTCAAGCTTGTCAGCTTTGATCCGGGCTTTGCAAGAGGTATGGGACTGCCTGTAGGAGCTCTGGAACAATTCATTCTGCTGCTCACGGTTATTGCTGTTGTTGCAGGCATTCAAGCGGTGGGTGTGGTGCTGGTTGCAGCGCTGCTAGTTACTCCAGCGGCAGCGGCGAGGTGCTGGACGGATTCACTTGCGCTTATGGTGCTGCTGGCAGGACTGTTCGGTGCGTTAAGCGGTGCGGCAGGCACATTGTTCAGCACACTTGTCCCGAACCTGCCAACAGGACCGGTCACAGTGCTCGCGGCTACGGTGCTGTTCGCCGGGTCAGCGCTGCTCGCACCAAGACGTGGACTGCTTGCTCGCAAGCTGCGCAGCATTCAGGCGAGATCTGAATATTTGCGCGAAGAGCATGCATCGCTTCAGACGCTATCCGCTCAGGCCAAGATGCAGGAACGGGGGGAGATGTAGATGGCCACATTCTGGATTATTTTAACGGCAGTATTAGTGTCCTCTGCTTGTGCCATTCTTGGATGTTTCCTGATCCTGCGGCGGATGGCTCTGGTCGGAGATGCCATCAGCCATGCGGTATTACCCGGAATTGCGATTGCTTTTCTATGGAGCGGCTCCAGAGACTCGCTGTGGATGCTGCTGGGGGCAACGGTGTTTGGGTTACTGACGGTATTTTTCATTCAAAGCCTTCAGGCGGGAGGGCTGTCCTCGGATGCTTCCATTGGCATTGTATTCACTGCACTCTTCGCCGCAGGTGTTATTCTGATCAGTCTGAACGCTCAGCATATTGATCTGGATCTGGACTGTGTATTATTTGGAGAGATCGCTTATGTACAATGGGATACGCTAACGCTGTGGGGGATGGATGTGGGCCCTAGAGCGGTGTGGATGCTGGGCATTACCCTGCTAGTCATTCTTGTTGTTGTGGGACTGTTCTATAAACAGTTCAAGCTGTGTGCGTTTGATCCGGCTCTGGCAGCGGCCTGCGGCATTCCGGTGGTACTGTTCCATTATGTGCTGATGGGGCTGGTGTCGATGACATCGGTGGCTTCTTTTGAAAGTGTCGGCTCCATTCTTGTGGTTGGCATGTTGATTGTACCTGCGGCTGCCGCCTATCTGCTCACGGATCAGCTCGGTAAAATGATTGTGTACGCTGTCCTGATTGGAGCGGCTTCCTCTGTTGGCGGTTATCTGATGGCGTATGTGATGGATGCTTCGATAGCAGGATGCATGGTGGCGGTTGCAGGTATACTGTTTGTGCTTGCGCTGTTGTTATCACCAAAACATGGAATTGTGCTTCGTTATGTACGTCGTAAATATGCGGCAAGGTGAGGCCGGATGAACAGATTCCTTAAAAGACCGTCTGCAGAAGTGAGCTGCATCCCAATGGATAGAAACAACTACCAATTGGAGGTGCAATTCACGGCAGGCGGTTTTTGATGTTTTATTTTTCGGAAATATATAAGACGAATTATACTCATTGTATATCGGAAACGAAGTGTCAAAGCGCCGAATACAGGTTACTTTGTTGCATATGCATGTTCTGTGGTAAAATGTCGTTAGCTGTGACGTCCGGAGGAGTCTGCCATTGGCGGATACCGGGCGATCTTGTTGTTTTAATGGAGAGAGAAATACTGGAGGAGGATTTACAGCATGAGTGAACTGAAATACAAGCTGCTCGCCCTGGATATGGACGGTACGCTGCTGAATGATAATCATGAAATTACACAGGAGACGGCCAAATGGATACAGATTGCAATCCGTCGCGGGGTACATGTGTGCCTGTCCACAGGAAGAGCAGTATATCACGCCATGCCTTATGCGGTACAGCTTGCATTGGAGACTCCGATGGTAACGGTTAACGGCAGTGAGGTCTGGAAAGCACCGCATGAGCTGCATATGCGCCATCTGATGGACCCGTCCTTGATTCGCAAGATGTATGAGATCGGGGAGAAATATAACAGCTGGTACTGGGCATACTCCGTGGAGGAGCTGTTTAATCGTGATCGCTGGACGGATGATCTTGAAGGACGGGAATGGCTGAAGTTTGGCTTCACGACCGAGGATGATGAGATTCGTCATCAGATTATGATGGAGCTGCAGGAGATGGGCGGTCTGCAAATGACGAATTCCTCCCCTGTGAACATTGAGGTGAACCCGGCGAATGTATCCAAAGCGACCGGTGTAGCCGAAGTGTGCAAGCTGCTGGGCATCGACATGTCGGAAGTGGTTGCTGTAGGCGACAGTCTGAACGATCTGGCCGTGATTGAAGCGGTAGGTCTGGGGGTTGCCATGGGCAATGCACAGGAGCAGGTGAAGCAGGCAGCGGATATGATTATTGGAAGTAACAATGAGGACGGCATTGCCCACCTGATTCGTGAACATATTTTGAAGGGGGAATAACCTTTGCTTGCAACCGTTGGCTGGATTTTAATTGTACTGCTCTTTGCAGTAGGCATGGCTGGCACGGTATATCCGATTCTGCCGGGTGCGATTGCGATTTTCTTCGCGTTTCTTGTCTACGGCTGGTTTTTCAGCTTTGATCCGTTCGGTGTATGGTTCTGGATCATTCAGATTCTGATTGTTGTTGTGCTGTTCGTGGCGGATTACGTGGTCAGTGCCTGGGGTGTAAAAAGGTTCGGCGGCTCCAAGCTATCCACAACGCTGAGTACAATCGGGGTCATTATCGGGCCATTTGTCATCCCGGCCTTTGGACTTGTTCTCGGCCCCTTTCTTGGCGCATTTATCGGGGAATTAATCGGAGGGTCTTCTCCTTCCAAGGCATCCAAGGTTGGATTCGGCTCTGTTGTCGGACTGTTTACGAGCACAGTGATGAAGATTATTTTGCAGCTGGTGATGATTGTGTTATTCATTATTTGGGTGGTCCGATTCGCCTAGAATGTCAGGTTAGCTAGCTTAGGGCCGGAGAGAGGTCCGGTGTGGGGGAAAGAAGGGGAATTCGTTTTGTCTAAGAAGGAAACATTTATTAAAGGTACGCTCATATTGGCGGCTGCCGCACTGATTGCAAGGGTACTTGGTCTGGTGCAGCGCGTGCCGCTGGAGCATATCCTTGGAGATATCGGTAACGCATCCTTTACGATCTCCAACACGGTTTATTTAATGCTGTTAACTGTTGCAACCGCAGGTATCCCGAGTACGCTGAGTAAAATGGTTTCGGAACGCTACGCGCTCGGACGTGCGGGGGAAGCGCAGCAGATTTACCGTGCTGCCTTGATCTTTGCGGCAGTGGCCGGTGTGGTCATGTCTGTGCTGTTATGGTTAGCGGCACCTTTCTATGCAACCAACATTTCCAAAGTGCCGGAATCTGTGAGTGCCATTCGGGCGCTGGCTCCGGCCTTGCTGCTCTTCCCGGCGATAGCCATGATGCGTGGGTACTTCCAGGGACGCGGTAACATGACCGCGGGCGGCATATCGCAGATTGTGGAGCAGTTCGCGCGTGTAGGTACAGCGATTGTTGTAGCATATGTGATGCTGCAGTGGAATTACGATGATCAGACCATTGCCGCGGGTGCGTCCTTCGGGGGTGTGTTTGGCAGTATCGGAGCGTTTGCCGTCATGCTGTATTTCACATTAAAGCTGCGCAAGAATGATCGTGCGGCACAGCTGAATTATGAGCGGGCAGAACAGCTGCCGATGCGGGGCATTTATGCTGATATTTTCAAATTATCGATTCCGATTGTGTTGTCTTCCCTTGCGGTACCGGCAATCAACTTTATTGACTCCTCCCTTGTTGTTCCGCTGCTTAGTGGACGGATCGGGCTGGAGGAGGCGACCGGCGTACTGGCGATTCTCGGGGCGAAGGCACAAAGTATTGCAGGCATTCCGCCGATTCTGGCGATTGCACTGAGCCAGTCTCTGGTACCTGTGATTTCGGCGGCTTTTGCCCGTAAGGATGAGCTGCATCTGAAAAACCAGGTTACGCTGGCTCTGCGTATTTCCATCTTGACGGGCATGCCCATTGTGATCGCGCTGTGTGCAGCTGCTTATTCGGTAAACGGTTTGCTGTTCACGAGTCCGGATGGAACGCCGATTATTGCGCTGCTGACGTTCGGTACCATCTTCCAGATTACGATGATGACTACCAACTCGATCCTGCTTGGCGTAGGTAAACCACGGATTACCATGATCAGCGTAGCGGCGGGCATTATCGTCAAGCTGATTGCGAGTCTTATTCTGGCGCCGCTGTTTGGCATCTATGGCATTATCATCGCAACGGCCCTCTGTTTCCTGGTGATTACGTATCTGAACCTGCGCGTGCTGCGCAAAATTGTAGATTTCTCTATTATGGGCGGTCGCTGGCGGGGCTTCATTCTTACGGTGCTTCTCGCGGCAGCGGTCGGTTTTGCAGCCAATTGGAGCGGAAATCAGATCTTTGGTGCGTTCCTGCCTGCACGTGTATCGTTCCTGTTAACCTGTATGGTTGTAGGTGTGCTGGTCGTTGTGGTGTACCTTGTTCTGATGGTGGTACTTCGCGTACTGCGTAAGGACGAGCTGGGCAGTTATCCACGGATTCTGCAAAAAATTCTCCGTCCGCTCATGCGTCTGCAACGCGGCGCCGGACAACGGGGATGAGAGATAAGATAGAAAAGATAAGATAAGATAAACAAAGCGCTGTTCGCTCCTGTAGCGTATTGCGCTTTGTTTTATTTTGTGCGTTTTGTTGGTTTTGTTGGTTTGCAGGATTTTGTTTGTACACTTTGCTGGTTCAGGTGAGAAGCGAGAATGATGTTTAGGTCTAAACAGTACTAGTGGGTAATCTGCTGCACATCATGTGCCAGAGCGGTTTTCAGCATGCCGTACCGATGCTCATGACTCATCTCGAACAGCCAGGGCCTGCGGGGCGCCGTCAGGTATCCGAGGCAATCTCTGGTCTGGAGCCAATCCTGTCTCGTAATCGGTTCATACGGAGTATCTCCCCAAACAGCAAGCAGCTCCGGTGAATACAAACGCTGTCCTTCCGGCAGCCATTCCTCGTTCAGTAAAGCTTCCGCATACAGCTTGTGATCCTGGGGTCCAACATGGTGTGTCGTGAACAGTCCGGGCCAATATTCAGCACGTGAACCTCTGTGAGGTATGGCGCGTGCGAATTCCAGTACCTGCTGGAGCACTTGTTCTACACCGAATAACAGCGCATACAGGCCTTTGCCGAATTGGATACGCTCATTGATTTTGCCGAAATGCTCAATGACCCGCCCGGTGAGCCCTGCTCCTTGTCCAAGAGGGAAAACGATGTGATTTAGTCCGGCCAGATTGTGCAGATGAAAAGCAGGCTTGGAGAGCACTTCTTTTTGAAAATACGGATGCTGTACGACTCTGCTCTCAATATAATTCTGCTCATTAATAATTAAGGCCACGCTTAATATAGAGCTGCATCGTTCCAGCCAGAATCGTTCCCAGAACGGGGTCATAAACGCCGAGACGTGAAAATGGGACAACAGATGAAAACAGCTGCGTCCAAGCCGCCGACTGTGTATATAGAGCTGTAACTGGGGATAAGCATCCTGGAAAATAAGGGCATTGCATCGCTCCAGCAAGCGGTACATATGCTCACGATCCTGCTGATTCTGCAGATTATGCATCAGGTCGCTATGCAAATCCGTCATGTGATACCCGCCGTTGCGGGACACCATATGTGCCAGCAGTGCCCAGTGCAGTTCGGGGTACTGCTCGTAACATTCCAGATACGCAGCTGTGCGGGTCACGTTACTGCGATTATGCTGCTGTGTCAGCGTTTTAATGTCCTCAAGGATGATGCAATCCTCCTCGCACACGAGCGTACTGTTCGCCTGAATGCTGCGGGATGGCGAAATGATGCCAGTTCCGGGTAACAGCCGTTCAACCTCGGCTTGCAGAGCAGCCGCTGTATCCGAGTTCCAGCCCAGATCGCGCAGAGGATGTCTAAGCAGTGAGGATGCCTGCCAAGCAGCCTGTTTGCCGCGCCATACTTCACGGGCCGCTCCGGGAATTGCTCGAACCATCTGCAATAACGAAGCAGGGTGATGTGTTTCTGTCGTGTCACTTCTGGTGGAAGTCATGAATGGAACATCCTTTCATGAAAAATGGTGTTTGATATATCAGGACTTGTGGTTATTCTAAGTATGCGCTGAACATTTGACTTCCAATCGCCAATTTGCTTCACTAAGATGGAGACAAGGTACAGAAAGGGAGATGTGACTATGGAACAGATTACATCCAAGCCGGAATTTGATGTGGCGATTCAATCGCCGCGTTTGACGGTAGCCGTATTCAAGGCAGACTGGTGCGGGGATTGCAAATACATCGATCCGTTTATGCCAGAGGTAGAAACGAAGTATTCACGTGATCTGACACTGATTGAAGTAGACGTGGATCAGGTTGGCCCGGTGAGTCAGGAACAGAATATTTTGGGTATTCCGAGCTTTGTTGCCTATACGGATGGACGTGAACTGGTGCGTTATGTGAACAAGCTGCGCAAGTCGCGTGAAGAGATTGAGCAATTTCTGGATCGCGCCGTTGAGGTATACAACACGATTCATAAGTAAGGGTAGGCCGCGAGTATACTGCTTTTCGTTTCGGTGTCACATGATGCGAAGCCGCCAGGAGAACCATCCCAGCACGCGGTGCCCTGTCTCATGACAAGGTGGTCAGCAAGGAATTGATTTTTCAGATGCAGGGCATACTGTGAACAAGTTTCTCAAACTCAGGGCTGTTGGTTGAGTCGTAATCTGGCTTAAGACAGCCTTGTTTCTGCTTAGGCATGTTGTGTACGTTGTGGATGTAATTGATTTACACGCAACCACAAAGTTTGTGATTCAAACCATTTGGAGAACGGCAATAATGAGTTAGTGGGGAAAGGGGACAATGTTAAGGGGAGGAAGTGAACGGGGTGGGGAAGCTCTTTCGGCCAGTTTCGTTACTCTAACGATTTCCAGAAACGCTATTTGGCCCTAATTACGTGTTTTTATTTTGTAACGATCTCAGGAAAGCTTATTTCGGGAATTTCATGTGAAACGGGACGTATTTAGCGGGTTTTAAATGAAATAAGGTTTCTGGGAATCGTTAAAATCGAAGTAAGCCCTATTTTGCTTAAATAAGCTCATCTGGAATCGTTACAATAAAAGGGTGACAATTAGACAAGACATAGGAACGTTGGAAACACTAGGAACACCGAGAATGCGGTAAACGTCGCAAGTATCTAAACAAACATTGAAAATTTAATCGAACCATCGAACCATCGAACCATCGAACCATCGAACCATCGAAGACAACGAAAACATCACGCAATCGGTAACGTTGAGCATAACCCAACCCAATCCAACCCAGCCCAAAACAATTTGTCGTTTAAATCAGGTTCTCATTTATCAAGCATAGCACTGAACAAACAAAAACCATCATAAAGCAACGAAACTAGCAAAGCACCTCAAAAGAGCTTTACAAACAAAACACTGCACCACCCAAACGTTACATAATAAAAAATCCAAAAGTAAGAAATCATAAATAAATTACACAATAAAGCTATTCCTCTAACAAGAGGGCGATAATATGACTATCAGGTCAAAATTTTAACAGACGTTAACATTTTGTCACAAAGCACGGCGTCAATGATGCTTTTATCCGTTATAATAAATTTAGTTGTGAAATTAGTGTCAAAGTAAAGAATAAAATATCAAACGAACGATCATGAAGCGAAGATGCTCTTCGCCATCTTAAACTAACAGCGGGTGAGAAAAAATTGAAGCACTTAACATTGTTTAAATGGTTAACCGTATTAACCTGTCTTATTATGTTCCTGGCCACTTTTGGCGGCGGGATCGTAACCAAGACAGAATCAGGCCTTGGATGCGGTAACGAATGGCCTTTATGTAACGGGAAGCTCGTTCCTGCACATACTGTTGCCTCTATCATTGAATTCTCCCACCGTGCCGTGAGTGCATTGGCGGGCCTGCTGTCCATCGCTTCGTTTGTTGCCTTTTTGCGATTTGGCAAGCAGCGTCGTGATCTGCAGCTTTTCTCATTTCTGACCCTAGTATTTGTCATTATACAGGGGATTATGGGCGCTTTTGCCGTGGTATTCTCACAATCCTCTGCGGTCATGGCGCTTCACTTCGGATTTGCGTTAATTGCGTTTGCAAGCTCCTTAATGATGGCTCTCGGTATTCGGCAGGAAGCCCGGTACGGTGGTCTCGAACGCCTGAACAGATATCCACGTGTCAGTAAAGGCTTCCGCAATCTGGTCTGGTTCTCCACCATCTACACCTATCTGGTCGTGTATACAGGGGCATTTGTGAGTCATACAAACTCTGCTGGAGGTTGTTCCGGGTTCCCGCTATGTAATGGACAGATCGTTCCTGAGCTTTCGGGAGGGGTAGCTGTAGCGTTTGCTCACCGTCTTGCTGCGGCATCGTTAGTGATTGTCATTGCAATTCTGGGACATTTTGCGTATCGCAAACATCCGGATAATCGGGAGCTGCGTACGCTGGGTGTGTTATCCGTAATATTGATTTTGATGCAAGTGGTTATCGGTATGTTTATGATGTGGACGATGAGCCGCCCAGAGGTGTATATGTTTGTAGCACTCGCACATATGCTGGATATCGCCATATTGTTCGGTGTGCTGACGTATATGAGTTTCCTGGTGTACAAACTGCACCGCCCGGTAAATCGCTTCTAAACTGAAGCAGCTGTCTATCTTAGAACAGAATTCAGTTCCTTCACTTTTAGCACTGCACTTGCAGCCTGGCTGCACTATATTTGGAAAGTCCACCCTTCGGTGATACAGATTACTGGAGCAGGTGGACTTTTGTTTTTGTTTGATGTTTGAATCAACAGGGCAACCTAAACCAAGTTATAATGATTACAAGCATTTGCAGCCGTTAATGGGGAGAAGTAGTGGCTGTCCAGCAGCTGTGACATCATATATTTTGCATCATTAGTGGAAAGAGGAGGACATCTATGCTGCGTACGTTACTTGGCGAGAAGCCGCGGGTCAATCAGGGGATTCTGAAGGAAGCGATGGATGCAATGGCACACACGCTGGATTCATTTGAGCGCCAGATGCATGTGGACCATGACCCGGAACACGATTACAGGAAGCTTTATATCTGGACGCAAGGGCTGATATCATCATTGGATGAATTGGAGCAGAGCTATTTTGCAGCAGCCCATTTTCGTAAAAAAGTGGTTGCCGGCTATACCGAAGATATGACCTCTGCTGAAAAGGGGGAGTATGCGCGTTATGTCTATTTTTATAAGGATGCGTTTATTCGATGCTTTGCCATACTGGACAAACTGGGAACCGTTTTGAATGAAATATTCCAGTTGAATACTTCAAAGACGAAGGTGCATTTCTCTTATTATACGGTACTTAGGCAATTTGATTATCATCGGGAACACCATGCGCTTGCATTGCAATTAATCAAAATCAAGGAAAATTATCGTGAACCCATGAGCAGGCTCCGCAAGCGGCGCAATATGGAGATTCATTACATGAACTCTGAAATGCAGGATGATCTATGGCAGCTGCATCAGACGATGAAGGGGAAAGTCAAGCTGGAGGATCTGGATCAGCATTTGCTGGAGATGCAGCAGGGTGTGGATATGGTCTGTGAAACACTGCACACAGCATATCGATATATCACTCGAATCTGGCGTAAACAGGGCATGAGACGATAATGGCATCAAGCATATCACAGTAACAACATGAAATAATACCCTTTGACAAATCGGAATACTTGGACTATACTGAGTTGCAGATCACAATTTACATGGATTTGTTATTTATCTAAAATGCACTATTTAATAGAGTTTTGACATTGTAGCATTTAATGCAGTTTAAAAATGTAATATTTGATGCAGTTTGATCATTATACATGATGAACTACAAGAACCTATATTATTCTACAAACAATATATTTCTCTTATCGAGAGTGGCGGAGGGACAGGCCCGATGAAGCCCGGCAACCGATCTGTGCTGATGACATGAATGTGTTTCATTACAGATGTTAGGTGCTAATTCCTACAGAATCATAGTGAATATGATTTTGGCAGATGAGAAGGTCATTTCACGTAAAGAGCCATCTTTGTATCTGCAAAGGGCTCTTTTTTTGCGTAGAAAGGGGAGTTTTCCCTTCCTTCGGGTAAAGATATATGTAGGTGATGGGGAAGGAGCCGTACTATTGATAGAACTGGTTGGATTAACCAAAACATATGGCAGGCGTGGCAAGACAACCACGGCGTTGTCAGAGCTCGATTTAAGCATCCAGAAGGGTGAAATATTCGGCGTTATTGGCCACTCGGGTGCGGGGAAAAGCACATTGATTCGTTGCATTAACTTGCTGGAACGTCCGACAGCAGGCGAAGTATGGGTGGATGGAATTAACCTGACGGAGCTTGGCAAAAGTGAACTTCAGCAGCAAAGACGCAAGATCGGCATGATTTTTCAGCATTTCAATCTTTTGTCTTCTGCCACAGTGTACGATAACGTGGCTTTTCCGTTAAAGCTGGTGAATACACCTAAGGATGCGATTGACCGCAAGGTGAAGGAGATGCTGGCTTTGGTCGGTCTGGAGCAGCACAGCAGCAAATATCCGGCACAGCTATCGGGTGGACAGAAACAGCGGGTTGGCATAGCACGAGCGCTTGCAAGTGATCCAAGTGTGCTTCTCTGTGATGAGGCGACCTCTGCGCTTGACCCGCAGACAACGGATTCGATTCTCAAGCTGCTGCTGGATATCAACGAAAAGTATAATCTGACAATTGTGCTTATCACGCACGAGATGCATGTTATTCAGAACATCTGCGCCCGGGTGGCAGTAATTCATCAAGGTGGCATTGTGGAGCAAGGGCCAGTAACTGAAGTGTTCCTGAAGCCGCAGCATGCGATTACTCGGGATTTTGTGAGTCGTGATCGTGAAGGTGGACTGGCGCTGGAAGAAATGGTGCTTGCGAATGCCGGAACGGAGCTCGGAACGGGTGTATCATCCAAGCTGGTGAAAGTGTCGTTTCTGGGAAACAAAACGTATGAAGCGATTTTATCTCGAACGGTTCGCAAAACAGGCGTGGATTTTGCCATTCTGCAGGGCGCAATCTCTACCATCAAGCAAGTTCCCTATGGTCAATTAACTGTAAGGTTTGAGGGCGATGTTCAAGCCATTGAGCAGACGTTATCCGAGCTTGCCGCAGAAGGACTTGATGTGGAGGTGCTTCGTTAATGGATTTTTCAAAAGTAAACTGGGATGAGGTTGGCACCGCCTCTATTGAGACGTTACAAATTTTAGCTGCATCCGGCTTGTTCACCGTTCTGCTTGGTCTACCGCTTGGTGTAATTCTGTTCATGACAGGGCGGTCCGCATCAGCGAGATCTCGAGTAACCTATATTGTTTTGTCCGTCATTGTTAACATCTTACGTTCTGTACCTTTTATTATATTAATTGTTGCTCTGATTCCAGTTTCACGTGCGCTGGTAGGGACTGCTACTGGGGTGCTTGGCGTCATTCCACCTCTTGTTATCTCGGCTGCGCCGTACTTTGCACGTCTCGTAGAGAATACGTTGCGAGAAGTGGATCGCGGCGTCATTGAAGCGGCACAGGCAATGGGGGCATCCACAGGACAGATTGTCAGACGTGTGCTGCTGCCAGAAGCGCTACCGGGCTTGCTTGCCGGCATTACCATCACGATTGTGACCCTGGTATCTTACACGGCTATGGCGGGTATGGTTGGCGGCGGCGGATTGGGAACGTTGGCAATTAACTACGGATACTACCGTTATCAGAACGAAATCATGATTATATCCGTTATATCCATGATTATTCTGGTCCAGCTTCTGCAGATGCTTGGCGATCGTCTGGTCATTTATTTCACCAGGAAATAACACATAGATGAAAAAATATAAGTCGAAGGGGTTTTACAGATGAAAAAATGGTCTATTGTTCTACTCAGCTTGATGTTAATTGCAGTGCTTGCAGCTTGCGGCAACAACAAGAAATCGGACAGCGGTGCGGATAATTCAGCAGGCGCTCCGCGTACCGTTGAATTGAAAGTAGGTGCTTCACCTACACCTCATGCTGAAATTTTGGAAAGCATCAAGCCTGCACTTGAAGCACAGGGCATCCGCTTGCAGGTTGTTACATTTAACGATTACGTACAGCCAAATCAGCAGCTGGAGGATGGCAAACTGGATGCGAACTTCTTCCAGCATCAGCCGTACCTGGATGTGCAAAATAAAGAGCGCGGATTCCATCTGGTTGCTGTAACGCCGGTTCATGTAGAACCTTTTGGCGGTTATTCCAAAAAGATTAAATCGTTGGATGAACTGAAAGACGGCGCAAAAGTAGCAATTCCCAATGACCCTTCCAATGGCGGACGTGCACTCCTGCTGCTGGAGAAGAAAGGTCTGATTACACTCAAAGACAATACCAACATTACTTCCACGAAACAGGACATTACAGCGAATCCGAAAAATCTTGATATTATTGAGCTCGATGCAGCGATGATGCCTCGCCAGCTGGATGAAGCCGATCTGGTGTTCATCAATTCAAACTATGCGCTGGAAGCTAATCTTAATCCGGCTAAAGATGCGCTGCTGATTGAAGACCTGCAAGGCAATCCATATGCAAACATTCTGGTATCCCGTGAGGATAATAAAGATGCAGATGCCATCAAAAAGCTGGCTGAAGCTCTTCACTCCGAAGATGTGAAAAAATTCATCAAAGAACGTTACCAAGGTGCAGTTGAACCTGCGTTTTAAGGTGAAAATCCAACGATAACCCGAAAGCCCCGCATGTCTCATAAAGAGAACTGCGGGGCTTTCTTATCAATCTGCATGCAAAAAGATTTGTTGTTTTATATTTCTCTTTTTTGAGTAAAGATTCAAATTGGAACAGATTGTGAAGAGCGGGCAAGTTGTGAGGGAAGCATAAATCTTTTATACTGGATGAGTGACTGCTCTTTGAAGAGGGGGATGAACGTGAAGGGAAAGATTGCCCTCATAACGGGAAGTGCCAAAGGCCTTGGGAAAATGACAGCACTTAGTCTGGCAGATCAAGGATGCCATATTGCCCTCAATTATGTGCACAGCCAATTAGAGGCTGAAGCGCTCAAGACTCAGATTATTGCCAAAGGCGTGCGTTGTATTGCTGTGCAGGCAGACATATCCAAAGCAGAAGAGATTCATGCGCTTGTAGCTGCCGTGGAAGCGCAGCTGGGGCATATCGATATTTTAGTGAATAACGCGGGGCCATTCGTACGTGAGCGCCGGGTGTTTGCGGACTATTCCGAGGCAGAGGTGCAGATGCTGGTGCAGGGCAACCTGCTGGGACCGATGATTCTGGATCAGCTCGTCCTGCCGGAAATGCGCCGCAAGCAGTGGGGGCGGATTATTCATTTTGGCTTCAGTCATGCCGGTGAAGCGAGGTCGTGGCCTCATCGTGCCGTATATGCTGCTGCGAAGGTGGGGCTGGTTTCGTTTACAAAGACACTCGCCGTGGAAGAAGCGCGCCTTACGGGATTACGGTGAACATGGTATGCCCTGGAGATATTCGTGGTGCAAACAAAGAGAAAACCATTGATGACATTGCGAACATACCTGATAAGGAAACGCCAAGAGGGCGTCCCGGCAGCGGAGAAGATATCGCAAGAGTGATTACGTATCTGTGCCTGGATCATTCGGATTTTATCACAGGCAACATTATGGATGTGTCTGGAGGGCTTGATCCGATCAGGCCAACAATATAACAGGGTACCAAAAAAAGAGCCCTCCGCTTCTTGCGAAGCGAAAGGCTCTCTGAGGTTTATTTCGTGAAGGATTGATTAGAATACTTGTACGACTTCTTGTACACCCTCAACTTCTTCAAGAAGGGCGCGTTCAATCCCGGCTTTTAATGTAATGGTGGAGCTTGGGCAGCTGCCGCAGGCACCGACCAGTTTCAGCTTAATGATGCCGTCCTCCACGTCGACCAGTTCCACGTCACCGCCATCGCGCTGCAGGAACGGACGAAGTTTATCAAGCACATCAGATACCTCATCATACATGGTGCTTTGTGCGTTTTCGCTCATATTGTTCAACTCCTTTCCTCCTTATAGTATATTACAAACGACCACAAATTAAAATGGTCAAACAAAGCAGGTGAATGAAATGAGACCAATTATTGAATTTTGTGCTAACAATATGCATTTTGGCACAGATGAAGTCATGGATCAACTGGATGAAAATCCGGACTATGACGTCATCGAATATGGCTGTCTGACCAATTGCGGTCAATGCTATATGACCCCTTTTGCCTTGGTTAATGGTGAAGTGGTCACCACGGACAAAGTAGAGGATCTATACAGCGCCATTCTTGCCAAAATCGCCGAAGCGGATGCATGGGACGCGCTCGATCTTGATTAATTAACCAAGATGGCGCTTGGACATCCAGAGCACGCCGCTTTTCAAAATACGAGGCACACGTCCCATCATGGACGTTTTGCCCATTAGCCCAAATCCAGCCTTCTTGCCGAGTGCGCCTAATGTGCCGCGAAGCTTGAGAGGCTGCGGATTGGGCTTTTCGCCTTTCCAGAGCGCATGCTGAATATGAGCGATTTGCTCACCCTGAACCTCCGCAGCCTGACCACTTGGTGCATAAGGTACACTTGCACAGTCACCTACAACATACACGTCCGTATACTCCGGAATTTGATAATATTCGTTTAATACGACACGACCCTGCGGGTCCTTGGTTACATTGAGGTCCTGAACTACCTTCACTGGCTGAATACCTGCCGTCCATACAACGGCATCTGTCTGAATTAGTTCGTCGCGGTTATATATGGCGTTAGGTTCAACGCGGGAGATGGCGATATGTCCACGCGCTTCCACCTGATGCTCACTAAACCACTCATGAACATAAGAGGAGAGACGTTGAGGGAATGCAGAGAGTACCCGCTCACCACGATCAAGAATAGTGATATTCAGGTCTGGTCTGCTCTCACGGAGCTCGGCAGCCATCTCAACTCCGCTTAGACCGCCGCCCACGATGTGAACATGGCCATAAGCTTTGACTTCGTTAAGACGAAGATAGGTCTCGCGTGTTTTGCTGAAGCTTTGAATGGTACAGCTATATTCCTCGGCACCAGGTGTGTTGTGAAAACGATCTGTACATCCGAGTCCAATCACAAGCTTGTCATATTCAAGCGGTTCCTGGCCTTCAAATTCAATCTGACGCTGCTCCAGGTTAATGGCTGTTACTTCACCGAAGCGGTGGGTGACTTTCTCATTGACCGGGAAATGGATGCGCAGATCGTAATCCGATACGGTTCCTGCTGCGAGTGCGTAGTATTCGGTCTTCAACCCCTGAAATGGGCTGCGATCCACCAGAATAATTTGTGTGTCTGCGGGGATTTTACCTTCCAAAAGTTCCTTGATGATGGTGAGGCCGCCATAGCCGCCTCCAAGAATGACGAAATTTTTCATGACTCGGCTTCCTTTCTGCATCAGTCCCAAGCGTTGGGGCTGTAACCTGCAGAACAGCTATGCATTGACATAGCTGCTCTGTGTGTTGTTTTAGTTTTAAAAAAATAAATATTTAAGATTGAAAAATTGAAAATTTGAGATATGAGACCACAGTTAAGCATCACTCTGTATAAAACGTGCCCCTGATTAAAGAAGGTTTCGTTCCTGGATGAGTGATGCCTTTGCTGTTTTAATTATTGTTTCAGATTATTATTGTTGTGAGGGAACAGAACTATTCGTAGACCTGGATTTCATTGTAGAACGTATCCCGTTCAACAGGAATACGACCTGCTCCTTTGACGAGCCAGATCAGCTCTTTGCGTGTCAGCCCTTCCGGTGTCAGTGCGCCAGCAGCGTGACTGATTTTCTCGCGTACAATGGTACCATGCACGTCAGATGCACCAAAACTCAGCGCTACTTGTGTCAGCTGCGGACCAATATTAATGAAATAAGCCTTCACGTGCTGAATGTTATCCAGCATCAGGCGGCTGATTGCAATCGTTTTGAGATCCTCATACGCAGAGTTGCGGCGCATAATGCTTGCAGATTTGCTTTTTGGCTGCATGGACAGTGGAATAAACACCATAAATCCGTTGGTTTCATCTTGTAATTCACGAATCTGTGCCATGTGGTTAACACGATCCTCGTAGGACTCGATGGAGCCATAAAGCATCGTAGTATGTGTACGCATGCCCAGATTATGAGCAGTACGGTGAACTTCGAGATAGCGATCTACGTTCGCTTTATCTACACGCATTTTTTTGCGATATTCATCCGACAGAATCTCTGCGCCGCCGCCCGTCAGGGACTTCAGGCCAGCCTTTTGCAGCTCTTGCAGCACTTCCTTGATGCTCAGGCCGCTGATGCGGGTGAAGAAATCAATCTCTGCCGCAGTGTATGCCTTCAGCGTAACATCCGGATATTTTTCGTTTAAAGCACGCAGCGAATCGACATAATATTGAAAAGGAACATGGTTGTTATGTCCACCTACGATATGGAATTCACGCACACCCGGATGAATATGCTGTTCCACGTAATCGATCATCTCAGGACCGGATAACGTATAAGAGCCTTCCTCACCCTGGTCTTTGCGGAAATTACAAAACGCGCAGCGAGCTTCGCATACGTTGGTGAAATAAAGGCTCATGTTCTCGATAAAATAAACTTTCTTGCCATTCTTTCGCAGATTGGCCTCATTGGCCAGCTGGCCCAAAGTCAGCAGATCATCTGTTTGGTACAGATAGACGCCGTCTTCTACGCTCAGCCTTACGCCGTTCTGCACTTTCTCAACGATTTCAGCCATTCTTTTGTCTGTGAACGGTGTTACCAATGTAGACATGCTGTTTCCTCCTGTTCTTTACCGGAATTCGAGTTGTGATGTGTAGGGCTTCTAAGCAGAACTACATAGCAAAGATGCGGTCAACTGCCGCCTTCTTTGTGAAAGACTAACTCTTATTACCCGGTGCAGCTTGTGCTGCATGCGAAAGTTTCATTTTTCCAAAATGAGTCTGGCGACTCTCTATGCATTGGGGACTGCAGTACAGTCTCGAAATGTGAAAAAAATTACAACTCTATATATGACCATCATCCGCATAAGTCATGGCAAAATATTGACATTTTCAGAGTGACCACCTATCCATTATAAACCTCGCGTCCCGGGGGTTCAATACACTGGGAAGAAAAAGGAGTCCAGGGTGAACGCGGAAACGGGCAAACATGACTTGAGCCCCTTGACGGGGTGGAGTATAATTTAAAGGGAAGAGTCGATGAAAAGGAGAGTGACCTGGCATGATTAACATTAGCGAAACGGCTGCTGACCGATTGAAAGAGATGCTTGCACAGCAAGAGACACCCGGAATGTTCCTGCGTCTTGGCGTAGCACCGGGCGGTTGTACCGGATTTTCGTACGCCATGGGCTTTGACGATAAAGAGTCCGATGAGGATATATATATGGAAATTCATGACATGAAGGTTGTTGTGGAGAAGGAAAATGTGAAATATTTGAATGGACTCGAAATTGATTTTGAAGAATCCGGCATGTCTGGCGGCTTCACCATTCATAACCCGAATGCAGTAGCCACATGCGGCTGCGGTTCTTCTTTCCGTACGAGAGAAGAAGCTGGGGTACCGGATAAGGATTGTTAATCTGGGCGGGTCTGAACGTGTTTTTTGAGTAGTGATTTGCAAAAATAGCAGGACGCATTTCCAGCGAAGAGTTTCGCGCGGAAGTGTGTCCTTTTTTATTTGAAATGATGGGAAGTAAAAAAAGAATCCGATATTCAAAAAAACTCCATAACCACTATGAAAGTGATTATGGAGGAGGTACGTATCAATGAGCCAACGCTTGTAATACCCACGGGCCCATCAGCTTGGCGGCGTCGTTTAAAATCGTCAAATCTGCCAGACGGCAAATTCGATAAGCCTTAGCACGATTATCACAATAGACAGTGAGATGGCTAAACTGCGCCGGGATGCGTGACGAGCACTAAGACGGGCTCCGACCCATATAGAAGCGACACCGACGACGATCATGGCAAGACATATCAATTTCTTAACCGTCCCCTGACTGCCAAGCGAGTAGATGCCGTTTACAATATTCACAGCCGCCGCTAAGTACCGAGGAATGTAATTCCCCACGTTTTCGGCTCTCCTCCGCCGCGAGAAAAAAACGATGACAAGCATTTTCTTTCAAAGTTTCACGAATCCACATATATTTTACTTGTTGTGGTTAAAAATAAGAAAATGAACTGGTTGACAGAATTAGTTGTAACAATTATAGTTACATTATGAAATTCAAAAACAGCTATAGTCTGAATAACCTTCATTTTAAAGGAGAGATTGTTGATGAAAATTGCAGTTATTGGCGCAACAGGTAAAGCAGGAAGCATCATTTTGAAAGAGGCGGCGGACCGGGGACATGAAATAACGGCAATTGTGCGTAACGCATCCAAACTGCAAGACAAGAGTCTGAATGTATTGGAAAAAGACGTATTTGATCTCACGGCTTCAGACGTGCAAGGCTTTGATGTCATTGTGAATGCTTTTGGAGCCCCGGCAGGGAAAGAAAACCTGCATGTTGAGGTGGGACAAGCTCTGATTAACATTTTGAAAGATGCTCCAAATACACGCCTGATCGTTGTGGGTGGTGCAGGAAGTTTGTTCACGGACGAGTCCAAAACATTGCGTGTTGTAGAATCCCCAGGATTCCCTGATGCATACAAAGCAACAGCGACTAACCAAGGCAAAAACTTGCAAGACTTGCAAGCATCTTCCGGTATTCAATGGACATTCCTTAGCCCGGCTGGATTCTTCAATCCAGAAGGCGTGCGTACTGGCAAGTATCAGTCAGGTAACGATGTAATTATGGTGAACAGTGAAGGCAACAGCTACATCAGCTATGCGGATTATGCGATTGCGCTTGTGGATGAGATTGAAAATCCGCAGCATCAAAATCAGCGCTTTACTGTGGTAGGCGAAGCGAAGTAACGGATTGTAAGTGATAAAATATGAACGGACACGGATCAGAATGAGATCGGTGTCCGTTTATATTTTGAGCAGCGGTATGCAGCTGCATAGCGTATTTGAAGATGATGTTCAGCAAAAGTATGAGAAAAAAAGTGAAAACAACTGACGGCTGAGCGTTTTAATAATAACTTTTCCGCATTCTAATGGTTGTAAAGTCCACAGATGTTTAATAAAATGGAAGCAAGACAAAAATAAGAGTAGCCTGGCCGGGCTACTCCTACAGCTTTTCATTTGTGGTGGGCTTCCTCCCGTAGTGTAACTTAGAAAGTGACCCGCCCCGCAAGGCCGTCAACCTGTGGCGAGTCACTTCTTCTTCTTGTCAATGTAAGTCAGGAGCGCAAGCACAAAAGTTGCGAACATGAGAACATCGGAAAAAGCGAAGTTCATAGACATCACCTCCCACTGGAGGCTTGTCTATACCCACCACAAATTGGCTGTACATATTAAATTATACCAGCATATAGACGCTCAGACGAGTGTCTTTTTATTTTTTTTATAGAACGAGTTCCGAATTTCGGAAGTGGTTCAGGTCGAGATTCGTCCCCTAGCTTTGCTTGCTCTCATCCATATACAACAGATTCCAGCGGTGGCCATCCAGATCGGCAAAGCCTGCACCATACATCCAGCCGTCCGTTTCACCCGGTCTGCCAAAGACACGTCCTCCGGCAAGCTTTGAATAAAGACATCAACCTCTTCTCTTTGACATGATGATTTTAGCCTCCTAAAGCTTTTTTTACTATACATTATTTTGGTCAGCAAAATAGAGAAATAACAAAAAATCATAAGACAATGTCGGCTGGGATCCATTCAGCTGCACAATGTTTTGTTTTTTTATAAGTATTTCTTTACTTATGCAAGTAGCCGGGCGTATAATCCGTTGAGACATGAGAGATAGAAAGAGAGAACAAAAAGAGAGGTAGGAATCATGAACAACGGATTAATTAATGCGATTATTGCTTATATCATGTGGGGCGTGCTCCCGCTATATTGGAAGCTGTTTAATGATGTGCCGGCAGGTGAAATTTTGTCACACCGTGTGGTGTGGTCATTTGTATTTATGGGAATATTGGTTGCGATTCAGCGCCGCTGGAGTGATGTCAAACGAATCTGGACCAGCCGCTCGCTTTTGCTGCCGCTTACGGCCAGCGGGCTGCTAATTGCAATCAACTGGCTGATCTTTATCTGGGCCGTTAACAACGGTCATGTTGTAGAGACCAGCCTCGGTTACTACTTGAACCCACTGCTGAACGTGCTGCTTGCCGTAGTGTTTCTTCATGAAAAACCAAACCGGGGACAATGGCTTGCCATCGCTATCGCGGCAGTTGCGGTGCTGATTATTGCCATCGACTATGGGCGTTTCCCGTGGATTGCCATATCTCTGGCAGCGTCATTTGGTCTATACGGCTTGGCGAAGAAAAAAATTAAACAGGATGCATCGGTCGGTTTGTTGTCAGAGACCGCAATTGTCCTGCCCCTTGCGTTAGGATACTGGATTTACCTGGGTATTGCTGGTCAAACAACAGCCTGGACGCTACCTCCGACGATGTTTTTTGAATTGCTTCTCTCCGGTGTTGTGACGGCACTGCCACTGCTGTTCTTTGCACGGGCAGCTGCGCGTATGTCGCTGTCTACGCTCGGGTTTGTTCAGTATATCGGTCCAACCATCATGCTGATTCTAAGCATATTTGTGTTTAAGGAATTTGTATCGCCCGTATTGCTCGGTGGTTTTGCTCTGATCTGGACAGCACTTGTTGTCTATGCTGCTGCATCAATGCGTGCGGCCAAAATGGCAAAGGCAGTGTAATTGAATTACAAAAGTAATAAGATATTATCGCGTAGCCCTTTCCGTCCTTAAGGATGGAGAGGGCTGTTTTTTTTACTGTTGTGTATAGATAAAAGAAAGTTTGAATGATTCTTTTATTTACAAATTAAGGAACGTATGTTCTAATTATAGGAGTGGAAAATTTCGGATCGCGGAGGATGTTTGTAATAATGAAGCAGCATGGAATTATGTTGGTTGTTAGTGTTTCGATCCTGCATGAGGGTAAGGTGCTTATCATCAAAGAGAACAAGGCGTCTGTCCGGAATACCTGGAATTTCCCCTCAGGAAGAGTGGAGTATGGGGAAGAGCTAATGGAAGCGGCGCGCCGGGAAGCGAGAGAAGAGACGGGATATGATGTTAAACTGACAGCGGCGACAGGAGTGTACAATTTCATAAGCAGCTTGCAGCAGCAAGTGGTTTTGTTTCATTTTCTCGGTGAAATTATGGGTGGTTCGCTGAAGCTGGATGCAGTGGAAATTGCAGATGCGAAGTGGATCACACCTGTGGAACTATGCAATTCGGAATCACTGGAGCTGCGTGATCGGGATGTGATGAAGCAGATTACTGGGAATATCATATCTAATAAAGAGCATCCATTAACGCTTTTTCATAACCAAGTATAGAAACGGAGAAACATGTCCATGAAGTCTTCTTATTTAACACGTCCCTTTTATTATCTTTGGACAACCCAGACGGCAGCAAATGCTGCTGATGTGTTATATATTATGGCCCTTACGGTGATGGTGCTGGACCGTACCAACTCACTTGTGTCAGCAGCACTGTTGCCCTTGATGCGCAGCGGAGCCCAGATGTTAAGCAGCCTTGCTGCACCGCTGCTCATTCAACGCTTTCAATTGTCCAAGCTGCTTTTATTGTCACAAACAGGGCAGTTTCTGCTGTTTATTTGTCTCGCCTTGTATCTACAACTTAATGGGGATTCCTCCTCATTGCTGCTTGTATTCTCGCTTATATTTGTGATGTCTTTTCTCGATGGATGGACAACTCCGGCTCGTAATGCGCTGATACCACGGTTGGTGACACATGAGCAAGGATTACTCAAAGCCAATGGACTCATGAGTGTCAGTGACCAAGTTGTGCAGTTCGCCGGCTGGGGTCTGAGCGGAATAATTGTTGCGTGGATCGGGTCCAGCCCAACGCTGTTGGTTACAGCTGTTATTTATGGTTTAGCAGCTGCATTCACACTTGGCGTCAAAGAGCTAGATCCTGCAGACTTGGCGGCGAAAGGTAAATTGCAAAAGTCAGCTGAGTTTACTGCGGAAACGGACACAAACCGGTGGCAGACATTAACGGAAGGCTGGAAAATGATCTGGAAAACACCGCGTTTGCGTGTGCTTACGTTCATGGATATGATCGATATGCTGGGTGGCTCTATCTGGGTTGGTGCTTTTACGCTAGCTTTTGTCCAGGTGGCACTTGGTCAAGGAGAAGAATGGTGGGGCTTCATTAATGCGGCTTATTTTGCCGGTACAATTGGCGGTGGATTGCTGGTGCTTGCTCTGGCCAAAGTTATTGGACGCCGATATTTCGGAGTGATGATGCTGGGCATGGCAGGGTATGGCGTATTGACCGCAATATATGCAATGAATTCACAGCCGCTCGCTGCATTAATCCTGGTTATGCTTATGGGCCCATTCGCCGAGCTTGCCATGATTAATCGCCGCACTTTGATTCAGAGCAGTGTGGCAGCTCCAATGCTGCCCAAAGTGTTGTCTGCTCAAGCCTCGATGATGCATCTCGTATTCTGCATTTCTTTACTGGGTATGGCCTGGCTTGCAGAATACATTGGAATTGTGAATCTCTATCTGTTTGCAGCGGCTTTGACGATCCTTGCAATCGTTGCGGGGCTGCTGAACTACCGGGCTTTTCAGGAGAAAACGTTTCTTCGTCAAACGGTGAAGTAAGAAGGGGCGGTGATTGTATAATGCACGATAATTCTAGCCAGAAGAATGGTCCTTTCATGCAACAAAGAAAAGCAATGCGTCTCATATCTCCCTTTATTTTTTCAATGATCATTGGTGTTATTTATGCTGCGCTGATCGTTAATGAAACAGCACTTATTTATATCAACAAAATACTCCCGAGCACGGATGGCCCTGATCTTTATCAGTATCTTCCGGTTGTGCTCCCCGCTTTTGTCTATTCATATGCTGTGCAGAGAAAACACATGATCTGGATTGAAAACCTGTCCTTCAGCTGCATTCAGGCGGTAATTGCTGTCCTGAGCTTTGCTGTATGTCTTTTGGTTGTTATGGTGATGATGTGAGTGTTAGGCTGATTCCGTCCGTTTATTGGAATGGAAGGAGTCTTATTAAGTGCCTTCATCCGGATCGATATCTGCACCATCTACAGCATCCAGTACCCCGACAGCGAGCGTTGTCACGGCAGCAGCAGCAATGAGATGTTTGGCGCCAAGCTTGGCTCGATTTACGTCATCTTCTTTAATGCCCATGACAACGTCCTTTCCGCTGTTATATACATATTTTGCAGAGACAGCGACACCTTTGGCGGTATCATTAACGGCATTTTCCAGATCGGTAAAGCCTGCCTGGATCGCCCCGTCATCCTTTCGAATGACTCCACTGGCCAAATCATATGTGCCGCTGGCCAATTGTCCTACCGTTTTACCCGTATTAATCGTAGCTTTCTCTACACCGTTCCCGATTTCTTTAATAAAGGAACTGCCTGTAACTTCGCCAACAACCCTGACGCTGCCACCAAGCACTCTCCCAGTTACCTCTCCGGCAAACTGCCCTAATCCTTTTAGAAAGCTCATTCCTGTTTCCCCCTTCATGCAACTTGGACAACGCTATGTAAACATAATAAAACTATTATATTCTTCTGTGATGCAAAAGGCCATTTATGTCCAACCACGCTTTTCAACGCAAAAAAGCGCTATCCCTAAAGGACAGCGCCTTCTGCTTTTACCCTGCTCCCGTGCCAAGCGAAAGCACGTTTTAGAAGCAATACTCCAAGGAGCAGCGCGTAGTGGAGGGGGCGGGAGCGATTCTGTAGAAGCGAAGCGTGCGCGTTTGTCATCGGATTTCTCCCATATCAGGGGAATAAAAAAATCCGAGGACAACCAGCGGAAGAACGCCCCGCCCCCGGAACGTCCACCCGCAGCTCCCTCCCAGGTGCTTCTAACCCCGTGCCTTAGTCAATAAACCCTTCCATGACAGCCGTTGGCATCATATTGGACTGCCAAGCGCCTTTGCCGTATCCACCGTTATAGCCAGGTGTAGCCTGCGGCTCCCAGTAGAATACGCCTTTACCTTTGCCATTTGGCAGATTGCGAATTTGATTTTTCATCGCAGCTACGAAGCTTTTGCCTGCTGCCGCCTGATTGTTATCCATGCCAATTTCGGAGATGATGATTTCTTTGCCATAACGATTTATCATATCCTTTGCATTGTTAACCGTGTTGGTCACAGCCGTATTCCAGCCGGAAGCGGAAGGGTAAAGTGACATGGCAATCATGTCGAAGTTAGCACCGTTGTTGATAAGGCCGCCAATATTCCAGACATACAGCGCATTGTCGTCGCCACCCGCCAGATGTACGATCGTTTTGGTACCGCTGCTGATGGATTTTACAGCATTATGTCCGGTGTTCACGAGCCATGCATAGTTTTTCATGTTAACCGAGGCTTTTCCGTCATCCCATAACATGCCGTTGCTCGTTTCGTTACCGATCTGTACCCAATCCGGCGTAACGCCCTTGCTTTGCATCGTTGTCATTACATCGCGCGTATAGTTCCATACAGCATCCATCAGCTGTTGGAAGGTGTAGTTTTTCCAAGCAGCCGGTTTGGTCTGTTGACCTGGATCTGCCCAGGAATCGCTGTAGTGAAGTGTGAGCATAACACTCATGCCTGCATTTTTGGCACGCTGTGCAAGAGCGGCTGCACGATCTTTATTCATATAGCCGTTACCATAATCATTCGATGGATTAACGAACACCCGGATCCGAACGGAGTTGATCTGGTAATCATTTTTTAAAATATCAATAATATCACGTTGTACCCCGTTTTTATCCTTCCATTTGTATCCCTGAGCTTCCATGCCGGGAACCCAGCTGATGTCAGCTCCCTTGGCAAAACTCGGTGCGGCGCTGGCGTGTTGGCCTGCAGGCAGCAGGACAGCAGTAAATAACAAAACAAAAGCCAGCAGAATACTTGTTTTAATTTTGAAACCCCTTACATTTTTGAACATTACAACATGCCTCCTCGGTTATAAGATGTACTGCATCCTCATTATAGCCGTCTGAATTCAAGCTGCTAAAGGGTCGTTTTGCAATATTTTGGTTGTTTTATTAACCACTCTTTCTCTTCTGGCTCCGGTTTAAGAGGAAACAAGGCAAAACAAAAAGCCGTCCGAAGACGGCTTTTCTACCCGTGGCGCTTTTTGAAACATTGATCCGTATCCCGCGCCTCCATCAGTCTCCTGTTAATTGGAGCTAGTGGATCGGGTAAGGGACACGTTCAACATGTGATTAGAAATGTTGACGCACCTCCTTTCCTTGTGGCAAGAGTATACAACACTCTGTTTCGGAAAGCTAGTCTTTTTTTCATAATTACGCAAAAATTATTTCTCGGTTTGAAACATCGTTGTTTCGCGTGCGTAATGGCTCTTTGTACCATTTTCATTGCGGATTCGCACACTTTCATCACTGATGCGCTCCACGATGCCGCGGCCCACTTCACAATATACACCTGCCGGATCTTCCTGCCATGCGGTAACTACACATTGAGACAGGGCAGCGGTGAAAAATTCAATATTTTTTTGCAGCGTTCTAGGTTTGTTCGATTTCATGGGAGACTCCTTTAAATGACTTTAATATGGAATAATAACAACAGCCGATCAAATCACACTGTAGTTCACTTTACCTTGTCTATTGCGCTTTGTAAAGGGATGGAAAAAGTTGCGGTCATGAGTTATCATTTACATAAATTTAACACCCCGTTAACATTCCGATGACGCTTGGAGTCGATTACGAATAGTACAATTATAGAAGAAGTTCGAATAAGAATTGACATGCATCACATTCGGAGGCCAGACATGCATAAGGACATTAAAACAGGCAATTATGTTAACCGTGATTTGAGTTGGGTTGAATTTAACAGACGTGTGCTTCAGGAGGCTCAGGACTCTACAACGCCGATGCTGGAGCGCATGAGGTTTCTTGGCATCGTTGCCAGCAATCTGGATGAGTTTGTCAGTGTCAGACTGGCGGAAACCAAAGAGAAGATCAAGGCTGGATTTACGCAAAAAGACTTCACAGGTTACACCCCTTCGGGGTTATACCGCAGATTGATTAAACGAACCGGGGCCATGGTCGCGGAGCAATATAAAACGTATCATGAACTCATTCGCCTTCTCGCCAAGAAGGGCGTGCTTATTCAGGAGTATGTCGATCTTAACGTGACACAGCAGCGAGCAATGGATCAATATTATCATGACATTATTTTCCCGGTGCTAACCCCGATGGCGATTGACCAGAGCCGTCCGTTCCCGTTGGTACACAATAAGTCCGTTTATCTATCCGTTATGCTGCAAAAGGAAGACGAGCAGGATGGCGAGCCCTTTATGGCCATTGTGCAGGTGCCTTCCAATCTTCCTCGTATTGTGAAGGTTCCTCTGCGGGCGAACAGCAAGAAGAAAACATTCATTCTGATCGAGGATCTGATCAAACATCATGTTCATACCCTTTTTAGCGGATATGTGTCGCTGGCTGTGCAGGAGTTCAGAGTGACGCGTAACGCTGACCTTTCGATTAACGAGGAGGAAGCTGAAGATCTGCTTGAGGCGATTGAAAAAGAGCTGCGGCGCAGACGTCGCGGGGCACCTGTCAGGCTGGAAGTATGCAAAGACTTCCGCAGTGACGCACTGCAGGAGCTGCAGGATGAATTTGAGATTCAGGACCCGATTTTTGAAATTGATGGACCGCTGGATCTCAGCTTCCTCGCTGGATTTGTAGATAGTCTCGACGGCTTCTCTCATCTCAAGTACAGTGCGGTGCAGCCCGTTTACCCGCCAGAGTTTGTGCCAAGAGAGAGTCATTTTGAACTGCTGCGCAAAAGGGACGTGCTGGTTCATCATCCTTATGAATCGTTCGAGCCGGTAACGGACTTTATTCTGGAGGCTTCGGAGGACCCGCAGGTTCTGGCGATCAAAATGACGCTGTATCGGGTAAATGGCGATTCGAGACTTATTCCTGCACTAGCTCTTGCAGCTGAGAGCGGCAAGCAGGTCACGGTAGTGGTGGAGCTGAAAGCGCGGTTTGATGAAGAGCGCAACATTGCTTGGGCACGCAAGCTGGAAAAGGCCGGCTGTCACGTCGTGTATGGTCTGGTAGGCCTGAAAACACATGCCAAAATCATTCTCGTTGTACGCCGGGAGCAGCAGGGGCTGCGTCGTTATGTTCACGTTGGCACAGGGAACTATAACGAGAGCACGGCCAAAGTGTATACAGACGTTGGGCTGTTCACTTCTAACCCTGTAATCGGGGAAGATGCATCCGAGCTATTTAACGAGATTACCGGATACTCCGGACCCAAGGCGCTGCAGGCCTTCCGTGTTGCGCCGGATGGGATGAAGGACGAGTTGTTTGCTCTGATCCAGCGTGAGACCGAGCATGCCTTGAAAGGCATGCGTTCAAGAATTATTGCGAAGATCAATTCCTTATCCCATCAGGATATCATCGATCAGCTCTATGCTGCCTCCCAGGCTGGAGTACAGATTGATCTGATTGTGCGTGGAGTGTGCTGCCTGCGTCCAGGCGTAGAAGGACTGAGCGAGAACATTCGTGTGATCAGCATCGTGGATCGTTTCCTTGAGCATTCACGTTTGTTTTATTTTGAAAATGATGGGAATCCAGACGTTTTCATCTCAAGTGCAGACTGGATGTCACGAAACTTGAACCGGCGCATTGAACTGATGTGTCCTGTATTTGATCCGACATTGAAGAAGATGCTGGTGGATATACTGAATCTGTCTCTGAACGACAATGTGAAGGCAAGACAGCTTATGCCAAACGGCAATTATGTATTTGTAAAAAATGAAAAGCCCCCGCTGAGAAGTCAGACGGAGGCGATGGGGATTATCCCTTGGAAGCCTGCTGAATGGAGTGTTTTAACGTAATTCCCCAAGCTTCCTGCACATCTTTGACGGCATCTTCCAGGCCGTTCAATTCCAGAAGAGGCTCGTCTGTACAGGTCAACGTGACCAGCAGCGAGTCTTTTTCTACGTGTGCATGTATGGCGGCGATGCTCTCAGCGCGGTTTATGGCTTCGGCTGCACGCAGCAGCGAGCCGATTCGATGAGCGCGCCGTACATCCGAATCGTTCAGAATGTCCTCATGCTTCTGAATGAGCTGAGGTGTTCTTTTTTTCGGGTGATAGTCAGCGGCAATGGCACTAAGAATGGTTTCCCGATGAGAGAGTCCGTAAATGCTTGCGTTCATAATCCAGTATGCCGAGTGCTGTGTGTAGCGGAAAAAGTTAATCTGCTTGCCAGCCATATGCAGCATGGAGGCAGTGTACAGAACATGATCTTCCGATGCATCAGGAGCAGCTCCCTGCAGCGCTGTGTACAACGTAACCATATCCTCATAAATACGCTGCAGACGCTTCCGCGGAATCGGCGGGCCGAAGTGAAGGAAATTACGAATGCTGTCTTTCAGAGCATCTGGAGCTGCAGGTTGACCAGAAGCCAAATAATCTCTCAGCAGTCCATCCCGCAACCCGGCTCCACTTACGACATAACGATCTCCTTGAATGAGACGGAAGACGGTGCGCAGTATCAGTACACCCGGCACAATAATATCTGCCCGATCTTTGGCAAGGCCAGGCACCTTTTTTCGTTGAGCGGAGGTCAGGTAGGGCAAGGTACGAGCGATATTTTCCATCGCTTCCTCACCAATTTCATAGTGATGTGTAATCGGCAGCGAGTATTGAATTCGTTTCTGTTCGACTTTTGCCAGAGTACGCATCGTGCCGCCCAATCCGATTAGCGGCAGCCCCGGATGCTTTCCGATCCAGTCCTGATCCTGCAATGCAGCAATGACCTCATCGCACAGCGCCTGTTCATTTTCTTCGGTCCATTCATCCTCGCCACCGTAACGCGCATGGGAATTTACAGCCCCGATGGGCAGGGAGACGCTGTGCAATCTTTGGCGATTGCGGAATACCGTAATTTCTGTACTGCCGCCCCCGATATCTACCACAAATCCGTCTGTCAGCTCAATGGACTGAATGACACCCAAAAATCCGTAGTAGGCTTCCCGGTCGCCGGAGACACATTCAATCGTAAGTCCCGTTTCACTCTCGAGCCACTGGATAATCTGTGCCGCATTGACCGCATTGCGGATGGCAGCTGTAGCAGCGGCGCGAATGTCCAAGGTCTGGTAAGACTCGCAGGTAGCTCTGAATTGACGCAGAATCGTTACGGCCGTATTCAGTGAAGACCGCTGGATTGTACCGTCCGGTTCGACAACTCCACTGAGTCTGGCGGCATATTTGTCTTCATGAATAATGCGGTAGGCTCCCTCGTCATGTAACTCATAGATGACCAGTCGAATGGAGTTGGAGCCGATATCAACAATGCCAAGTGTTTGATGTTGTGTCATAAATATCTCCTTCTACAGAGGTTCAGTTACCCGTAACGGTACAGGGCAGCCATCGCTTCCGGTGAGCCTGGAGGCGAGGCAGAGAAGGGCGTGGTCAGCATAACAACGATGATAAAGACGATGAAACAGGCAAACAATATGCAGCTCAGGGCAAAGCCTCGATTGCGTTTTTTGATAAAAAGACGAATACCGATGACAAAGAGAAGTATCGTCACCGCAACCAGAACGATAGACATTGCGAAATAGGCTACACCGTACAGTGATTTGAAAAATGCTTCCATGTCTTCTGAACGCTCCTTAAATCCTCATTTTTCCTTTACAAGTCATTCTTTAGTAGCATACGACAGATTGAAGCGTTTGAAAAGCTGAGCGGCTGTTGTCTCGTATTCCTCGAATCTAAGCGGGACAGGTTCCCTGGAAAAGGGGCCCCTGCCTTGGACAATCATCCAAGAAAACCGATCATGGGTTGAGTATGTATAAGGTAGGACCATTGTTTGGAGAGAGGAGATCAACCTATGTCGAGACAATTAGCAAGCAAATGGCGCAAGACGGCGCTTTTAATGAAATATCCGGTCGCTGCTGCCCATATTCCGCAGACGAAGGCATTTAATTCAGGCAATCTGCTCTACATGCTCCACCGTTATGGAATGGTATATATTAAACCGATTGTTGGCGGTGGTGGATATGGTGTTATCAGAGTGTCCCGGAGCGGCGGAGTTTACAGATATACACATGTCAACATTAGCCGTTCATTTAACAATTTCGGGCAGATGTATCGTTCTCTCTTGCGAGTGAAGGCGAGACGTAAATATTTGATTCAGCAAGGCATTCATCTTGCCACGATCCACGGAAGACCTGTGGACTATCGAGTCAAGGTGGTCAAGACTGAGCAGGGCTGGGTATTTCGTTCTTTGGTCGGAAGATGGGCTCGTCCCGGTCTGTGCGTAACCAATCTGAGCAGGGGAGGAACGATGCTGTCCGGCAAAAGGGCGCTGGCATTATCACTGCCTCATATTGCGAATCGGTACAAACGTCGGGAGATGCGTTCTTTGACGTTGACTTGTACACATATCATGGAAAGTCAACTTCCAGGCATAGGCCAGCTGGGTTTTGACTACGGGCTGGATCACTCAGGGAAAATATGGATTCTGGAAGTGAATACCAGACCTCAATGAAAATAGGCAAAAAGACTAAAGAAAATTCAGGAAAAACCGATAGTATATACAAGAGGAATGGTAAGAAAAGCGTTTGAAAATTTTCAATCTTGGGTAATACATTCCGAGAAACGCTGGAAAATATGAAAATAGTTCTAAATTTTTGTCTATTCGTAGTTCTAATAGGGTACTCATATGTCCTGTGTATAAATAATGTCCACATTATCCACTGTTATATATTCTATGTTTTTTCCAATTATCAACAATCTATACACAGGATTTCCACATGATGTTGTGGATAACAAGAACGCTTGTTCTCTTTGAGAATCTCTGATATGATAGTTTTGAGGAAAATAAAGGAAAGGTTGTGGCGGGAAATGGCTATGTTATCCGATGAGATGTTGTTGGATTCCTACCATAAAGCGATCGAACTGGATCTCGAACGAGATTTCATCGCGCTGCTATTGGCAGAAATCCATAAGCGCAAACTGGATACCAACGTATCTGCCATTCTTCACTAGAGATCCTCATTGCAGGCAATGTTACAGGTTTCCGGACAAGTCCCATAAAGAGACAGGCTGTACGATGCTTGTCTGACAATGGTGACAATACATCAGGTGATTGCAAACGCTCTCGGTTTCGTCTGCCATGTCAGAGGAAGTCTGAAGTTCGTAGGGGCTGTATGGTCCGGTGTAGTCTTCCAATTTGCCGCATTCTGACAGTCCCTGGAGGCAGTGGGGACAAGCCTGCTCCGGTACAACCAGACCGTTACACAGCGGGCATATATAAGACAAGGGTATCCCTCCTGATTATGGAATCGTTCAGGAGTAAGATACCCTTTTTTGTACCAATTATGCGATTGGTTTTACCACATAAGATGTGATTATCGTTCAATTAACGTTTCATATTACTGCTGTGTCCTGGAGAAAGCTTCGCCTCAGGATCGAAGTATACCTTGGCATTGTTCACTGCCGTAGGCGCTTCACCGAAGCCGACAGCAATCAGTTTAAGCTTGCCTGGATAAGTCGTAATATCGCCCGCAGCAAAGATGCCAGGAATTGATGTTTCCATACGGGAGTCTACAACGATAGAATTGCTGTCAATCTCGATTCCCCATTCCGCGATCGGGCCAAGGGAGGAAACAAAGCCGAAGTTAACGATGACATCATCCACCTCAATCTCCTGAGTTTCCTTCGTTTTGACGTGAGCAAGAGTGACCTTTGTAATCGTGTCATCCCCATGAAGCTCGGTAATTTCGGTCGGTGTTACTACGTTAACCTTGGAATTCATCAGGTTTTCCACACTATGCTCATGGGCACGGAACTTGTCCCGGCGGTGAATCAGTGTAACCTGCTCAGCGATCGGCTCCAGCATAAGCGCCCAGTCTACAGCGGAATCTCCGCCGCCGCTAATCAAAACTTTTTTACCTGCAAAAGCGTTTAAATCACTGATGAAGTAATGCAGATTTGTTTTTTCAAACTTGGCTGCACCTTCGAGTTCAAGGCGACGAGGTTCAAATGCTCCGACACCAGCCGTAATAATAACCGCTTTGGCATGATATTCATTCTCATCTGTCTTTACGATGAAATGCTGTTCTTCCTTTTTCTCGACCGAAACCACTTTTTCTTCCAGGCGGATGTTCGGGTTAAAATGGCTCATTTGCTCAATCAGGTTATTCACCAGTTCCTGAGCTGTTACTTTCGGGAAGCCGGCTACATCATAAATGTACTTTTCCGGATAAAGAGCTGCAAGCTGTCCGCCAAGCTGAGGCATGCTTTCAACGAGTGTAACGGAAGCCTGACGCATACCTCCGTAAAATGCAGCGAATAGCCCAGCAGGACCTCCGCCGATAATAAGCAGATCGGTCATTTCATGACCGGAAGTTTGTGCAGTCAACAATTAACAACACCTTTCTTATTTTAATAGGTAAGGAACAGGTTTTATTTTTGCAAATTACGTCACATAATCTGCATGGGTGTCAAACTGTCCTTCCTATTATAAACGGTGTAATCAGGGTTGCAAAGTTAGCTGCATCACGAATCTGAGAATAATTGATGAAGATCAGATGAGAATAGGGTGAAATTGGAAATGAAAGGTTATGAAAAATAACAAAAAAAACCTTGATCTTTACGTGAAATACAGATATCCTTGACCTGTACTATGTGTTTTTTTTGTCAAAATTAGAGTGATGATGTCAGGTCGGAACAACCTCGCGTTTTGTGGAAACTTGTGGTTAATTTCACAACTTAAATCGATGATATGCGTATAGAATTTCAAATACATTCACGAAGTTTACATTTCTCGTCATAATGGATAAGACCTCATCAATACTTGTAAGTAAGAGCATTTTAAGGAAGTGTATTGCATTCCACCTGTTGAAGGGAGGGTGCGAGCAAAACCGGAAGGGGTACAGACATGAGCAGCATTCCCAAAATCGTCATTCTCGGAGCGGGATATGGCGGAATTCTGACAGCCCAGCGGCTGCAGAAGGAACTGAACTATAACGAAGCTGACGTCACATTAGTGAATCGGCATGATTATCATTATATTACTACACATCTACATATGCCGGCAGCCGGCACGGATAAAATCGAACACGCGAGAGTGTCTATTTCCAAGCTGATTGACGAGTTCAAGATTGATCTGGTGAAATCCTCCGTGAAGGAGATTCGGCTTCAGGATCGCAAGGTCATCCTGGAAGACGGCACCTTGTCTTACGATTATCTGATTATTGCACTTGGCGGAGAGCCGGAAACGTTCGGCATACCAGGCATGCTTGAGCATGCCATGACCATTCGCAGCATCAACTCGGTGAGGCTGATCCGTGAACATATCGAATATCAATTTGCCATGTACAAAAACGATAACAAACGAAACCGTATTCGGTTCGTTGTGGGCGGAGCGGGTTTTAGCGGCGTTGAATTTGTTGCCGAGCTGGCAGACCGTATCCCGCAGCTGTGCAAGGAGTTTGACGTTGATCCCAAGCATGTACACATCTATAACGTGGAAGCGGCTCCATCTGCACTGCCGGGGTTTGATCCCGAACTGGTCGAGCATGCCATGAATGTGCTGAAGAAAAAAGGGGTTACGTTTAAAATCGGAGTCCCGATCAAGCAGTGCCTGCCTGACGGGGTTATCGTCGGAGAAGGCGAGAAGATTGAGGCGGCTACAGTGGTATGGACGGGTGGAATTCGGGGCAATTCCTTACTTGAACAGGCTGGGCTTGAAGTGATGCGCGGACGTGTGAAAGTGGACGAATACTTGCGTGCTCCCGGTCATGAGCATGTGTATGTCATCGGGGACAACTCCCTTGTGTTTAACAAGGAGGGCAGACCGTATCCACCAACAGCACAGATTGCGATGCAGCAGGGTGTGAACTGTGCGAAGAACATTGTCGCAGCCATTCGCAACAAGCAGCCTCAACCTTTTGAATTCACCAGCAAAGGTACTGTTGCCTCCTTGGGTAAGGGAGAAGCGATTGCTGTCGTTGGGGATAAGAAATATAAGGGCTGGAAGGCAGCACAATTGAAGAAGCTGGTGGATCTGCGCTATTTGTTCATCATCGGAGGTATTCCGCTGGTCCTGAGGAAAGGACGGTTTTTCGGATGAGACATTGCAGTGTGCAGGTTCGTGGTCTGTTAACGCGGGAAGAACTGGATCGGTACAACGGACTGATGCAGGTTGGCGGTTATCTGGAGGAACAGAACCAGTATGACCTCGCCTACATCGTGCAGAAGGAAGTGGATATTCTCATCCTGCCAGCAATCGAGCGTCTGAAGGAAAAAAGTCGTGATCGCGATCGTGCGACGGCCGAGTTTCTGGAATCTCTGAAAGCTGTGGATGAAGAGGAGCAGGATTAAAACATTGTATAAGTTGAAAGAGATTAATTTACACGAAACACTCCGATGACAGAACAACCTTTCAATCGCTGTTATCCCCAGATTTTTTTTGATTACCTTTTGTCAAAGGGGAAAATTCGGTGTTCAGCGAATGCTTCCGATGTAGCTTTCTTTCAGAAAGCTTTCAGGCGACCGCTCTGCTTTTCCAGTTTTTTTCTGTCCTCTCCGTTTTTGTGTAAACATTAAACAATTCAAATTATACAGATCCTAATCAAGCTTGAAGTACGTAATAGGTATGAAACAAAGCACCGCAGAGCGATCCTTAAAGGATATATCCGCGGTGCTTTGTTTGCTGTCCTGAGATTAAAAAGAATCGTGTAGCCTGCCTCAATAGAAGGCAAGCTGCACGATCCCTGCATGTGTGAAACCAATTACAGCTTCAGCATTTCTTCCAATGAGCTTTCATTCAGCAGACTTCCCACATAGAATGAACCAAATTCGCCGTAACGTGCACTTACTTCATCAAAACGCATCTCATAAACGAGCTTTTTGAATTGCAGTGCATCATCCGCGAACAAGGTAACGCCCCATTCCCAATCATCAAAACCGACAGAGCCGGTAATAATTTGTTTCACTTTACCCGCATAGCTGCGACCAATCATGCCATGACTGCGCATCATGCTGCGTCGCTCGTCCATAGACAGCATGTACCAGTTGTCGTTCAGCTCACGCTTTTTGTTCATCGGGTAGAAGCAGATATATTGGCGCTGCGGCAGCACCGGCTTGAGACGAGCAACAATCTCCGGATTTTGCATCGGATCTTCGCCCTCTTTGCCGAGGTAGTTGCTCAGTTCAACCACGCTGACATACGAGTAAGCTTTTGTTGTATACTTGGCAAACGTTGTTTTGTTAAAAGCATTCTCAACAGCTTTCAGGTCTTCCAGCGTTTCACGCAGATGCATCATGACAAAGTCTGCCTTCTGGCCAATCACCGTATAAACTACGGTACTGCCTTGGGAAGATTGCTCCACGTTTTTCCATTCGTTCCAAAACTCCTGAAGCTCGTCCAGGGCAACAGCACGCTCTTCATCATCTGCTGCTTTCCAAGCGGTCCAGTTCATGGAGCGAAAATCATGCAGGGCATACCAGCCCTCCAGGGTTGATGCTGCTTCGTTCATGGGTTTTGTTCCTCCTGCAGGTTATATTTCCAAATCCCGGTAAGGGATGGTTCAGTGCTTTATCGTTATATTGTATCCCATCCTGAAGCAGAAGGGCAAATGATCTTCTCGTGAAAATCGGCAGATTTGTCCAGAAAGTTCGTTGCTTCGCCACATTTTTTGCGGTAAACTTACAACTATCCAGAAGAGAAAACCGAATGGGTGAAAGAAGAGGTGAACGCAGCCAATGCAATTTATACCGGTGCTTGTGTTAATGGTGTTATTTTTTGTGATGATGTTTGGTATCGGTTTCATTTTGAATATGCTTATGAAGACCACCTGGTTTCCTTCTTATTTGTTTGTTATCGTCATTTTACCTGTGGTGGTATATTCCTTATGGGATCACTCGTCCACGCTCATGTCACATCTGGCATCATTCCAGCTGGTAGATTATATGACAGGAGTTGCCGGACTGGCGGGGGCCATTATTAGCGGCTGGACGATTCAGAAGCTGCGCCTGGGCGGATATCGCATGTTCTGATGGCTTGAAAGTGAAGGCAGCTGCCGCTACTAAATTGGAGAAAGTCTTGCCTTTGACGCAGACGCATACGCGTGCAAAGGAAAGGCTTTTTTTTGCATGCTCGATTTGAAAAGCTTTTCCCTATACTATGAAGAAGGGGAATGTCTGTCCGCGTTTTCTCATATATATGAAGTAAATAATGGACTATATTTTCACTTGTAATCCGGGACCACAGCTTTTATAGTAATCTAGCGCGGCTTTATGGAGTGAATCATTTTTATTTGAAAATTCGCCCAATTCTGCGAAAACGTGAACGATGTCGATCTAGGACGAAACGGAGTGAGAACGAGTCCGTTTTTTACCTGTTTTTGAGCATTTGAGGATCGGACTTTTATGATAGAATAGAAAAACAGTCTTTGGGAAAGAGGAGATCAGGTTATGCGCATGAAGAATTTGCATCATTATACCGAACATCATCGCTACTGCGTATACAGGGAGTTTGGACTAAGCGCCCTGGACGACCGCATGCTTACAGGAGCTTACCAGCCTATGGTAGGTGCTTTTGCGGTCGGCTTGTATCGGCTGTTATTTCAGCATCTTCCCGGAGAACAGGTCGGTTATTCCCCGCTGGAGCAGCAGCGCAGGTTATTTATGACCCTTGGGCTGGAGCCTAGTGAGAAGGGGCGTAAATATCTGGTTGAGCAGGCGTCCAAGCTGGAGGCTGTGGGCCTTCTTCAGACGTCGCGGGTGTACACTCCCGAAAATGACGATTACATCTACGAGTATGAGCTGCAGCCGCCGCTCTCGCCGGCAGAGTTTTTCCGTACACAGCATTTGACACTGCTGCTTCGAGATAAAATTGGCAAGTTTGCAGTGCTCTCCCTGCGAGCCGGATTCTCGGCTGCCGAGAATGGGGAAGCGCCCTACTCCGCTGCCAATAAAGAAAATATTTCTGTTCCCTTCTACGATATATTTGAATTGAACACCCATGTCATTGATTATGAGCTGGAACAGGCCTTGTCCGAAGTATCCAGCTCCGCGCAGCGAACAGGCACCAATGATGCAGCAGAAGAGATGACGCTGAATTATGCCGACATTATTTTACGATTCCCGCGGGAGTCGGTGAACCGTCGTTATGTGGAACAGCTGCGCTTTGATCATGAACAGCTTGGGATTGTCAATTATGTTGTGAACAAGTTTAATCTCAGTGTGCAGGATGTATGCCGGCTGCTGGATGAGGACGATGTCTTTAATCCGCAGGGCCAGCTGCTTTTGGATGAGCTGCAGCACAAAGCGAGCATGCAATTCAGACAGACGAAGAAACGTCAGGAGCAGCAGACAGTACAAGCCGCCAAAGTGGTTGCACTTCGGCAGCACATGGAGGAGCCACAGCCTTATGCCGATGCAGGTGAGCCGCCGGTAGAGCATGTGGTTCAGATGGAGTATTATGTGGAGGTTCCGCCGCAGTTCGCGACCAAGTGTGATATTCACCAGTACAACATGATGCTGCGCAACGAGCCGTATACCCGACTGCTTCAGACGTTCTTCCCGGGAGCTGTGCCGGACAATCTGATTGATATTTTTGCGAAAATTGATCTGAGCTACAAGCTGCCTGGAGAAGTGATCAACGTCTTGATTCACTATTTGATGGCTCTGCTTGTATCGGGCGGAGAGCAGCGAATTAACCGTAATTTTGTTGAGGCCATTGCCTCTAATATGCTGCTGAAGCAGGTCAATACGTATGAGAAGGCTGTGCAATATATTCGTGATCAGGCCAAGGTAAAAGGCAAGCAGGCTGCAGGAGCAGCTGGAACCCGCACCCGTACATACGGCAAAGGAACCAAAGCCAAACCCGAAATTCCGATTGTACAAGACATAAGCCATGATGAGGACAGCGTATCGGAGGAAGAGTTTGAAGAGATGATGCGTTTTGCCCAGCAGATGCAGGCCAGCAAGCAAAAAGGAACTTTATAATCGTTTATACAGGCGGGTCCCCTATCAAGAGGTGGCTCGCTTTTTTTCAAAGGTAGGGCGTACACAGGTCACACATATGCAAGGAGGGGGGCGTACCGCTTGAGTAAAAACCAAAGAGCCATCGAGTGTTATGAAAATAATGAGTATGATGCGGCGTTAGCTCTGTTCAGAGCAGCATTAAGCGAATCAAGAAATGTTCAGTCGTTGACGAATCTGGCCTGGATCTATTATCACGAAGAAGGTAACGTAGAGGGGGCTATGAAGCTTCTTCAAGAAGCGCTGAATCTTAATCCCGCTTCACACTTTCCTTACAGTTTGCTGGGTGAGATCTTGGTTCGGGAGGAAAGATGGGCTGAGGGGGCGGCTGTATTATTGCGTTCGATTGCCATCGAGACCTCCAAAGAAGCTTGCAACAATCTTGCTGTCGCCAAGTACCATCTGGGAGAATGGGATCAGGCTGCGGCGTTGTTTTTGCAAAGTGCGGAGCCTTCGGATTACGCGATGTACAGTCACATCTACTGTTTGATTAAAATGGGGCGAATGAATGAAGCCAAGCATATGCTGCATGCTTTTTCAGAACAGGATGAGCATTTTGCCGGGGAAGTGCATGTGGCCGAGCTGTATGTGGAGTTGCAATGCTTCTCTGAAGCGGTTCACTGGTTTAAAAAGTCATGGAACACGTACTACAAGTCACCTGACTGGGTGTGCAGATATATTTATGCCCTGGTGCAAATGAATGCAATGCAAGCTGCGATTGAAATCACGGAGCAATGTATTCAATTGAAACAGGATGATATCGAGGAAGAGCAGGCGGAGCTGTGTGAGGAGGAATGGACAGAAAGCGACCAAGCCGTGTACCTCAAGCAGTTGGAAACGGAGAAACAGGAGTACACGCACATTCTTGCCAAAATCTCCGAAGGGTACGTTCCACCGCTGGATTTCATGACATCCGTAAATTCAGTATGTTACTTGTTCGGCTGCTCCAGACATGGTCATTCGGAATATAAGGATTGAATGAATTATCAAATGATCAATAGATCAGCAGATCAACAGCCCTCTCCATTCCCTTCAGGGAAAAGACAGGGTTGTTTTTGTTCTACAGGCCAAATTAAAGATTTCGAGGTATAAATTAAAGAATAGTTGCGCGTGACAAGGATATGTCAGAGGGCGGGTGATATAATGCAAGACAGAAAAACGAGCAGCAAAGGGGGAGCCAGCTTGAAAATTGTTAGCGTTTACAATAATTTTTTCAAAAATAATATGTTTATGAAAATGCTGCTGATCTTTTCGCTGATCTCGATCGTTACGATGATTACGCTGTCCTATCTTATTTTTCTATCTGTATCGGATTCCACCATTCGCCGGGAATTGGCCATTCAGAAGGCTGCGATGGAACATGTAGACCGCTACATGCATCAACAGTATGAATTGGTGCAGAACATGGTGCGGGATATGCATCAGAATGAGGCTTTATCTGCCAACATTATTTATCTGATGAACCACTCGTATGCCGAGTATGCTCAGCATATGACGAACGGTTATTACGCCAATCGGGACGACTATTCGGCCGAGGTGCTCAGGCATTTTCAGAACATGATCGACCGCAATTCGGACATTCATCAGTTGATGCTGTACAGTGCCGAGAAGCAGAGCTTGTTCACCTTCAATCAGTATAAGCAGTTCCGCAGGCTGGACGCCAACGTAGCGAGATCTTATATTCCCGATGTGATGGCTATGGAGATGCCAAATATCAATGCACCCAATTACTGGATTCGCAAGGCGATCAATCTATGGGACCCTGCACTGTATGCCATACGTGTGCCCATTAACAATACACAGACCTTGCGCAATATGGGGCAGTTTCTCATTTTTTTTGACTCAAAGGGCATCGGCAGTGCACTGGATAACTATGAGCGGAATCTGAAGGGGGATATCGTAGTGCTGTCTGCTAAAGGCACGGTATTATTCGATTCCGGCGGCAGGTACTACGGGAAGAGGTATCCTTATGTCGAAGCGGCAGATTCACTGTTTGACCAGACCGATATGGATGCGATGAAGAAGGAACAGAACATGTATGTGAACCGATTTGTGTCTGCTGATCAGGGGTATGTCGTCATTGGCACAGTACCTGTAAAAGAGATGGCAGAAGCGTATGCAGGGATTCGGAATACCATTATTTCCATTAGCTTTATTTCTCTGCTGTTTGCCGTGTTTGTTCCGGCCTTTTTCATTATTAACTTTGCCAAGCGTACTCGCAGAATCATTCGTTTCACCCAAAAAGTAAAATACGGCAATTTGTCAGCACGCATTGATGATGCCAGAGAAGATGAACTGGGACAAATATCGCACAGTTTTAACGATATGCTGGATGAATTGAATCTGTACATTGAACGAGTATACAAAGCAGAGATCAGGCAAAAGGAGACCGAGCTGGTAGCACTCCAGGCACGAATTAATCCGCACTTTCTGTACAATACACTGGAAGTGATCCGTATGAGGGCCATTTCACAGGGGGCAAGAGATGTAGGGGAGATGATCTACAGCCTGTCGGTGTTGTTCAAAAGTCTGGTGCAGCAGAAGCCTGATTACACGCTGAAAGATGAGATGGAGGCTTGCCGTTTGTATCTGGAGCTGTTCCGTATCCGGTACAAGGATATTTTTATATATACGATACAGATGGATAACAAGTATTACGAACACCCTGTGGTGAAGCTTTCGCTGCAGCCCATGATTGAAAATTATGTGGTACATGGTATGCGCACAGAGTGTAGTGACAATAAACTGTCGATCAAGGTGCACGAGGCCGGGGACATGCTGCAGATCGAGGTGCGTGACAATGGTAAAGGCATTGATGCTTCCCGGCTTGCAGAAATTCAGGAGGAACTGGAACGTGCAGAAGAATCCGGCCAGATGTTTGGATTGCGGAGTGTACACAGTCGCTTGAAATATTTGTTCGGTCCACAGTTCGGAATCACGATTGAGAGCACTCTTGGGCAAGGGACTATGATCAGAGTGAGATTTCCTTATCAATTGCGTTCTTGAGATCTCCTTATCAATACCATTCATGAATTTCCTTATAATACCATTATAAAATTTTCTTATAATACAATTCGGAAAGGAAGTGTGTATGTCATGTACAAGGTTTTTATTGTGGACGACGAGCCGTTCATCATTGAGGGGTTATACGATATTGTGGATTGGGCTGCGTTCGGGATGGAAATTGTAAACCATGCGAGCAACGGACAAGCCGCTCTGCAAGCTCTTCCCTGTCAGCCGGTGGATATTCTGATAACGGATATTTCCATGCCCTTGATGAACGGACTTGAACTTATTCGGGAAGCCCGGCGGCTGCAGCCGGAGCTGAAGGTGATTATTCTCAGTGGATTTAATGAATTTGAATATTTAAAAGAAGGCATGAAGCTCGGCATCGAAAACTATCTGCTCAAACCGATTAACGTAGATGAACTGGAATCCACGCTTCGTAACACAGAAGCGAAGCTGGATCAGCTCGTTACACCGCGTCTGGAAGAAAAATACGGTATTCAGATATTAAAGGACAATATTCTGCATCGATGGCTTACCGGGCAGATTGCTGCAGCGGAATTTGAGGAGCGTGCCCGTTTCATGAATCTTTCACTCGCTGCACCTTATGTCACTGTTGCCGTGCTGCGTGATCAAGGTCATAAAGGTCAGGTGCAAAGGTCGGAGCTGCTGTTTGCACAAGTTGAACAGCTGGTTGCAGAGCAATCCCATCTGAACCTCTTTCGGGATATGGATGGAGATATCGTGCTTGTAGCCAATACAGGAGACGATGCGGGGGAAGCAGACAGGCTGATGTCAGATTTGCAGGACCTGGCAGAAGGGCTAACGGTGACGTATCCCGATCTGCATATTGGTGCAGGCCGCTTGGTGCATGGAATTTATCAGGCGCCTGCCAGTTACGAGCAAGCGAAAAAGGCACTCCAGTATGTGTTGATCTATCCTGATCGGCGGGTGATCGATTATACGATGCTGGACCAGCAAGGTTATGCTGGGGGGGCCTTTTTTATAGATTGGAGAGCCTACGCCAAACTCATTTTGTCTCGCAGTACGGAGCAGCTCGCTGCGCAAATTCGCACCGATTTTGAACAGCACCGTCATAAACTAACACCTGAGCAGCTGCAGAATACAGCGCTGGAAGTCGTCATCCGTTTCAAGATGGAGCTGGAGAGCATCAAACATGTGGAGGAAACAATAATCTGTCAGCAGGGACTTCGTCTGGTGCTGGATAGTATATCCTTTGAGGAACTGGTACATGCATTGCAGCAGGTGGCAGCCCGGACGGTGGAGTCCCTTATTCAGGACATGAGAAATCCCATTGTGAGTCAGGTACTGCAGCACATTGAAAAGCATTATGCTGAAGAGCTTTCCTTGAAGCTGCTCGGTGCACAGTATCATCTGCACCCGGTTTATTTGGGGCAGCTATTCCACAAAGAGACAGGTGAAACATTTGCCGAATATATCAACAAGTATCGAATTGAGCGTGCCAAAGAGCAATTGCGCACCTCCAATCTCAAGGTACATGAGATTGCCCGGAATGTAGGGTACTGGGAGACAGGGTATTTCTATAAACAGTTCCGCAAGTATGTGGGCATCTCACCGACGGACTTTAGAGTGTTTGGGTGACCAGATGCACATTTCTCTTTAATTTGTACCTCGAAACCTTAAGTTTATCTTCTTTTTGTAAACGATTTCATTCGATAAGGTTAAAGCAGTTAGTTGATAACAGCAAGGGAGCAAAAGAAGAAAACACAAAAAGGGAGGATCACGCAAATGAGTAAAAGCAAAAAACGTTACTCGCTCGTTCTTTCATTGTTAATGGCTTTTATGTTTGTTCTTAGCGCATGCGGTGGCAGCAAAGAGGCGTCGGAATCCGCCGGAGCAGGGAACGATACTGTGCAGTTGATCTGGTACACCATCGGTACCCCGCAGAAGGATGTCAATAAAGTCATGGAGGAAGTTAGCAAATACACCAAAGAGAAAATGAATGCTACCGTGACCATGAAAATGGTGGATTGGGGTGATTATTCTCAGAAAATGCAAGTGAACGTAGCATCTGGTGAACCGATGGACATTATTTTTACTTCTGCTGGAGGTTTTGACTATGTGCAAAATGCCCGAAAGGGTGCATTTCTGGAACTGGATGAATTGCTTCCCAAATACGGCCAGGACCTCATCAAAACGATAAATCCTGCTTTCCTGAGCGGTTCCAAGGTAGACGGTCACAACTACGGTATTCCTGCCAACAAGGAGCTGCCGCAGCAGGAGGTTTGGCGTTTCAACAAAACGCTGCTGGATAAATACAAGCTCGACACTTCGGGTGTTCGAACGTTAGACAGTCTGGAGCCTTTGCTCAAAACGATCAAGGAAAATGAGCCAGGTGTTACCCCTTTTGCAATGGATAAAAACTACGTGCCTTATGTGCCGTACGATTATGTGATCCAGAACCTTCCGATGGCGGTGAAGCTGGACACAACCGATTACAAGATCGTTAACATTCTGGAGACACCGGAGATGAAGGAAGCGCTGACCACCATGAACAAATACTATAAAGCGGGTTATGCGTCTCCAGAAGCTGCATCAACAGGCTCTACCAACGATCTGACAACATCGGGCAACTGGTTTCTGGATCGAGCTCAGACGCAGCCGCTCGCGGACAATCAATGGTCGGCAAGTTATGGTTATCCTGTCGTATCTACCCCGGCAAGTGATGCCATTATTACAAACACATCCGTACAAGGCTCCATCATGGCTATATCGGCCAACTCGGAATATCCAGAGAAAGCAATGCAATTTCTGAATTTGCTGAATACAGACCCTGTGCTGCGTAATATGGTGGACTCAGGCATTGAGGGTACACACTACAAAAAAGTGGGTGACACTCATATGGAAAATCTGCCTGAATCGAAAAACTACGATATGCCTTCCTACTCCCTCGGAAATAACATGCTGCTCTATCTCAACAGCAATGATCCGGATAATAAATGGGAGGAGTTCAAAACATTCAATGCAGAAGGCGTGGATTCGCCAATCCTCAGCTTTAACTTTGATGCAAGCAAAGTATCTGCTGAACTGACAGCGGTACAGAACGTGAAAGAGCAGTATTGGGCAGCATTGATGACAGGCACAATCGACCCGGCAACCAATCTGGATCAAGTGATTGAGAAATTCAATCAGGCCGGACTGGAGAAAGTGATGGCTGAAGCCCAAAGCCAGCTGGATGCCTGGAGAGCAGAGAACAAGTAAGGATACGGGAGATGGGATCGGGCGGCTGCTTGTAGCGTTCGATCCTTTTCCATTCACAGCCTGAAGGAGGATATCCGCAATGAGTACACTTTTGAAAAATCTGATCAAAAACCGAGTCATGCTGCTCATGGTGCTGCCCGGCGCTATCTGGTTTTTCTTCTTCTCTTATCTGCCGCTGGCAGGCACCGTCGCTGCCTTCAAGCAGTACCGCTTCAGCCGTGAAGGCTTCTGGGCCAGCCTCATGAAGAGTGAGTGGGTGGGATGGGACAATTTCAAGTTCCTGTTCAGCACGAATGATGCCTGGCTGATTACACGCAATACACTTCTTTATAACATTGCGATCATTTTTCTCGGTCTGGTTTTTGCGGTTGGACTCGCAATTCTGCTCTCCGAACTGATGAACAAACGTCTTGCCAAGCTGTATCAAACCGGGATGTTTCTGCCGTACTTTCTATCCTGGGTTATCGTCGGTTACTTTGTATTCAGCTTCCTGAGCATGGATCGAGGCATGCTGAACCAGATTATTGGTTGGTTCGGGTTCGAACCGATTCAGTGGTATTCAGAGGCCAAGTATTGGCCGTATATTCTGATTTTCGTTGCGTTATGGAAAACGATTGGATACAACAGCATCGTCTATCTAGCCTCTATTCTTAGCATCGACAAGTCGCTGTATGAAGCCGCCATGATTGATGGTGCGAGCAAATGGCAGCAGATGCGAAATATTACGATACCGCTGCTGTCTCCAATTATTACGATTATGACCTTGCTGGCCGTGGGCCGGATCTTCTACGCGGACTTTGGTCTCTTCTATCAAGTGCCGAGAGATTCGGGAACATTGTATTCCGTTACAAATGTCATAGATACGTATGTCTATCGGGGGCTGAAAACAAGCGGTGAGATCGGCATGAGCACAGCAGCAGGTTTGTATCAATCGGTTGTGGGGTTTGTGCTCGTCATCATCTCGAACTACGTGGTTCGCAAAATCGATAAAGACAGCAGCTTATTCTAGGATTACGAGAAAGGAGTGAACCTCTGTGGCTCAGGTTAGGCTTGTCAAAAGACGTGACTTCCACCACGTATCCGCTGCATGGAACGTGTTTATGAATATCATCGCCGGACTGTTTGCATTGATCTGTGTATTTCCCTTTATTTTTGTCGTAATTATCTCTTTTACGGACGAAAAAGTGCTGGCTTGCGACGGGTATCGTCTTATTCCGGCGGAATGGAGCCTCGCGGCCTACCAGTTTGTCTGGCAAAGTGGTGATACCTTGCTGCGAGCGTACGGGGTGACCCTTCTTGTCACCATGCTGGGCACCATCATTAGTTTGATTTTGATGTCACTCTATGCCTATGCAATCTCTCGCAAGAGCTTTCGTTATCGGAAATTTTTCTCCATCTTTGCCATTCTGACGATGCTGTTCAATGGAGGCATGATCCCGACGTATATGGTTGTATCCCAATTGTTAGGTATGAAGGACACCATCTGGGCATTAATTCTGCCGCTGGCGATGAATGCCTTTTACATTATGATTTTGCGTACGTTTTATTCGACCAGTGTGCCGGATGCCATTATTGAATCGGCGAGAATGGATGGTGCAGGAGAATTTCATACCTTTCTGAAAATCGTCATTCCGTTGTGCCTGCCAGGTCTGGCAACAATCGGTTTGTTCAGTACGCTGGGTTATTGGAACGACTGGTTTAATGCGTTGTTGTATATTGATAATCCAAATCTGGTACCGCTGCAATCCATGCTGATGCGGATCGAGTCGAGCATTCAATTCATCCAGCAGAATTCAGCCAACAGCTCGATGAGTCTGGCAGCTATGCAGTCCATTCCGCAGGATACGTCCCGAATGGCCATGGTTGTGCTGGCCACGCTGCCGATTATATTCGCATATCCGTTCTTCCAGCGTTATTTTGTTCAGGGTTTGACGGTGGGTGCTGTAAAAGAATAACGGGATTCCTCTACATGATGGGAGAGGCCCCCCCCTATCTCACCAGAGCAATTTTCCAGATGTATCTGTTGAGTTATTGTTGGCTTTTCTATAGAATGAACTGTATGAATACCACCAAAGGGGGCTTGAAGCCATGGAATCCTTGGGAGGACTGCTTCAGCAGCTGAACCCTTCCTTTCGTGAGCAGTCGCGGCGAATTATGGCGGATTTGCTGGAGGACCCGTATGTGCGTGAGTTCCGCGCAGGTCATCCTGAACTGAAAGATGCACAGCTCATGCCTGATCTGAGCAAGCTGTATCAGTATGCCAAAGATTCGAAGAACTGCGCGAATTGTCCTGGACTGGACAACTGTCCCAACGATTTTCAGGGTCATTTTTGCAAACTGGAAGTAGAGAACTTCAACGGTAAACCCGAAATTATAGATATCAAGGCACCTTGCTCGAAACAGATCGCCCGTCAGAACGAACATATGATCAAGCAGCGGATTCGCAGCTTCTATGTGGACGAGCGTGCTTTAAGTGCTGGATATAATGATGTGGAGATTATGGGTAAGGATCGTCTGCGTGCACCAGCGGTTAACCGGGTGCTGCGTTATATCAGTGAAACGAAGGCGAACGGACTTTCAACGCAGGGGCTGTATCTGGAAGGCTCATTCGGAACCGGCAAAACGTTCCTGATGTGTTATCTGCTGCATGAACTCGCAGTTGCGGGACATACAGGTGTCATCATTTATATGCCTGATTTTGTTGAGGATTTGAAGTCCATGATCAGTGAGGGGCAGAAGCTGAAGGAAATGACGGACATTTTGAAAAGCTGTGATCTGCTCATCTTTGATGATATTGGTGCAGAGAACCTCAATCCATGGGTACGTGATCATGTCATGGGCTCCATTCTTAATTATAGGATGAATCGCAAGCCGACGTTTTATACGTCCAACTACAACCTGGAAGGGCTTGAGAAACATTTGAGCTTCACCAATCGGGATGGCGAGGAAACGAATAAAGGTCAGCGTCTGATGGACCGGATTCGTCCATTTGTAGATGTCATTCAGGTACGGGGCGAGAATCAGCGAGGCAAGAGCTGAGTTATTTTTCTTTTTAAGACGAGTTCTTATGCCAAAAGATTTATGGCGTTAACAGCTGGAATCATTGTGATCTTACGTTAAAATAACACAGATGAACCCCAAAAAAGCCTGGCTTTCGCAATATGCGAGAACCGGGCTTTTCTGGTCTGTGGGAGCCTGAAACTGCCTTGAACATCCTATTCGGTCAGGAATTTAAAAATTACCATGCCAAAAAAGATAACAGTCATCAGGCCGCCCATGCCGACAACGCCCATAATCAGATCGAAGAGATCGTTTCGGGGCTCCTCGTTCACATGCTCACGCGGGTCGGTCATCCGAATATTAGCGTCCATCGTATTGCCTCCTTATGAGGATTGACAGCTTGGCCCTGTAAGCAGGACTGCAACCCGGAGTAATTTTAGTATACTTGGAAAAGAAAGCGTTTGTAAAGATTTTGCAGATGGTGTGCTGCACCTGTAATTGTGAAGATTTCATGTTGGGAAGATGAACATTAGTCGTTCATTTCACAAGTTTAACGCACATGTGTTATACTGGAAGTGTCGTTCACGACGTTACAGGTTAAAATAAAACCGTAAGTATATATAAGGAGGACAATTTCATGGCTATTGTTAACGTATCCGATCAATCCTTTAACACGGAAGTCGAAGGAGAAGGAACGGTTCTGGTTGATTTCTGGGCGCCTTGGTGTGGTCCTTGCAAAATGCTCGCACCAATCCTGGAGGAGCTGTCCGCAGAAGTTGGCGATTCCGTTAAAATTGCGAAAGTCAACGTAGATGAAAATCCGGAATCTGCTTCCCGCTTTGGCGTAATGAGCATTCCGACATTGATTTTCTTCAAAGATGGTCAACCGGTAGATAAAGTGGTTGGTCTGAACTCGAAGGACGCACTCAAAGGCATTATCGAAAAGCATCAATAAGCATATTCACAAGCCATCACAGCAATATCAATTAAGTGCAGGCTGACACATCGCCTCCGGTTTACATGCCGGAGGCGTTTTGCGTCGAAAAGCGATATGCAGGACAATATAAAAGTAAAACTAATTTTTACAACATCCGTGAACTATTCACACAATGACGTAAAGGACAGAAAAAACCTGAAAAAGCGAAGCGTTCGCCTTTATCACCGGATTTTTCCCTTTGAAAAGGGATCGAAAAAATCTGGGGATAACAGCGATTGGAAGGTTGTTCTGTCATTGGAGTGGTCGGTGTGAATTCTTTTGTGTAACTTATTACTTTTACTTTTTCGGAAGGGAGGACCCACCGAATTATGGACCCATTTATGCAGCAGTTAGAAGAGCAGGAGCAGGCACTGGAGCAGATTCGTCACAAGCTCGCACTGCTTCCGGATATGCCGGGATGTTATCTGATGAAGAACAGTGAAGGGACCATCATCTACGTTGGTAAAGCTAAAGTGCTCAAAAACCGTGTGCGCTCTTATTTTATTGGCAGCCATAACGGAAAAACGCAGCGTCTGGTTTCTGAAATTCGTGATTTCGAATACATCGTGACAGGCAGCAATATGGAAGCACTCATACTGGAATGTAACCTGATCAAAAAGCATATGCCTCGTTATAACGTTTTGCTCAAAGACGACAAGACCTTTCCATATCTCAAAATAACAAATGAAAAGCATCCGCGGCTCGAAGTCACCCGCCGTGTGCTGAAAGATAAAGCCAAATACTTCGGTCCTTACCCGAATTCGTATGCGGCACATCAAACGAAAAAACTGCTGGACCGCATGTATCCGCTGCGCAAATGTGGTGTGATGCCGAAGGAAGTCTGCCTGTATTATCACATGGGCCAATGCCTTGCCCCTTGCGTGAAGGAGATTGGCAAAGAGCAGTATGACGAGATTTCACAGGAGATCGGATCATTCTTGAGCGGTGGTCACGAAGAGATCAAAAAGGATTTGCAGCGTAAAATGCAGGAAGCGGCCGAAGATTTGTACTTCGAACGTGCCAAAGAGCTGCGTGATCAGGTGATTGCGATTGATGCAATCATGGAAAAACAGAAAATTACGATGGCAGATGCCAGAGACCGCGACGTCTTTGGGTTTGCGATTGACAAGGGCTGGATGTGCGTCCAGATTCTATATATGCGTCAGGGAAAAATGATTGAACGTCACGTGTCCACCTTCCCTTTTTACGGTGAGGCCTACAGTGATTTCATGTCTTATGTTACACAGTATTACAGCGACAATCCGGCCTTGCCGCAGGAGATTTTGCTGCCAGAGATGCCGAAGGAGCTTCTCCTTGGCGAGCATGTTACCGATTCGGCACATTTGCACGATGTAAATACGCCAGAGCATGGGCAGGCTGCGGTAACGGCCGAATCCCTGCAAGAGGAACAGCCGTTAGATACCAGCGATGTAGTGGCTGCTGAGCCGCTCGTTGCCGAGACTCGAGCAGCTTACGAGGTGCATACGACAGAGGAAGCAAAGAGCAATACTGCCGATGAGCTGCATACCGAAGCCGAAACCGAAGCTGCCAATGCCAAGCTGCCATCCGAGCAGGAGGACCCGTCCCAGATGGCGGCTGCCCTTCAGGAATGGCTGGAGATCAAGGTGCACATTCCGCAGCGCGGGTTGAAGCGTCAGATGATTACGATGGCACTCGACAATGCGCGAGTGGCGCTCGAAGAGAAATTCCGTCTGATTGAACGCAACGAAGAGCGTACTTCGAAAGCATCTGAAGGTTTGGGACGTTGGATCGGTCTGGAGCAGCTGCGCCGGATTGAAGCGTTTGATAACTCAAACATTCAGGGAACCAATCCCGTATCGGCCATGATTGTATTTACGGATGGCAAGCCGGATAAGAAAGAATATCGCAAGTATAAAGTGCGATCTGTTGAAGGCCCGGATGATTATGAAACGATGCGGGAAGTGATTCGCCGCCGCTATGAGCGGGTGCTTAAAGAAAACCTGACCCAGCCTGACCTCATCGTGGTCGATGGTGGTAAAGGGCAGATTTCGGCCGCAGTGGATGTGCTTGAAAACGAGTTGGGCTTGTTTATTCCGGTCTGCGGATTGGTGAAGGATGCGAAACACAAAACGTCTCAGCTGATGATCGGCAACCCGCCCGAGGTTATCGCCTTGCCTCGGGATAGCCAGGAATTCTATCTGCTGCAGCGGATTCAGGAAGAGGTTCACCGTTTTGCCATTTCGTTCCACCGTGAGCAGCGCGGCAAATCCATGGTTACATCCAGGCTGGATGCCATTCCCGGCATTGGAGAGAAGCGGCGTAAGCTGCTGCTCAAGCATTTTGGCTCTTTACGCAAAATTAAAGAGGCCAGCGTCGAAGACTTCCGGCCTCTATCTATTGGTGACAAGCTGGCAAATCAGATTATTGCAGCACTTCGTGATGAGGAGTCGTAACATACGGCTTCTCTTTTTGTTTGGGATTAAAACGATAAATTACATATCCCACGATAGCTGGAAGTACAATCCAGAAGATGCCGGCACTGATGTTCAATGCATCTCCCATGAAAATCAGACTGAGTCCCATCAAGAGGCTGTCGAAGATGACGTGAGCGAACACAACGGCAATGAAGCCGTGGCGCAGCATAATCAAGCTGAACAGCAAGCCGATAACGGTCAGCTCGATCGGGCGTGTAATGACAGGATAGATCGGATACAGCGTATGTCCCAGTGCCCATATGATCGTAGGGATCAAGCAGGCGATAAACGTATTGCGCACCACCTTTTGCATCATACGTATCCCGAACAAGCGATATACCGCTTCTTCACCAATCCCGGCCATCCAGGCCATAATCGGGAACACCCAGGCATATGTCATGTTATAGGTGGATTGATCCGCTGACGTTGTGGACCATGTGCCAATGCTTCGCTCCAGAATAAAGAACAGCACCGATTGTACACCCAATAAAATGAAAGCCCACAGATATCCAGTGTACATGCTGTGGAGCACGTATTTGCCGTAACCCGGCTCTTTGGCCCGAGGCCATGGATTCCAGCCGATTTTGCGCCACATGCCGTCTCCTGCCACAAGGGACAGATAGATGGTAACGCTCATCACGATCGTAAGTCCTGTTTGAATGAGCATGAGGAACGCCAGCATGAAGCTGGAAAGTCCTTGTGCCTGAAACAGGGGCAGCATGTTCAGTGTACCGATCATGGAAGCCGCGAAGTATACAATTGACAATACTACCCCTCGTTTGAACGATGTGTTCGCACGAGTCAGAATGCTGTAGATGATAGCCAGCACCCCGAGCACAAACGTCAAAAAGGCGTAACCACCGTAGGTTAACCAGTTCGCAAGTTTGGTCTGGTCCTTCACATAATCCGTATGTGCCTTCGGTACCGAGAATCCGGGATCAAAGGAACGCACGGCACCATTTTCAAACGTAAACTTCAGCTCCAGCCTGGAATCTCCGATTGTTTTACTCGCATCGGTGTACTTCAGACCCGGTTCACCATCTCGTGTCTCCAGTTGAAGCGCTGGCACATCATAACCGAACTCTTTCAGGATTCCAGCGGCGAGAGTTTTTTTCTCGTTCAAAGGCATGTGGCCTTCTGCAACTGATTCCGAGGTGGTGGGTATGCCCTGTTCCTGTTGGGATTCAATGGCTGTATACATAGAGGAAGGCAGCACATGTTTGAACGCGACAACCTTTCCGGTTTTCATATGTACGTCAACGTTAAGGTAACCGCCTTTGTCCTGATCTATCAAGCGCACGCGATACACATCATAAGGGTAGGTTTTTTCCCACTGCTTATTATAGGTATCGAGCTGCTTGGTCTTTGCCATGTATCCGTAAATATCAGAATGGGTCTGATAGGTTACAAGAGGTTTATTGGCGCTGCTTGGCAGTGTATAGTCGTCCACCGAAGCTGCGAATGATCGTGCCGCTTGTACTGCTTGCTCCTTGCTGATGTAGGCTGCAGATGAAATTTCTGTCGTTTGTGAAGAAGTTGCAGGGAAGATCTGAAACACAAAAAATAAAATCAGGCCAATCACCGCAAGCAACCCCAAACGCATGAAGTTAGCCTTAAACTGCAAAGGCTGCCCTAAGGGATTCATAAAAGCAATTTCCTCCTTATATTCAATTCCATATTAATGTAAAGATAGCACAGGGCAAGTACCCAATGCCAATGACATAGCGAAAACGGGTGCAAAACTTTGAAAATGAATGAAAATGATCGAAACACTTCGATTCAGTTGTCCCGATATGCGGGTTTTTGCCGTTTTGGTCAAATTCGATGTTATTTACACAAAAATCGTTTTGTCTGCATGGCCTGCAGCGCGTATAATTTTGAAGCAAATGTGTAGAATCCCGCATGTAACGGGATAAACAAGGGAACGAATAAAAGGTGACCTACCTTTTCTTTATATATGTTTCTTAAATGTAATCCATACATGCTGGACGTCTGGCGAACAGGGTAGGACATCAGTCGCTATACCGCATGAAGTATATGGGTCATAAAATCGGAAACTCCACGAGGTGGAGTTGTTTTCATTTTTTGTAGAGGTGGATGATACAGAAGTGGGATTCAAAATTCAATGGGCACAATTATCGCCGCCACGTATTCTTGTGTTGGGTTTCGCTAGTATTATTTTGATAGGCACGCTACTGCTCATGCTTCCAGCGTCCAGTCGAAGTGGAGAAAGCCTGGCCTTAATCGATGCATTTTTTACTGCTACTTCAGCTGTTTGTGTAACTGGACTGGTTGTCGTGGATACAGGAACACACTTTTCGGTGTTAGGTCAGGTCATTATTGCTGTACTAATTCAGGTTGGCGGGCTCGGCTTTATGACGATGTCTACCCTGGTTGCTATTGCCTTCAAACGAAGAATTTCACTCAGGGAACGGCTGATTTTGCAGGAAGCAATGAATCAAAATACGATGGAGGGCATCGTACGGCTGATTCGCAAGGTGGTTGCTTACTCTCTCATTCTGGAGGCGGTATGCGGAACGTTGTTTGCACTACGCTGGTCATTGGATATGCCCATCAGCCGTGCCATTTATTATGGATATTGGCATGCAATTTCCTTGTTTAACAATGCAGGCTTCGATATGTTTGGAGATTTCAGCAGCCTGACCGGTTATGTGTCTGATCCGATGGTTAACTTTACAGCAATGTTTCTAATAATTTCAGGGGGCATCGGATTTGTGGTGCTGTCGGATCTGGTGGATTACCGAAAAACGAAAAAGCTATCCTTGCATACCAAAGTTGTTTTACTAATGACGGCCTTGCTCATTCTGCTTGGTGCACTGGTCATTTTTATATTTGAATTTACTAATCCCCGAACACTCGGAGGGCTGAACTGGGGAGGTAAAATACTGAGTTCGTTCTTCCAGTCAGTAACGCCGCGCACAGGTGGAGCGAATACATTAGATATTGCAGGTATGAGACAAGCTACACAGTTCTTTATGATCATTCTGATGTTTATCGGTGCTTCTCCGGGATCAACCGGGGGCGGGATCAAAACAACGACGTTTATCGTTATGGTCGGCGCAGTTATTGCCATGATTCGGGGACGAGAGGACATTGTATTTTTCCGGTATCGCGTTGCACAGGAACGAATTTTTAAAGCGCTGACGATCACGTTACTGGCTCTGCTATTTATCATTGCGGTTACAATGGTACTGAGTACAACAGAGGACAGCAGTTTTTTAATGATTATATTTGAAACAACATCGGCCTTCAGTACGGTTGGATTATCGCTGGGTCTGACGTTAAAACTGACGACTTTCGGAAAACTTTTAATTTGCTTCACGATGTTTGCAGGAAGAGTTGGGCCGATTACACTGGTTTATGCACTGGGGCAAAAAAACAAAAAAGGAAAAGAACTATACAGATATCCGGAAGGCAAGATGATTATTGGCTAATGGTGGTTAGGTTGGCGGTTGAGGCTAATAGGTTAGTTAATGAAGTTTAGGTTGATAGATGATTATTTGGATAGAAGGGTTCGTGAAGAACGATGAAAAAACAGCAGTTTGCGGTGATTGGACTTGGGCGCTTCGGCTCCAGTCTGGCTCAGGAGTTGATGGAGCTCGGTTACGAGGTGCTTGGGATTGATAAAAATGAAGAGCTTGTCGAAGACATGAGTGATCTGGTCACTCACGCTGTCGTTGCAGATGCGACGGATGAGGAAGTGTTGCGCTCTTTGGGCATTCGTAATTTTGACTGCGGCATCGTTGCCATTGGTGACGATATCCAGACGAGTATCCTTACCGCCATTCTGCTCAAAGAACTGGGAGTCAAAACGGTTGTGGCTAAAGCCATCTCTGTTCTTCACGGACGGGCGCTAGACAAGCTGGGCATTGACCGTGTTGTGTACCCGGAACGGGATATGGGCATCCGGGTCGCTCACCAGCTGGTGACACCCAACCTGCTGGATTACATCGAATTGTCCAATGATTACAGCATTGTGGAGATGAAGGTGCCAGCCTGTCTGCACAATAAAACGTTGTCCACCCTTAACGCCCGGGTACGCTTTAACTGCAGCATCGTAGCTCTGCAAAAGGAAGCGGGCGTTATCATTGCCCCGACAGCAATGGATTCATTGCAAATGGGGGATATAATGGTCATTATTGGCAATAATGATGACATCGACCGGTTTGAGGAAGAGGTCATTAGTCAGGAGAGCTGAAGAGGCGGGGGATTATGTATCCCCATGTGTTTTCTTCTTTCCATCAAGGCGCCGTTGTTCTCCGTGAGGGCAATGGCGCTTTTGTGGTAAAAAATGCCGCTGTCTCCCGGACCCACTGTCTGGAGGTTTCGCTGAGGTCCTCCTTTTCCCCGTAAATCATGCAGGTTGTTCTTCGGGTCTGCCTGAGCTGTGGCAAATGCACGGCAGCCAGATCATTGTCAGCCAGCAGCTGCGGACGAAGGTAGGATTTGGGCAGCAGGGCAGCAGCTTTACAGGTCGGGAGCAGGCGGATAATCGCCTCAAAGGAGTCGATCTCCATGCGAATGTCAGGCATTACGGTGCAGCGCTGAAACAGGTCATCGGTCAGCTTGCGGTACCATGTTCCCTTGGAGAACGTAATCATCGGCAGATCCTGCAAATGCTCCATCCCGGCTTCTTTGCCTGCCAGCGGGTGCGTCAGGGGCACGACCAGCTCCAGGTGATCATCAAAAAGAGGCACACAGTTCAGCCCTGCTTCACTGATGGAGGAGGCAACGATGCCGACATCGGCTTTTTTATCACGCACAAAAGAAACGATCTCATGTGTTTTGCCTGTTAACAGCTTCAATTCTGCATGGGGATGCTTCTCCATAAAAGCGTTGACCAGCGGAGGCAGGGTCGTCTGAAGAGTCGTCAGGCTGGCGCCGAGCGTAATAATGCTCTGTTCTTCATCCTTATATTGAGACAGCATGGTGAGAAATTTTTGCTGCTGCTGTTTCTGTTCCACGGCGAAGGTGTATGCGAGCTGACCTACACTCGTTAATTCCAGCCGTTTGCCCCGGCGATGAAAGAGGGATACCCCCAGTTCATCCTCCAGCTTGGAGATTTTACGGGAGAGTGCGGGCTGGGACAAGTTCAGTAATTTGGAAGCGCGGTTCAGGCTGGACTGCTCCACAACCGCCGCAAATGCGTTTAATTCTTCGAACATGAACACAAACCTCTCTTCTTCGTGAGTGTGATTATTGCCCTTGATTAATTTTTTTCTTATTGTATGGCTTTTACACTCGTTGTTTTAAGATTGTAGAGTCTTTAGGTCGATTGTTTAGAGCTTATACCTATAGGTTATAACATTTAATAATTATATTGCAATTCCCTTATAAGAAAAAAAGGAGTAACATGAATTGTGACACAAGTTGTTCACACCTGAACAAATCGGAACAATTTGTCGAACTTTCCTGCTCAGGAAGGATTCGTGTCATGATATGCGAATGTATTTTATGAAAACGTTGTATTTAGCGAAAGGGGATCGACATTTTATGAAAGGGTTTTACTCCAGAAAGCTGCACTCCTTGCTTGGCGTCATTCCGCTCAGTTTGTTTTTTGTTGAGCATCTGGTGACGAACTTCTCGGCAGTTGAAGGCGGCAAAGAAGCTTTTAACGGTGCGGTTGCCTTCCTGAACAGTCTGCCGCTCGTCATCGTTTTGGAAACGTTTCTGATCTGGCTGCCGCTGTTCTATCACGGTGTATATGGTCTGTACATTGCTTATCAGGCCAAGCCGAACGTGGGTCGTTACGGCAATGAGCGTAACTGGCGCTACACGCTCCAGCGCGTCAGTGGTGTCATCACATTTGTATTTGTGATCTGGCACGTGTGGGAGACGCGTGTGCAAGTGGCTCTCGGTCATGTAACACACGAACAGCTTGGCGGTGTTATCCATGACATCGTGATGAATCCGGTAACGTTTATTTTATATCTGATCAGTGTTGTGGCGGCATCCTATCACTTTGCCAACGGGCTCTGGTCATTCCTTGTTAGCTGGGGAATCACAGTCGGACCTCGTGCACAGCGCGTATCCTCGTATGTGTGCATGAGCTTGTTCGCTATTATTTCCATCATGTTTATCGCTTCATTGTTTGCTTTCCGGAACGTAGATTTCGAGACAGCTACTTCAATGATTGATGCGGTAAAATCAGTTCTGGTTTAATTTTGTAAACGAGTGCTTATCTCTATTTTGTATGTGAATCGACATTCTCTGGTCTGAATTTTGAATGACGCTGATAATTAAGGAGTGAACTAGCAATGGCATCATCGAATGTAATTATTGTGGGCGGCGGTCTCGCGGGATTGATGGCGGCGATCAAATCGGCTGAAGCCGGAGTCCATGTTCATTTATTTTCATTAGTTCCTGTGAAAAGATCACACTCCGTATGTGCCCAGGGCGGCATCAACGGAGCGGTAAATACCAAAGGGGAAGGCGACTCTCCATGGGTACACTTTGATGATACGGTATATGGCGGTGACTTCCTTGCCAACCAGCCGCCAGTTAAAGCGATGTGCGAAGCAGCACCTGGCATTATTCACCTGATGGACCGGATGGGCGTCATGTTCAACCGTACACCGGAAGGTTTGCTTGATTTCCGCCGTTTCGGCGGTACGAAGCATCACCGTACGGCATTTGCCGGAGCGACAACAGGGCAGCAGCTGCTGTACGCACTGGATGAGCAAGTACGCCGCTGGGAAGCAGCGGGTCTCGTAACCAAGTATGAAAACTGGGAGTTCCTGCAAGCCGTTATCGATGACGAAGGCGTGTGCCGCGGTATTGTGGCACAGGATTTGAAATCCATGAAGGTACAGACATTCCCGGCTGAAGCTGTTATTCTGGCGAGCGGTGGTCCTGGTATCATTTTCGGTAAAACGACGAACTCTGTTATCAACACAGGTACTGCTGCAAGTGCAGTGTACCAGCAGGGCGTAAATTATGCTAACGGTGAGTTCATTCAGATTCATCCGACAGCCATCCCAGGTGATGACAAGCTGCGTCTCATGTCTGAATCCGCGCGCGGTGAAGGCGGACGGATCTGGACATACAAAGACGGCAAGCCTTGGTACTTCCTTGAGGAAAAATATCCTTCTTACGGTAACCTTGTACCGCGTGATATCGCGACGCGTGAAATCTTCAGTGTCTGCGTAGACATGGGACTGGGTGTAAACGGTGAGAACATGGTGTATCTTGACCTTTCTCACAAAGATCCGAAGGAGCTGGATGTCAAGCTGGGCGGAATTATCGAAATCTATGAAAAATTCATGGGTGACGATCCACGTAAAATTCCGATGAAAATCTTCCCGGCAGTCCACTATTCCATGGGCGGCATGTGGGTAGACTACAACCAAATGACAAACATTCCGGGGCTGTTTGCAGCTGGTGAATGTGAATATCAATATCACGGTGCGAACCGTCTGGGAGCAAACTCTCTCGTATCCGCGATTTACGGCGGTATGGTGGCTGGACCGAAAGCGGCTGAATATATCAAAGGACTCAAGAAATCGTCCGCAGATATTTCTTCTTCCGTATTCGACGGTTATACGAAGCGCCAGACCGAGAAATACGAAGGTATCCTGAAAATGCAAGGTACCGAGAATGCTTATGTCATCCACAAAGAGCTGGGCGAGTGGATGACAGCGAACATGACGGTGGTACGTTACAACGACAAGCTGGAAGCAACCATCGGCAAAATCAAGGAATTGAAAGAGCGTTATGGCAAAATCAACATGTACGACAACTCCGGCTGGAACAATCCGGGCGCGGCGTTTACCCGCCAATTGTGGAACATGCTTGAGCTTGCTGAAGCAATGACACTGGGTGCACTGCTTCGTAACGAGAGCCGCGGAGCGCACTACAAGCCGGAATTCACGGAGCGTAACGATGAGGAGTTCCTGAAAACAACGATCGCAAGCTGGACGAAGGAAGGTCCACAAATCTCGTACGAGCCAGTGGACGTATCCCTGATTCCACCGCGTATCCGTGACTACTCGAAGGACTAATCAGTACAATTCAGCTTAATCATTCAATAGGTGAACCATTAAGCTGCTGTTCATAATTACAGCAATCCAGCATGAATGGATTGCTGCTTCCAGCAAAGCGACATCCAAGGTGCAAGGGCACAGCGGAGGAAGCGGAAATGGCCGGAAGAAGCGAAGCGTTCGCGTTTATCATCGAATTTTCACCCTGTAGAGGGTGGATCAATAAAATTCGAGGGTAATGGCGATCGAAAGGGTATTCCGCGACCGAAGCGTCCATCCGAGCACCAACAAAAGAAGCTTTGCGCACCAGCAATACAATCATCGTCACCAGAGGAGGGGACAACGATATGGCGGAACAAGCAACAGCAAGCAAAACCGTCAAGTTTATTATCACCCGTCAGGACAGCCCGGAGTCATCTTCGTATACAGAGGAGTTTGAGCTTCCGTATCGTCCGAACATGAACGTGATCAGCGCCCTGATGGAGATTCAGCGGAATCCGGTGAACAAGGATGGCAAGTCCATCGCTCCGGTATGCTGGGAATCCAACTGTCTTGAAGAAGTGTGCGGCGCCTGCTCCATGATTATCAATGGCAAACCGCGTCAAGCGTGTGCAGCTCTGATCGACAAGCTTGAGCAGCCGGTTCGGATCGAACCGATGAAAACATTCCCGGTAGTACGTGACCTGGTCATTGACCGTTCCCGGATGTTTAATGCACTGAAACGTGTGAAGGCATGGATTCCAATTGATGGAACGTATGACCTTGGTCCGGGACCGCGGATGCCTGAGAAGAAGCGTCAGTGGGCTTACGAGCTGTCCAAATGTATGACTTGCGGTGTATGTCTCGAAGCTTGTCCTAACGTGAATGAAAAAACGGACTTTATCGGTCCGGCTGCGCTGTCCCAGGTTCGTCTGTTTAATGCTCACCCTACAGGTGAGATGAATGCAGAAGAGCGCTTGGAAGCGCTGATGGAAGATGGCGGTATTGAAGGCTGCGGTAACTCGCAGAACTGTGTGCGCTCATGTCCGAAAGGCATCCCGCTCACAACGTCTATTGCCGAAATGAATAAACAGACAACCAAGCATATGTTCAAACGCTGGTTAGGTGTATAAACAAGTGTAACGCTGATACAGCGTTCAGCTCTGTTACTTGAAGAAGTCGTGATTCCGCGCAGCAATCGCCGGTATTACGGCTTCTTTTGCCATCCGCCAAAGGAACCGGGTGTTTCGTGCAGAATATGGTATACTACAGGGATGAATACGGCCGTTAACGGTCTTGAAGAAGCCCGATGCGAGGAGGGGGAGAGATGGGACAGACACCGCGTTCACACAGCAGCAGCCCGCCGTCCCGGCGCTTGAGCAGAACGGTCAGTTCGAAGGAACCTCTTTTTCCCGGAGAAGAAAAGGATCATGACCCTTCTCGTCGAAGTTTTCAACTGCGGAAAATCATTATGACCCTGGGAGCAAGTGTGCTGACACTAGGGTACGCGCTATGGGAGCCGCGATTATTACAGATTAGCCACATTAATCTCAAGCTCCCGTCGTTCCCGGCATCGTTTAACGGATTGCGCATCGTTCATTTCAGTGATGCACATCTGGGCTTCCACACCGGGATGAAGGAATTGAGCAAGCTGGCAGCACGAATAAAGGAGCAGCAGCCTGACCTGATCTGTTTTACCGGGGATATGGTGGAGAGGCAGGCCGCACCAATGCGCGAATGTGTATCCGTTCTGGCCTCGATGACAGCGAAATACGGGAAGTTTGCGGTTTTGGGTAATCATGATTATCGAGGTCAGCAGCAGCAGGATGTGCAGAATATGTTTCAGGAAGCGGGCTTTACACTGCTGTGCAATGAGCATGTCATTATTGAAAAAGATGGAGACCAGCTTGCTGTCACAGGTCTGGATGATGCCTTAACGGGCAGCCCTGACCCGGAAGCAGCTGTTGCCGGGCTGAGACAGCGTGTGTGGAAACTGCTGCTTATGCATGAACCGGATTATGCAGATTATGCAGCTCCGTATGGATTCGGATTGCAGCTGTCCGGTCACAGCCATGGGGGGCAGGTTCGTTTTCCTTGGTTTGGTGCAATGACGACCCCGCGGGGTTCACGTAAATATATACAGGGGCTGCACTACACCTCCCGGCATCACATGCCCGTGTATGTGAATCGTGGATTTGGCATGACACTGCTGCCCATTCGTTTTCTGTGCCGGCCTGAGTTGACGGTGCTTCACTTGCGATCGGACAATGAAAGCAATCATTCTTAGGAAGAATGCTAAGATATCAGATTGAATAACAATAACGATATGGACATGAATGGAGGGGAAGTAATGGAGCGAATTGCAATTGTATCCGACATTCATGGCAACATGACTGCCTGGGAAGCTGTGTGGAAAGATATACAGCAGCGCGGCATAGAGAGAATTTTCTGTCTCGGTGACCTTGTAGGCAAGGGGCCGCGGCCAGCTGAAGCCGTGGATCAGCTCAGAGCGGCATGTGAAGTGGTTGTTCGCGGCAACTGGGATGAGCTTGTTGCTGTGAATCAGGATGTGACTGACTTTACGTGGCAGGCTGAACGGCTGGGCACAGATCGAGTGGCTTATTTGGCGAGTCTTCCCTTTAGTTATGAATTGAAGCTGAGTGGACGTAACGTAAGGTTCGTGCACGCTTCACCACAGAGTGTGTATCATCGTGTTCAGCCTTGGGATGAGATGAATAAGAGACTTGCCATGTTTGAGCCCCCAGCTGACGAGGCAGGCTCAGGAATGGCAGATGTGGTCGGTTACGGTGATGTGCATAATGCCTTTCTGCAGTATTTGGATGGAAGAATGCTGTTTAATGCAGGTAGCGTGGGCAATCCGCTGGATATTCCACAAGCCTCGTACTGCATTCTTGAAGGAGAAGAGGGCGAAGACAAACAGAAGCCGTTTAACCTGCAGTTTGTTCGGGTTCCGTATGATATTGAGCAGGAAGTGCAGATTGCACAGCAGCATCAAGTTCCGGCACTGGATGCTTATATTCGTGAACTGCGTTCAGGCATTTATCGTGGATTACAGGGGTAGGGGAAAAATGCAGTATAACCTTCATTATGAAGATGACATACTATAGTGAATGAATCAGATTGTGATAGGATGCCGGATCATCGTCAGAGCATGCTTGTCTTACCGGACTAAAACCCGTTAGGCAAAGGAGAGAGTGCCATGCTTACCCGAGATATGCTGATTCAAGGCTTGCCTGTCTTAGGAACAGAACGCCTTGTCCTGCGCTCATTACGTCAAAGTGATTACAGTGCATTAGCCGAGCTGTTGTCCCATCCGCAAGTCATACGATACGTCAATCGCGGCAGCCAGTCTCCCCCGATACGTGCGAGAAAATTGCTGAACCAGATTCGGAGCAGCAGTACCAAGTTAGATTCACTGCATTACGGTATCTGCTGCAAAGGCAGCGAGCAAGTCATTGGCATTGCGTCCTTCCAGCACTGGAATGATCAAAAAGGTACAGCCCAAATCGGGTACATCCTGAGCAAATTATACTGGGGCAAAGGTTTGGCAACTGAAGCGGTTCATCGTTTGTTAACATTCGGATTTGACGAACTTCACCTGTGGAGGGTTGAAGCACGCTGTTATGAGGCAAACTTGTCCTCAGAAAGGGTGCTCCTTAAAATGGGCATGCTTTACGAACGCAGTCTTCCAGCCTTCGGGCTGAATGATGATGACGACGAGGTCGGTGAGGGTTCCAACTCCATGAACGTCAAGGTGTACGGAATGTCTCGTGGACAGTTCCAATCGGGTGTGAACGGGAAAAGTCTGCATTCGCCAGCATGGGACAACCCTGAAATATCATAGAGTATATCAGGGTATGAGAACTGAAACGAACTTCAATCATTTGTTACACAATTGAAATATAGCTGCAATTGAATTCTAACAGACAGAGGGTAAACTTATCTCATGACCCCCTTTTTGATAATAGATAATGCAGTTGGGACCCGCGATGAGCGGGTTCATTTTTTGTCCATTAAAGTTTCACGAGTCCAGCGAGGCGTGCTAATAAAATAAAAAAAGATCCCCACGTTACTTACGCGGGGATCTTTGTATCTAGACAGCTTTTGTTTTTACAGGGGAACAATCTGCATTTGCTTCTGTTTGAAATAAACCCATTCGGTGAAACCAATTTCCTTCAAACGTGTCCGCACCTGCTCAAGCTCATCCGCAACCCTTCCAGGGATATGTGCATCCGAACCGAAGGTGACTTTTACCCCGTAATGCCGGGCACGTTCCAGAATGGCATCAGATGGGTACCAGCCACCGCTAAGCTTCGTTTTGCCCGAAGTGTTGATTTCGATCGCAACATTGGCTTCGGCAATAATCTGAAGTGTCTCATCAATAGCATGGTCTGCCATAATTTCAGAGAATGGGGGATAGTTACCTTTCATTGCATCAATATGTCCAAGAATCTGGAAGATGCCGCTCCGGGCCGATTGTGCAATTAACTTGTAATACGCTTCCTTAACTTCGATTTTGCGAGCATCCGATAATCCCTTCCAGCGGGTTTTATTGAAAATACTGATCTCCTCTGTGTGATGAACGGAGCCGATAATATAGTCAAATGGATACTGTCCCAGCGTTGAACGATACAGTTCGGCATGGACTGGAAAATAATCGGATTCAATCCCGAGCAGGACATCGATTTTCCCAGCGTATTCTTCTTTAAGCGAGAGCACTTCGGCTACATAATGCTGTAACTCAGATTTACCCATCGCAATTCGTGGATGCGCCTGTTCCAGCTCACTGCCAAAGTAAGGGGTATGATCAGAAATTCCGATGGCCTGAAGTCCCGCTTCAATACCTGCTTCAACGTAATCTCTGATGTTGCCATCCGCATGACCGCAGCGGAAATGGTGCGTATGAAGATCAAATTTCATATGGAATCCCTGCCCTTTCTTTTCATCTATTTAAGTTGAACTAAGGATCTTACACAATCCACTCCGATGACAGAACAACCTTCCAATCGCTGTTATCCCCAGATTTTTTCGATTCCCTTTCCGAAGGGGAAAATCCGGTGATAAAGGCGAAGCTTATGCTTACGATGCAGCTTTCTTGCAGAAAGCTTTTAGCTCCGCTTTTTCAGGTTTTTTCTGTCCTCTCCGTTCACGTGTAAATGAATAGTTCAACTTATCTAGGTTTATTCCGAGCTGATGAATTGAGTTTCCGGCATGCCCTTGAGGTCACTCAGAAATTGATGCATCGCCGAGTTGAGATAACGACTGGATTTGTAGATGACACCTACAGGATGGCTGACCTCCAGTTCACTTAAAGGGATCATACGCAGTGTACCTTGCCGCAGCTCATGTGCTACCGATTGTTTGGAGATAATGGCAGCCCCGAGATCAATCTCAACCATACGTTTCACTTCCTCACTGCTGGACAATTCCATCACAACATTGGGCTCAATATTGTATTTTTTGAAAACAGCTTCTGTAAACCGGCGACCTACCGTATCGGGCGACAGAAGAATCAGAGGCGTGCTTCGCAGCACGTCCACGGCCGCATGTTTTTTCTTCGCGAGTGGATGCGCAGGAGATACGACCAGTTCAAACGTATCATAGTACAGCACAGAGGTACTAAGGTTAGGATTACGTTCAGTAAGGTATCCAATACCGATGTCCACCAAACCATTTTCGACCTGTGTATAGATTTGTGAAGAAGGAAGCGATTGAATGCTGGTTTTGATGAGCGGGAATTGATCCTGAAAGTAGGATAACACCCTTGGCAAAATCTGAATGGCAATGGACGTTGTCGTTCCGAGCACAATGCGTCCTTGTGGGGTTTCATCAAGATCGGACAGCTTCTGTTTTAACTCGTCTACAATATCGAGCATGCGTTCAGCGTGCTCCAGAAAAACCTGTCCGCGATCCGTCAGCGTTACCGGCTGGTTCCGATCAACAAGCACAGTGTTGAATTCGTCCTCCAGGCTTTTGATCTGGGCCGATACAGCCGGCTGGGTCAGGTTAAGGAGTTCGCCCGCTTTGCGGAAACTCATCGTTTTGGAAATGGTGATCAGCGTTTCCAGTTGGCTAATGTTCATATACGGCCTCCTTGCAGCTAAATATCTCTGTATGTCATTTGTCGTGCTGTAAAAGTCCGTGACGGGTACAGTTTCTTTTATATTAAATTATAGGGGATTACGGTCATCAGAGCAATGAAGGGGAATGGGCATATGAAAAGTAGTTCAACAGACTAACAAATATAAGATCAGTTATTATTTAAAATTTTAATCAAATTAAAAATCAGTATAAAAGTCCTACAAGTCTTTAGCAGTTTCAAGATAGTCAAATAATTTTTCCAAAGAAGTGAAATACGGACAAAAACAGCTATAAACATTTGCTATTCGAATGACGATAAATTATAGTGCACATGCTTTGCTGAATTCTTAATGAATTCTCGTACGTGATAAAGTATAATAAATTTAATAAATATGGGACTTTTGGTGGTGTGACCAATAACCCAGTGTGAGGAGGACATAAAAAGTGAAAGCGGAAGTGATAAATCCATTCCTGGAATCGGCACGTAACGTATTTGAACAGCTCATCCAGGTTTCGCCTTCCACCGGGAATCTTGGCGTGAAGAATGTAGAATACATTGCTGACCATGTCTGGATTGTAATTGGAATGACGGGACAGCTGAGCGGAAATATTGTTTTTGGTATACAAGAAACGGTTGCTTTGAAAATTGTTTCAGCCATGATGGGTGGTTTTGTGATCACTGAAATGGATGATATGAGTAAAAGTGCGATCTCCGAGCTGGGCAACATGATCAGTGGGAATGCCAGTACAATTCTGTCCAATCAGGGCGTCGTTGTGGATATTACACCACCTCAAGTGATGCAATCGGAGCATTTAACGTCATTCAGTGCAACGAAAGCGTTAAGTATTCCTCTTCTGATGGATGGCATTGGCGAGATGGATATTCAGGTGATGATCTCGTAAAATAGAAGCATGGCCTTTATGAGGCAAATGTGTTCATTACGGGAGGACATCAACCATGCTGAAAGATCAGGTTGTTTTTATTACAGGCGCATCGAGCGGAATCGGTGCACTTTGCGCACAAATGCTGATCGAGGAAGGAGCCATCCCGATTCTGGCTGCCCGTTCACGGGACAAGCTGGAACAGATTGGTGCTTCACTACAAGGACGGCATGAATTGCTCACACTGGACGTTACCGACAGTGAGCAGGTTCAGACGGCTGTAGACGCGATGTTACATAAATACGGAAAAATTGATATTCTGCTGAATAACGCCGGTTACGGAAAATTTGCTGCCATGACGGACATGTCTGTACAGGAATTTGACGAGATGATGGACGTGAATTATATGGGCATTGTGCGCTGTACCAAAGCGGTGCTTCCACATATGCTGGAACGGGGCACAGGCCAGATTGTGAATGTTGCTTCGATGGCTGGCAAGATTGGAACGGCCAAATCGGCTTCTTATACAGCTACAAAGCATGCGGTGCTTGGATTTAGCAACGCGCTGCGTCAGGAGCTGCGCAAGACGGGCATTACGGTCACGACGATTAATCCTGGCCCTATTGATACACCATTTTTTGATCGCGCAGACCCTTCAGGACATTATGTGAACAATGTACGCTGGCTTATGCTGACACCACAGAACGTAGCAGGCCACATGATTCGGGCGATGAAGAAACGCAAGGAAGAAGTGAATTTGCCAAGGCTGGCGTCCGCTGGTATCTGGCTGTATCAGTTATTCCCGCGGCTTGCCGATCGACTGTCACACGGTGTAATGAATCAGAAGTAGAATGTAACAAGCAGCACCATATATCGGATGATGAAGGGCTCCGCCGAGGGGCTTTTCTTTTTTTTGTGCGGACTTGTACGTTTTCAGAATAAGATTTGGTACACAGGCTTTTTTCGCATATAATGAAAGGTAATGTGATGACAGGTTTTTGTTTTAGTAGACGAATAAATTTAAAGGATGGAATACATGACGAATCAAACTTTTGCATCAATAGGCGTGGCACAGGATTTGGAGGCGCTGCTGGCCCAGCATGGCATTAACGAGCCATCTCCGGTACAGGCACAGACGATTCCGGTTGTTCTGGAAGGCCGCGATGTCGTATCCAAATCGCAGACGGGAACAGGCAAAACGCTGGCCTATTTGCTGCCGCTGCTGCAATCTATCAAGAATGACATTAAAGGCACACAGAAGCTGATCATCGCGCCGACGCAAGAGCTTGCCATGCAAATTGTGCGTGAGGCACAGCGTTATGGAGCAGAGCGCGGCATTGGTGTTCAAGGTCTGATTGGCGGTGCGGCTGTGAAACGTCAGATCGAGAAGCTGCGTGAGCATCCAGAGCTTGTTGTCGGCACGCCTGGACGGTTGAAGGAACTGATTACACTCAAAAAGCTGAAAATGCACAACGTATCCACCATTGTGATCGACGAAGCGGATCAGGTGTTCCAGCTTGGCGGCGTAAGTGATGTGGAATTTGTGCTGAAAAGCGCCTTGCGTGACCGTCAGTTAATTTTCCTGTCCGCAACGATTGACGAGCATACAGCTGCGCTGGCGAAGCGCGAGATGAAAGAGCCCGTGCATATCGGTATTGAACCGGATCGTGCAACAGCGGCAGGACTTGAGCATTATTACTTCGTAGAAGAGGGCCGCAACAAGATTGATCTGCTGCGCCGTCTGGTCAGACAATATAACCCGGATCGGGCCATTGTATTTGTCAATGCAACCGAGGACATCGGTGAAGTTGAAGCGAAAATGAATCACCTGGGACTGTCTGCGGCCGCGTTGTACGGGGATGCCGACAAGGTGACTCGCAGCAACGTACTGTCAGCATTTCGCAACGGTAAAATCCAGTTGCTGATCGCGTCCGAGGTAGCAGCAAGAGGACTGGACATTGAAGGCTTGCCGATGGTCATTAACTTTGATCCGGCTTTCGACTCCGAGCACTACGTTCACCGTGCAGGCCGGACAGGCCGAATGGGGCGTTCAGGCATCGTGCTGTCTATTGTAGATGAGACACAAATTTTCATTATGCGCAAATTCGCTCGGGAACTTGGCATTGAGCTGCAGGAGCGTGTTCTGTTTGGCGGCAAAGTATTGGAGGCTGATCCAAGGCCGGATACTCGCCCGGAGGGGCATTCCTTCTCGCGCAAACCTGGACAGTCCCGCGACCGCAAGCCAGGTCAGGGCAGCCGGAAGCCGGGCCCAAAAGCGACGATCTCCTATCAAAGTTCAACAGGCAGCAAGCCGACTGGAGCTCGTACGGGGCGCGACCAGGATCGCAAAAACAAGGGTGCACCCAAGTGGAGTAAAGACAGAGCACCGCGCTCTGAGGAATAATCGGATGAAAGGGGTGCAGGGATAGATGGAGAACGTTCAATCGCCTGTGCTGCAGATCAGTGGGCTAAGTGGTGGGTACAGTGCCAAAAGGCCAGTGCTGCACGGCATTAACCTGGAAGTGGGACGCGGAGAAATGGTCGGGCTGATCGGATTAAACGGTGCTGGCAAAAGTACAACGATGAAACATATTCTAGGCCTCATGACTCCGCAGCAGGGAGAGGTTCGAGTGATGGGCAAGAAGCGGGAAGAGGATGCACAGATCTATCAGTCCGCGATGGCCTTTGTCCCGGAATCTCCTGAATTATATGATGAGATGACCGTAATGGAGCACCTGGAGTTTACAGCGCGAGCTTACAACGTGTCGGAGGCAGATTTCAAACAGCGGACAGAGAAGCTGCTGAATCTGTTTCGCATGAATGAAAAGAGTACAAGTCTGTCTACACATCTGTCCAAAGGCATGAGGCAGAAGGTGATGATTATGTGTGCGTTTGTTGCCGGGCCACCGCTCTACATCATTGACGAACCTTTTCTGGGACTTGATCCGCTGGGCATCCGTTCCTTGCTGGATTTCATGCTGGAGATGAAAGCAGCGGGATCTTCCATTCTGCTGAGTTCTCACATTTTGTCCACCATCGAAAATTATTGTGACCGCTTTGTTGTACTGCATCGTGGACAGGTTATTGCTCAAGGCACACTGAGCGAGCTGCGTGCCCAGTTCGGGGAGTCTGATACACCGCTGGAGCACATGTTCTACTCCCTTGTGCAAGGCAGGGACTGACATGGATCTCAAGCTGTTATGGAAGCAACGTCGGACAGGTTTCTGGAATGGGATTCTTCCTTATCTGGGTTATGTGATCCAGAGCGGGGTTGCGATGGTCTTTTTATTTCTGGTCATTGCGTTCTCTGCCTGGTACACCTCGTTTGTACAGAACATTCCTGCGGGATTTCCAATTCGCTGGATCGCTTTATTGCTGCTGGCCCCGCTTGTGCTGCTCAGCAGTTACCGTACATATCTGCTTCCGGCGGATATTGTTTTCCTGCGGCCGCAGGAGTACCGGATGCAGGAGTATTTGAAGAACAGCTTTGTTCGGGGCGTTATTTATAAAATGCTGGGGCTGCTGCTCGTATTTCTGACGTTATGGCCGCTATATGTAAGGGCAGATGCAGATGCCAAGCCGCTGGGCTGGTCGATGCTGTTCCTCGTAATATGGAAAGTGCTGTCCAGTTATGGGGCATGGCAAGAGCTGAGGATGGTACAGGCCGGAGCATCCAGAGCATATCGTCTGCTTCGCTGGGCACTGGCCATCCTGGCTGTGGCGGCCTGGCTGTGGCAGCCGCCGTTCCGCAGTCTCTGGTTCTTGCTGCTGCTTGCGGCAGTATATATCGTTGCGCTGCGCGTGCCTGTGAAACATCGTGTCGCATGGGAGCGTCTGATTCAGGTGGAGCAGACGCAGGCGGGCAGAGTGATGCGGACATTAGGCTGGTTTGTGGATGTGCCGTCGTCTGGACAGAAGGTAAGCTCTCGCCGCTGGCTCAGTAAATGGGGAAACGGCCTTCCATGGAATGCAGGGCAGGCTTATCGGTACCTCATGACCAAAACATTCATTCGAACAGAAGTATTTACGATTGTGCTTCGTCTGATCCTGCTTGGCATGCTGTTGTCCTGGTGGACAGCGGGCAGTTACTTTGGAGCCTGTGTGTATCTGTTCTTCCTGCTGCTTGCAGGTATTCAGCTCGGGGTGCTGCGCCGCAGTCACAGTGAATCCTTCTGGATCATGATCTACCCGATCTCAGGGGAGAGTCGCCGCTCGCAGGTGCTCGGTTTTATTTTTCAACTCCATGCGTTCGCCGCAGTGCTGATGTGGCTGCCGATGCTTGCAGCCGGATTTGGAGGTCTTACCGTAACAGGCTCTGCACTGGTGCTAGGCATACTTGTCATCGTGCTCATGCGCCGTTCTCAGGGCAGTAAATGGCTCAAGGAGGAAGAGGACGAATAGGGGTTCTTTCGATCCTGTGCCACCTGCTCGAATGTACTGCAGCTCTGTGTAATTCATACACGCTGCATGTATCCCGAAAAAAAGGTATTTCAGGCTGTATCCTGGAATACCTTTTTTTGTGCGTGCTGCAGTATCAAGATGTCATGTGTGCGGGAAGAGAGGTTTAACTAACAAAGGAAGGATTTTGTGATGATAACGAGCAGGATGAACAGTACAAGAATGGCACCTGTGTTGGTAAATCCTCCGTATCCGCCGCAGTATCCGTATCCGCCTCTTGTATCTTCAACTTGGGACATGGGTCATACCCCTTTCGAGTGATGGTTTGGCACGCCCTTGCGTACATCGTATATTATGTGCCATGGGGGTAGGCTGATTGGGCCCGTGCCCTTTCGTCACCGTTTTGGGCATCTGTCCCGCAGGCAGAGACAGATGCCCTATTGCACAGAAGGTGAGATCAAGGACGAGACGATATGTTGTTTCTGATGTTTGTAATATAGAAAGAACCCTTTGGCATCATAAGCTTGCGCCTAGTGATGCAAAGGGTTCTGTTGTTAAAGCATATTATATTTTTGAATGGTTATATTCTATGTCGTTTGGTTTAGCGCTTTTGCAGATCCTGAACGCCGCGATAGACTGTATCGAACAGTTCTTCCAGACCATTCTCTTCAATACAGGAGAAGGCAATTCGCAGATCGGTTTCACCCAGTGCAATCGTACCAACGCCATATTGATGCAGCAGGTGACTGCGCAGCTCCTCAGCACCAACATGCTTCAGCTTCAGGCACATGAAGTAACCGGAGTTGAACGGATAATACTCCCATACATCTCCATACTTGCCGCTGTCGAGAAGTTCTTTGACTTTGTTGGCGCGGCCTTTCATAATCTCGAATTTCTCCAGCTTCTGCGCTTCAAACTCCGGTGCTTTCAGCGCATCCAGCACAAATGTCTGTGAAGGATGCGGTCCGCTGGAGATGGTTGCACGGATGATGCCGAGTGTTTTTTGCTCCAGGGCATGCAGCACGGCAGCATCCTCATGAGCAAACGTAATAAAACCGACACGGAAGCCCCAGACGAATTCTTCTTTGGTTGCGCCGTCAATTTTCACGGTTAATACACGCGGATGAATATTGGACAGCTTGCCAAACAGGGACTCATGAATGGAATCCTCGAAGAACAAACCGAAATAAGCATCGTCAGTCACAGCGACTACATTTACTCCAGCCTCTGCAGCTTGGCGAATGGCATCTACGATGGCATCTGCTTCAGCGGCACCCGGTGTGTAACCAGTCGGGTTGTTCGGAAAGTTGAGCAGCACGATGGCTTTGCCTTTATCCTTCTGCGCAAGCAGTGCCTGGAGCAATCCGTTGCTGTTAAAGTTCATCTGATCATCAAACAATGGATAATGAACCAACTGGCCGTGACGACGAATTCCGAAAGTCAGCTCGTAGTTCTCCCAGTTTTTATCCGGATATATAACAGCGTCCCCTTCTTCTGTGAACAGGTCGGCTACAATACTGAGTCCATGGGTCAGTGCATTGGTTACAATCGGATTACCGAACGATTTGCCTTCCAGAGAAGGTGTTTCCTTCAGCATCTTGTCTCTCCAGACGGTCCGCAGCTCAGGTTTACCTGCCGGCGGCGCGTAAGGGTACAGATCCTTTGGCTGGAATGCAGACAGCTTCTCCTGAATCACCTGGAGATGCATCGGCACACCACCCTCCAGGGCGATACCAATCGTTGCATTGTAGGTCTTGGCCAGGCTTGCTGCTTCCGCAGATTGACTCAAGATACCTTCTTTCGGAAAATAAATTTCTTTGCCGAGTTGTGACAGCATGGAGTAGACGTAACTGCTGCCGGCCTGAATACTTTCGTTCAACTGTTCAGCCAGTGGATTCATTCTTTTCATCCTTCCAAGTCTTTGTGATTCAACTGCCTAACATTATATCACCTTGACATTCCCCCGTCACGGAAATTACGCAATATGACAGTTATATCACTTCACCGCGTTGTTGTGGATGGAGAAAACATATCCTTTTGGCCCTTACAAGCAAGACTTAGCCGAGTTTACTACTGGTGAAAAGGGCAATATTTCCGCATCATTTCGGCTGTTTCCTGATCTCGGCCTTCATTCCGTTTGTGCAGCTCACCGCTGATGTGCTCGAATCGTTCGGGAGTCAGATTTTGTCCGAATTTGAACTTGGCACTGATTCGATCCGGCACAATCCGAACGACAGCAACGGCTTTCAGCTGTCCTGTATAACGAGGGTCCTCAGCATCAATCGGTGCATAACCGCCTTGCGGCTGAAGCTTTTCCATAAAACGCTGCAGCACTTTTCCTTTTATTTCAAGCTCTTTCACGGGTTCTGCATAACCTGTAGCCATGACACTTTTGAAAAAGGAGGTTGCGGGACAAGCCAGCTCAGGATCACTGAAAAAGGAAGGAATCAGCGAGAATTCCTCTGCAACGGTAAAGCTGACCGAGGAATGCTGTTTGATCTGCTTCATTTTTTCCCCGGCCAGACTGCCATGAAAATAAAAGCACCCATCCATATATACAAAATTCAGCGGTGTCACTCTCGGTTCTCCCTCCGGGCTGACAGTGCCCAGAAATCCGAAGGAGCATTGGTCCAGAAAGGTGATCATTTCCTGTTCTTCTTCTACAGCGAACTCTTTGCGTCTCATATCATTTCCCCCATTATTAGATCGTTTACAAAAAAGGATTTAGCGCAATGTTCCTTGGAATAACGATAAAACGAATATTGACAGCTAAATAGATCCAATTTACATTCATTTTTATAGTCCAATCGGGAAGAAGGATCAGTGCAAGCACAACTTACAAGTGAACAAAAGGGGATGCTTACATGGAATTATGGCTGCCGCTTGACTCATACGAGCTCCAGCATCGTTACAAATATCAGGCGTTATATTACGCACTGCGGGACGCCATTCATTCGGGTACACTGGAGGCAGGAGCACGGCTGCCTTCTACACGTGTGCTGGCGAAGCAGTACGCACTGTCACGCGGCTCGGTAGCCCAGGTGTACGATATGCTGCTTGCGGACGGGTATGTCCAGGCCTACCGGGGAAAAGGCACTTATGTAACAGAATCAATATCCACACACTCTGACCAGCAAACCGACGCGGTGCTGCCTCTCTCCCCATGGGGTGAACGATTGCTTGCATCGGCGGCAGTTGATAAACGATCCCGTGAAGAGACACAGTCGGGACATGAGTCCGTCATTAACTTTCGGATGCAGCGTCTGCAGCACGATCATTTTCCTGCGGCGGAGTGGAAAAGTGCGCTTGCCGCTGTTCATCGCAGCGGCTGGAGAGAGCCGGCAGGTGCAGCGGGGGATCCGGAGCTGCGGGAAGCCATTGCCTCACATCTCCGCTGGACACGCGGTATTCAGACAGAGGCATCCCGGATCGTGCTTTTCAGCGGATCGATACAGGGCATTACGTTGATCTCCCAGCTGTTCATTGCCGAGGGAAGCCCGGTCGTGCTGGAAAATCCGAGTTATCCGGGCATCGTTCATGCGGTCAGATCCTGTGGTGGTCAGGTCATTCCAGCGGAAGTAGATGAGGGTGGCATTATCCCTCAGCCGTGGCAGGCACAAACGCTGTTTGTTACGCCGACAAGACAATTTCCGACGGGAGCGGTGCTGGGTCTGGAACGAAGACGAGCGTTGCTGGCTTGGGCATCGAGGCAAAATGCCGTGATTATTGAGGATGATTATGACAGTGAGTTTCGTTGGGGCGGGCGGCCGATCGAACCGCTCAAGGTGCTTGACCACGAGCAACGTGTTATTTACATTGGCTCCTTCTCGCAGACGATGCCAGCATCGTTCCGATTAGGTTATGCGGTACTTCCGCCCAGTCTTGTGGAGCCGCTGCTGGCTGCCAAAGCGTTGTATGAGCCGGTGTCACCGGCACTGCTGGAGCAGCGTGCACTGGCCAGGTTTATGACAAGAGGAGGCTATATGCGCCATCTTCGCAGGCTAACCAGGCTGTATGGGGAGCGGCATGATTTTATGGTGCAAGAGATGGAGCGGTGTATGCCCAAGGCGTTCACGCTGCTGCCCGGGGATGCCGGGCTTACGATCTATGCGGTCTGGAACGGGGATCGGGCCAGTTACGAACGTTTTACGGAGCAGGTTCATGAACAGGGAGTATTGTTCCGGGATGTGGAGCGATATCGCTTGATGCCGGGGCGGGCTGCGATCTGTTTCGGGTTTGCTCATCTGGAAAAAGCAGAGATTCGTGAAGGTGTGCGGCGAATGCAAACCGCGTGGGAGAAGTGCACATTTTCGTTTCGTTGAATTCCGCTGTATAATGGGATAAGTGTGTAAAGAGATTAACTTTCAAGGGGGAGTGGCGACATGCTGCAGGCATCGCCGTCATCATTTATTATTTTGCCCGCTGTCGCTAAAATTGTCTGTGAACCGGGCTGGAAATGGCAGAAGCGGGAAAAACCGATGCAAAATTATGATTTATTTTACGTGTGGAGCGGTGAAGGCACGGTTATTCTGAATGATCAGCCTTATGAGGTTGGCAAAGGGAGCTGTTTTCTGTTCCGTCCCGGCGATCATACAAGTGCAACACATAACCGGCAGAAACCGCTTGTGCTGACGTATATTCACTTTGATGTGGACGGGCCTGTGACTGATGTGCCTCAGTCTTATCGCGAAGTGCAGGAGACGGTGGAATTCGAGCATCTGCTGGCACGGTATGTGCGGTTGTTTTTATCCGACGTGTATGGACGTGATGAAGAAAGCAAGCTGATTCTGAAGCAGCTTATGATTCATTTGCTGCGAGCGGATACGGAAGAGCCAGTGGAGAAAAAGGTAAGCAACCAGCTGTCTGATGTCATCCAGGAGGTTGCCAATTATGTTCGCCAGCATCCGGGGATTACACATCGCGTAGAGGATCTGGCCGCACGGGCCGGGCTTTCGCCTCGTTACTTTTCGATCAAGTTTAAGGAACTGGTTGGTTCATCGGTTCAGTCCTATATTATCCGTATGCGTATTGAACGGGCAGAGCATCTCCTGGTGCATACCGGCATGAATGTGACCGAAGTTGCGGATGCACTGGGGTATCGGGATATCTTTTTCTTCAGTCGTCAGTTCAAGCAGTATACAGGTAAAAGTCCGTCCGAGATTCGTTAACAACCCATCCGGGTCTCGCTTCCAACCCGAATCCCTATCGTTTCATTGCTGGATTGCAGGGGTAAGTAAATAGCAATCCAGATGACCATAGAAGGAGGAACAGGTGATGATCAGAAGAAAAAGACGGGTCCGCCACCGCAGAAATTCGATGAGGGGATACAGTATCTACCGGAATCGTATGCGCCGGCTGGTGCAAGTGGAGGAACCGCAGGATATCTGGTTTTAACGTTAATTTAAACTGATGATTCAGGCGAAGCGGGGCTCCGCCATGCATGTATACAAAGCATAAATAAAGAGGATGACGCAACACCTGATTGCAGGTGCTGTGCCATCCTCTTTATTTGCATATGCACTTATGACTGTTTAGGTTTCAGGCGGCCAAGTAAAGAACCCATTTTTACGGAATCTCCCGGCTTCAAGTCAGGTGCTGGTTCAAAGGTGTCTGTCTGCATGAGCAGCACAACGGTGGAGCCGAACTCAAAATAAGCCAGATCGTCTCCCTGAGCCCAGGCGCGGGCATCCGCATCTGCATATTGAATACTACTCACGTTCATCGCACCAACTTTGACAACCGCTACTTCACCAAAGTCATGTTCAATATACGTAATGAGCCGTTCATTCCGGCTGAGCACGGATTTCATATGGGTGAGTCCGAAATCATTGACAGGATAAACCTTGCCCTTAATGTGCTCGCTCTCCATTTTGCGACCGCTGACAGGTGCATGAATACGATGATAGTCACGCGGGCTGAGATAGAGTACAAATACGTAGCCATGCTTGTACTTCTCCAGATGCGGAGAGTGATTTAATAATTCAGCAAGTGTATAATTTTGTCCCTTAACATTCAGAATGGTTCCAGCGGAGATCGGGCCGGCTGCTGTAATTTTGGCATCAACGGGGCTGATCAAAGCATGTTCTGAAGAATCCAGCGGGCGCATCCCGGGTTTTAATTTGCGAGTAAAGAAATCATTCAGGGAACGATATTCCTTCCAGTCTTTCTCGGCTTCCTGTGCAGGGATGTTGTAGGTCCGGACAAAATAAGGGATAAATGCCTTGCTTCCCCGGCTTTTGGAGAAGGCTCCCACGGTCCGGGAGATCCATTTGCGCGAAGAAAGCTCGGTCATTAATCGCAACAGCGTTTTTGCCATGAATATCCCCCTTAGGGTTAATACAAACTTCAAGGCCGCAAAAGCGGCCATTCTGCATAATATTGACACAAATCACGATTGAAATCAATACAATCCGCGATCATAGGTTTGCGGCTGTCTTGGAATGCTGAATTTCTGATCCAGCAGCAGACGTCCATATGCCATCGGTTTGCTGTAAGTCATCTGCCAATGCTCGTTCATGCCTGCTTTGCGAAAACCATACCGCTGGTCTCGTCCATTGCATTCAATGAAGAAGATGTCTCCCCCTCGCGTTATGCCAAGATCAAGGCCCAGATCAGCCAGATGTGGCAGACTGGAACTCAACGTGTGCGCAATTCGTGCAGCTACTGCGGCGATTCGAGCTTCAAGATGGAATAGCCCCGTCCCTGGCTCGTTTAGCCCTAATGCCTCAGAGATCGTCATCACTTTCCCGCCCTGGGCGATGTTGGTGACAAACGTATGGGCGGGTGCTGCTTTGGCAAACATGCCTGTTACGCTCCATAACCCGTCACCACCACGCTGCACGGATACTCTGAGATCGACAGGCCTCCCCTCATGCCGGATGAGTGGAATGCGTTCTTCAATCAGGTACGTGTGGCGGAATATCCGCCGAAGTGCAGCGGAAGGCAGTTGCCCCCGATTCAAGCGAAAGGTTGCCCATCCGCTTCGCGATGCTCTGGTTTCACAGGTCAGCTTCCAATGCCCCTCCTGCTGAAACAGCCGCATAATGCCATGACCGATGCTGCCACTAGACGGTTTAATGACGAGATCATTGTAATGCTGCATCATATGGGCAAGGGATTCGGGAGTTGCTTTGACGGCATAGGGAAGATGTGCTCTCAAAAAAGGGTCCTGCTGCAGCATGTCATGCACATGATGCTTGTGGTAGCGATTACGTACGTTGTAGATCTGAATGCCTTGCAGCAGTAAACGTGTGATCTGTCTCTGCTCCGCACCTCGAAGCTGGAGCGCCCGGTTATGAATAACAGAGGGCAGGGTTATGCGCTCACGGACGTATCGCCCTTCTTTTTTCACATAAGCCCTACACACCTTACGTTCCAGATCAATATCTTCCAGCCGTAAAAAGCAGGGTGTTAATCCGAAGCTGGCTGCGGCCAGCTCATAATTAGCGAGTGATTCCTGACCGGTCCTTCCGGCCGGTATCCCCCGGTACATGCGTGAATCGAACATGATGCCGATCGTTTCTTGAGGCATGACCGTTCCTCCTTCGTTGTTATCGCGACCCTCCATCGTTGTCCTTTCGGCACGCCGGTCTGCCTAGTGCTTGGCTCTGACATCGCGATAACACTGACCGGTGTGCAGATGCGTTCCAATGCATCCGTGTATGCTCAGACATCATATCCTATGAGCGGAGCAGGAATGGGGCGTGGACAGCCGCCTTGTCTCTTGTTTGTGTTCAGCCTATTTACAGCTGGACAGACATGGACTATGGTCTGAATTCGCTTATAGCAGATTGCAGATATGCAAAAGTCGGCCCAGAAATGTGGCAGATGCCCAGAATGAAGCATATGATGCGGGAGACGAACGTTAGGGGAAGGAGCTGGCCTCATGAATAAAAAGGGCAAAAAAAAGATTTTAACGCCGAAGCTGCCTCATATCAGTCCAAAATTCAGGGAACTGGAGCTGACCGATCGGCGGATTGAATCCACAAAGCTGGAAAGAGCAGTGAAAAAGGAAGAGAATTCGGTTCCGGACACTATTGCTGCCGAAGCGGTTGCTGCTGAAACGACAGCAAAGCCGGAAGCTGTCACATCCGAGTCCGAGTCCGTGCAGATTAAACCCGAAGTCGTTATGGAATCGGAAGCTCTCAATAAACCATATTCGGATGAATTATCACCCGAAGCTCCAAGCCTGGAACAGAAAGAGGATACTGTCCAGACGACTGTGGAAAGAGAGATTTATATCAGCGGTATTGCTCCCCCTCAGGAAAAACAGGAGAATGCGAGGTGGCTCGCGGGCAAGCAGCACCTGGAACAGCTGAATCAGAACCGGATGCCTGGTCATGAGGGGCATTATATCTACACGGATGACATCAGTGATTTTGCTGTGACCGAAAGCAAGCTGGCGCCCTTTGCAGTAGATGCATCCAAGCTGAAATCAGGGGCAGTAGGCAGTGAAGCTTTGCAAGATTATGCAGTGACGAGCATTCATATTGCTGACGGTGCGATCGTATCTGCTAAGCTTGCAGAAGCTTCCATTGCAGAGGAGCATCTGATTGATGGCTCTGTATCCGGTCACAAAATCAGAAATGCCTCGATTGCCGGGGATAAAATCCGGGACGGCAGCATCACTTCACAGAAGCTGAGCAATCAGGTTATTGATGCAGCCAAAATTGCGGATGGCTCGATTGGAACGAGGCATCTCAGTCGTCTGCTGGTCACTGAGGATTTGATTCAGAATCAGGCGGTAACCGCAGACAAAATTGCGATCAGCGGTATCGAAACCCGCCATTTAGCCGGCGGTGCAGTGCATACGTCAAAGCTGGCGGACGATGCAGTCACTAGTGCCAAAATTCGTGAAGGGGCGGTGACTGGCAGCAAAATTGAAGATCAATCTATCGATTCACGTCATATTCAGGCCGGCTCGATTAAACAGTCTCATCTGACAGAGGGGGCAATAGGACGTAATCAGCTGTTAAGTGGCAGTGTCGGCAGCGAACAGATCGAGGACGGAGCTATTCAAACCCGCCATGTAGCAGAGCATGCTTTAAATGGAAAACATTTGGTGGATGGTTCGATCGGATCGGCACAGATTCGAGCTGGTGCAATCGGTAGTGAGCAGATCGGCAGTGCCGAAATCGGCACTGAGCATCTGGCTAATGGTGCCATTAGCAGCAGCAAGCTGGCAGACCAGTCCGTGGGAACGGCCAAATTGCTGGAGCAGGCTGTGACTTCTTCGAAGCTGGCAGACCAGAGCATTATTGCTTCCAAAATTGCCGATGAAGCCATACAGGGGAAACATCTCGCCAAAGGTTCGATTCGTGCAGAGCATATCGCCAATCGTGGTATTACACCCGTTCATATTGATAATGGTGCCATTCATTCGATTCATCTGGCCAACAGCAGCATCGAAACAACTCATCTATCAGAGGGAAGTGTATCTGCTGATGCGCTGGCAGCTGGGTCGGTTCTGGAGAAACACCTGACAGAGTCATCGGTTGGATCATTTCAATTACAGGATGAAGCGGTAACGACTGCGAAACTGGCTGCCGAAAGTATAACGTCTGAAAAACTTGGACCCGGCTCGGTAAATGGCAGAGTTCTGGCTTCAGGTGCGGTGAGCTCTTCCCATCTGGCGGGCGGAGCCATTACAGCAGCGCATCTAACCCCAGGCAGTGTGGGCTCGGAGGCCCTTCGTCCGTATGGAGTGAAATCCGAGCATCTGACAGAACGTGCGGTAGGTGCACCACATCTTCAGCCCGGAAGTGTTCAGACGGACACCGTGTCACGTGCAGCCATTACAACCGATAAAATAGCACCGGGCAGCATCACTTCCGCACTTCTCGCGAATGGCTCGATCTTCCCGCCGCATCTGACAGACCATGCCGTGACATCACCTAAACTTTCACCTGAAAGTGTATCCACGGATAAGCTGGCAGATCTGTCGGTCACCTCGGCAAAGCTGGCTGACGGCAGCATCACCTCCTCCAAAATTATGGCGGAAAGCATCGTTGCCAAACATATTCCTGCGGAAACGATTCGCGGATATCATCTGAAGCAGCATGCTGTTTCATTGGAGCATCTGTCGGATGAGGTACGCAATCCCGAACTCTTTGCCAATGGCAGTATTCCTGGAAGCAAGCTGCGCCCAGCAGCAATATCGACAGAACATCTGGCCTCTGGTTCGGTATCCGGAGAGGCATTGCAGCATGGAGCAGTAGGCAGCGAGCACCTGCGGCAGGATGCTGTCGATTCACAGCACCTTGCTGACGGCAGCATCAAGTCCGAGCATTTGGCTGCTCAGGCTGTGAATGGTACTCATCTGAAAGCAAATGTAATAGACAGTGAGCATATTGCCGAAAAGGCGATATGTTCCCGCCATCTGACGGCTGGGGTTGTGCAAAGCGGACATCTTGCGCCACTCTCTGTATCGGAAGCACATATGCAGCCGGGATTGATCAGCGGACTGCATCTGCAATCAGAAGCTGTAGGTGCAGCTCATTTGCAGCAGGGCACGGTGCATTCTCGTCATCTTCAGGATAGAGTGGTGCTTTCACACCATATTCTGGAGCGTAGCATCGGGACTGAACATCTGGAGGAGGAATCGGTTAGCACTGCACTTCTGCAAGATGGTGCAATCACCGGCTCCAAACTCGCGGATAACAGTGTGGACGGCAGTAAACTTGCAGATGGTAGTGTAGATGGCAGCAAGCTTGCAGAAGGCAGTGTAGACGGCGGCAAACTTGCAGAAGATGCAGTAAGCAGCAATCATTTAACGGCAGAGAGTGTGCAGGCTGCACATATTGCAGCAGGAGAGGTCCATGCCAATCATATTGCGGATAGCAGCATCACTTTCTACCATCTGAGCGAAGACGCCGTAGGTACAGTTCACCTGCAAGATGGTGCAATTACTGCATCCAAACTCGCGGATAACAGTGTGGACGGCAGTAAACTTGCAGATGGTAGTGTAGATGGCAGCAAGCTTGCAGAAGGAGCGGTAAGCAGCATTCATTTAACGAGAGAAAGTGTGCAGGCTGCCCATATTGCAGCAGGCGAGGTCCATGGGGATCATATATCGGAAGGCAGCATCACTTTCTACCATCTGAGCGAAGACGCCGTAGGTACAGTTCACCTGCAAGATGGTGCAATCACCGCTTCCAAACTCGCGGATAACAGTGTGGACGGAAGTAAACTTGCAGATGGCAGTATAGATGACAGTAAGCTTGCAGAAGGCAGTGTAGACGGCAGCAAGCTTGCAGAAGATGCGGTAAGCAGCATTCATTTAACGGCAGAGAGTGTGCAGGCTGCACATATTGCAGCAGGCGAGGTTCATGCGGATCATATATCGGAAGGCAGCATCACTTTCTACCATCTGAGCGAAGACGCCGTAGGCACAGTCCATCTACAAGATGGTGCAATCACCGCCTCCAAACTCGCGGATAACAGTATGGACGGCAGTAAACTTACAGATGGCAGTGTAGATGGCAGTAAACTTGCAGAGGGCAGTGTAGACGGCGGCAAGCTTGCAGAAGGAGCGGTAAGCAGCATTCATTTAACGAGAGAAAGTGTGCAGGGTGCGCATATTGCAGCAGGCGAGGTCCATGGGGATCATATATCGGAAGGCAGCATCACTTTCTACCATCTGAGCGAAGACGCCGTAGGCACAGTTCACCTGCAAGATGGTGCAATCACCGCCTCCAAACTCGCGGATAACAGTGTGGACGGAAGTAAACTTACAGAGGGCAGTGTAGATGGCAGCAAACTTGCAGATGGCAGTGTAGACGGCAGCAAGCTTGCAGAAGGTGCAGTAAGCAGCATTCATTTAACGGAAGAGAGCGTGCAGGCTGCCCATATTGCAGCAGGCGAGGTCCATGGGGATCATATATCGGAAGGCAGCATCACTTTCTACCATCTGAGCGAAGACGCCGTAGGTACAGTTCACCTGCAAGATGGTGCAATTACCGCATCCAAACTCGCGGATAACAGTATGGACGGCAGCAAACTTGCAGATGGCAGTGTAGACGGCAGCAAGCTTGCAGAAGGTGCAGTAAGCAGCATTCATTTAACGGAAGAGAGCGTGCAGGCTGCCCATATTGCAGCAGGCGAGGTCCATGGGGATCATATATCGGAAGGCAGCATCACTTTCTACCATCTGAGCGAAGACGCCGTAGGCACAGTTCACCTGCAAGATGGTGCAATCACCGCCTCCAAACTCGCGGATAACAGTGTGGACGGAAGTAAGCTTGCAGAGGGTAGTGTAGATGGCAGCAAGCTTGCAGAAGGAACGATATCATCGGTGCATCTGGCTGATCGTGCCATTGACGGCAGCAAGTTGAGTGAACAAAGTATTACGTCCGATCACTTGAATGAAGGCATTGTAGGTACAGCTCATTTGAGCGAAGAAATCTGGAATGCGATTCGTCAGGTCAGTGCGGAGACGCTGGAACAGCTTGCCGAGCTCAAACGGCAGGAAGCGATGCAGGAAGTACAGCAGTTTATGCAAACCGTTGGTATGCAAAATGAAGGCCTGTTCACCTGGGAAGACAATGGAGAGGATTCGCCGGAGCATAACGATACACAGAATGCTTTCCAGGTGGGAAACTGGAAGCTGCAGGAGCTGCTGGGGTTAGCCGATGAATATGAGGAGCAAGCTGTTCTGACAGACGGTGAGCACGCTGCGGAATGGCCTGAGCCTGAGGCGATACAGACAGGAGAGCACATCGCAGCTTCAGATGAAGCCGACTCTGAACGTCCCGAAGCGGTCATTCCCGTAGCGTATACACTTGAGCCTCAATCAGTGAAACAAGAGCATCTGTGTGATGCTTCTGTAGGCAGCGAGCAGCTGCAAGCCGGTGCTGTGCATGCCGAGCATCTGGCGTTCCAGCCTGTGCGCAGTGTAAGCAAACAGCCGGTTGTGCAGCAGTTTGGTATGGAAGCCTTTATTTTGCCAGAGGATGAGGTATGCACAGAGGTCACGATTGTTTTTGAAGAATCATTTAATTCGGAGCATTATGTGATTGTGGGTATGAGTAATGATCGCGGATTCCAGGTGTCGCTGTTATCTCAGAGTGAGGATGAAGCGGTGCTGGAGATTACCCGCACAGCAGATTGCAAGCATACGTACGGTTTGTTGTCCTGGATTGCAGCAGGACCATCAGCCTGACCGTTGCCTTGACATTTGCCCATAAGGTCTGAATCTGACATATGCATAGATAGAAGCGGTGTCCGGCAGTTGTTCCGGGCACCGCTTCTGCTGTTTGCGTTATGACCGTTCGGACATGAGGGGAGCGAAACGGTCGGGTTTCTTTTTTTACAAACCTACTGCTTGATAAGCTTTGGTGATGGCCGTAGCTTCAGCGGAATTGGCACCATACAGGTCCTTGGCTGCCTGAATTGTCGCTGTTTTGGCTGCTGCAAATTTGGAGGTTGGCGTCAGGTAGTTCACGAGCGTGCTGTAGAAAATACGGACTGCTTTATCCCGGCCGATGCCGCTAACCGTTACACCGTTATGTGTACCGCCTTGGGCTGCAAGATAATAGGCTTTGTTAATGATACCGCTGTTGATATGCACACCGCCGTTATCCTGCGTACCTGTATAGCGGTCACTGTATTTGTCAGGTTGATCATACAGCGTAGGATTGGACAAGGAGCGCAGTGCATCCCCCGGAATGTTAGGAGTGTAGATATCATCGCCAAGCAGCCAGTTTTTGCTCTCGATCGTGTTCCCCATAATATCGGCAAATGCTTCGTTCAGAGCGCCGGGTTCATTGCGATATTCCAGATCGGCTGTATACTCGATGACCCCGTGTGTTAATTCATGACCGACAACATCCAGATCAGCGGAGAAAGAACGGAACAATGAGCCGTCGCCGTCACCAAATACAATTTGTGCCCCGTTCCAGAAGGCGTTGTTGTAATTGGAGCCATAATGCACCGTAGAGCGGATCAACAATCCGTTACCGTCGAGGCCGTTGCGGTTGAATTTATTTTTGTAAAAGTCATATGTGGCTGCAGCATAAGCGTGTGCATCTACAGCTGCACGATCTGTCCATATATTATTGGAGCTGGTAAGCAGGGTTCCTGGCAGAGAGGAGCTGTTGTTCGCTGAATGGGTTTGAATGCCGTTACCACGAGTGGTGTCTTTCAATTGGAAGGTGCTGCCGGATTGCGTGGTGGTCAGCGTTTTGGTGTCACCCAGCACGCCAGTACCTGTACCTGTGGCAAAGTTGATGATATCAAACTGGGATACGATGCTTCCGTCCAGCGCGTTAATGAAATACTTGGTTCGCAGCGGAGCAGGCTCGAGCACGTTAACTTCTGTAATGTAAACAAGATAGGTTTGACCGTCTTCTTCATGATGATAGATGTTTAACTCGGCTTTTGGCTCAAGCTCCGGTGCGCCCAGCTTGCCAATACGGGAGGTAGCTTCTTTCTCGGCAGCTTGGATGGCATCCTCTGCACTGATTGCGGGAACGCCATCATTCGGGATAGCCTGTTCTTCAATGGGCGGGAGATCGCCAAGTGCGGAAGTTACAGCGCCGTTCTTGTCCAGATGGATCGTTTGTTCTGCACCGTATACCGGAACACCTTTGATGTACTGCTTCAGACGAAAGTGCCTTACGCCGGAAGTGTCCGTACTGCGTTTAATAATTTTGAGCTGGCCTTTGACATCGGCATTCAGGAATTGCTCCTGTTGCCCCAGGTAATTGTAAATGGTTTCATCCGGATTATTGGTCAACAGTAAACTCTCCTCGGAGGTGTATGGAGCCTCAAATGGAATGGATGAATCAGAGATCGGGGCAGCGGTAGCAGAGGATACGGAAGCAAGCAGCAGTGCTCCTCCAAGAATCGTTGGCATAACTTTGGCAAATTTCATCGTTTACTCTTCCTTTCTGGATCAAATTTTAATAAAAAGGGATTATGCCTATCTCGGCTGGTTGTCCGTCTGCATCGGGCAGGGCGGAGTGTGGAGCTTGGATGAGAAGCGGGGCTGACAGAAATGTGTGAATAACAGTTATGGAATGGCATCACTCCTTTCAAGGTTATTGCAATTGCCTGTACACGGCGGGAGAAGAAGACTAATGGCTATAACTAACCAAAGGTCAATAAATGAATGGAGAAAGCGAAGTTAGGAACGTGAGTTCTTGAGAAGGTTAAAATTGTAAATATCATCGGCTTGAATCGTATAGTATCACAGTGTAAAAGTTTGGAAAAGATGTTATGTCAGCTTTTTAACAAAATTGTGTCTAAAGACGGGGAAACGATGTGGAATCTGATTTTTTTGACGGATTTTGTCAAAATTAAAGGCTTGTTTTGCATCAATCCATGCTTAGAACCTGCATACAGCAAGGGCAAAAGCCGTTTCCACTGCTCCACGAATACATAGAATAACGTGTACTCCCTTGGCATGATCAGGATCGATTTGCGGGAGGTGAAATGGTTGCGGAAACAACGGATTAAAGCCCGTTTTGCAACAAAAACAAGGAATAAACGCTCCGGAGGGGCGGCGAGGAAAAAACAAATATATTCCGGAAGGAAAAAGGGTAAAAAGGCCTACGTGCTCATCGCACCCGTCACGGTTGACGAGGCTGCTCAAGAGAAGGGGAAGTTTGTTCGTGATGACAGGGAAACGGTTCACCAGATCGGGGATAATGCTCACGGGCCACTGTTGTCCGTTATTATTCCAGCGATGAACGAGCAGCGTACCATTGCCGCTGTAGTGCATGAATGCTTGCGAATATGCCGTGATGCGGAGGTGCTGGTTATTGTGAATGGATCAACCGATGCTACGGCCAGCGAAGCCGAGCGGGCAGGAGCGCGTGTGATTCAATATGCGGAAGCGCTGGGGCATGACGGGGGACGGAGAGCAGGGGCTGCAGCTGCAAGAGGGCAGATTTTGCTGTTTACCGACGCCGACATCAAGGTTGCGGCTGAACATCTTGCACCATTCGTGCAGGCGGTGCTGAAAGGCGTTGATGTTGCGTTGAACGATTACAACGGCCCGGTGACACGAAATCCGGTGCATCCGGTTGTTGAAGCGAAACATATGTTAAACAGTCTGCTGTGCAGATCCGATCTTGGTGGAGCTTCCATGACAGCCGTTCCGCACGCCATCAACCGCAGAGCACTGGAGATCATGGAGACATCCTCTTTGGAAATTCCGCCGCTTGCTCATGCGAAAGCGATCGTTGGGGGGCTTCGGGTGCAGGCCGTTCATCATGTGCCTGTGGGAAGATTGAATGCGGTTCGCAGTAGGAAACGAAAAGAAGCTGATCCGCTTAGCCAAGTTGTGCTGCAGGATCATCTGGAGGCTATTCGCTGGATTACCGATACACGTGGTGCGCGAGGTGGCTTTCCGGACTTACAGCGTGTTCGAAGTTTGACCATATAGAGGGAAGAACAGCCGGATGGTGAGCAGGGTTATGCCCCAGCTGCGGTAAGGGAGAGGGATTATAGGCCAGGCGCAATCGTGGATGGGGTTCTGTGCCGGCTGCAGTATGATGCTGGAGGTGACAGCAATGAAAACGAGACCACGAGCGGCGGTTCGCAGACAAACGCTGGCCAGGCGGACGTCCGCGAGCAGGTTGAGGAGCAGGCCCCTATCCGGGAAAGGCACAACACGCAAGCTTCGTCAGAAGAGAAGTCGAGGAAAAGAACGGCAGCTGGGACTGGACCTTCGTTCGTACTGGCGAGCGGGCAGACTTGCAGGCAAATCTTCGACGATGGATGCCGATCTGGTGAATCAACATGCTCGGGCTGCATGGCAGGCTTATGCAGCGGATCAACCGGGACTGGAGCAATGGGAGGATGCCATGCAGGCGGGAAAAGTATTTATGCAGGGGTATGCCCAATCCTCGGGCCGTTCGCCAGACATTGTGCCGCTCGCTCTCCGCCATACCGCCGCTGCAGTAGTCTGTGCCTGCAATGAGGAACGAACGCTGGGGCAGGTGCTGATCCAGCTGAAACGGTTGCCCTTGCGTGATATTGTAGTTGTATTAAACGGAACGACAGATAACAGTCTGGAGCGGGTGCTGCAGCAGCCGGGCATTACGCTTGTGTATGAACCAGACCGGGCCGGACATGATGTAGGGCGTGCACTGGGAGTCAAAATGACGGATGCAGAGACGGTTCTGTTTGTAGATGGGGATATGGTCGTGCCTGCCGAGGAGCTGGCTCCTTTTCTCTTCGCTGTTGACCGGGGACAGGATGTTGCACTTAACAATCTGACCTCTCTGCTTCCGCCATTTGCCAAGCAGGATGAGGTCAGCCGCATTAAAGCGTATTTGAACCATACGCTGGGCAGGCGGGAGCTTGGCTCGAACTCGATGACTGCTGTACCGCATGCTGTATCCAGACGTATGATTGAAACGGTGAAACCTGCTTCACTGGCGGTTCCACCCAAAGCGCAGATGCTTGCCATCCAGCACGGGCTGCGGGTATCTGCTCCGAGTCAGGTGGATGTCATCCGCTCCAATCGGCTGCGCCCCGGGAATACAGGGAGCAACAACGAGGTTGCCAGACTGATTCTGGGTGATCATCTGGAAGCACTGGCTGTCTGGCTGAACTCAGGTGGGAACGCTGCCCAGTCGAGTGTTCTCTCTCGGGCAGAGGTTGCATACAGGAGGAACGCGAGATGACGCTAACGAGCATAATTATACCGACGTATAACGGACTTTCACTGTTAAAACCTTGTGTGGAGGCCATTCGAACATACACAGGGGAATCAACACCATACGAGATTATCGTTGTGGATAACGGATCAACGGATGGGAGTGCCGAGTTTTGTGCCAGAGAGCGCATACGATTTGTTCGTCTGCCTGAAAACCGGGGTTTCCCGGCTGCCTGCAATGCAGGGCTGCGCGCCGCCTGCGGGGATGAACTGCTGCTGCTGAACAACGATGTTACCGTGACATCCCGCTGGCTGGAAAATATGCGGGCAGCACTGTACAGTGCTGAGGATGTGGGCATCGTTGGTCCGGTGACCAATTACGCCAGCGGCATTCAACAGGTGCAGATAGAGTTTCGGGATATGGCACATTTTCAAGAGCTGGCTGCTGCGAGCAACGTTTCGGATGCGTCGCGGTGGAAGGAAGTGCGGCGAATCGTCGGACTGTGCATGCTGATGAAACGAAGTGTGGTGAATGCGGCAGGATGGCTTGATGAAGCGTACTCCCCGGGGCATTATGAAGACGATGACTACTGTTACCGGGCGAGGCTGCTGGGATTCCGACTTCTGGTGTGTGGTGATGTACTCGTACATCATCAAGGCAGTGCGAGCTTTCAAAAGACGGATCCGATCGAATGGAAACAATTACTGGAGCGCAACCGTTCGATTTTTATCAATAAATGGCATGTCGATCCACTTGAATATATGGGCATATCCGATGAAGGAGGGAACAAGATATGAAAGGTGTAATTCTTGCTGGCGGCACAGGGACCCGATTGTACCCTCTGACCCGGCTTATTAATAAACATCTGCTTCCCGTCGGCAAACATCCGATGATTATGTATGGTATCGACAGGCTTCGTCAGGCAGGGATTGAGGATATCCTGATTGTTATCAATAAACATTCCGCAGGTTTGTATACGGAGTATCTTGGAGGCGGAGCAGATCACGGGGTCAAGCTGACCTATCGCATTCAGGAAAAAGCCGGCGGCATAGCTGAAGCGCTCGATCTGGCGTCTACTTTTATTCTTCCGGGCGAAAAATTTGTGGTGCTGCTGGGCGATAATCTGTTCAGCGACGATTTGAAGCCTTACGTGGACCGATATATGCAGCAGCCTGCCGGTACCGCACGTGTACTGCTCAAAGGGGTGGATGATGCGCGGCGGTACGGTGTGCCTGTTTTTGACGAGCAGCACCCGGAACGTATCGCATATATTGAGGAAAAGCCAGGCCAGCCGAAGACCTCTTACTGTGTAACCGGCATATATATGTATGATGATCATGTGTTTAATCTGATTCATAACATTGTACCATCGGCACGCGGAGAGCTGGAAATCACGGATGTCAACAATCACTATGCATCCAGTGGCGGACTGGAGTACGACATTTTGCAAAAATACTGGAGCGACGCGGGTACATTTGAGTCGCTCCAGGAGGCAGCTGAGCGTATGAAGGGGCAGCTGCCATAACGGATATAAACCGATAGTACAGCCGCTGTGCGGTGCCTGATCGACACAGATGATCGAAGCCAAGCTTGCGCCGGAGCCTTGAAGAAAGCTCCGGCGTTTTGCGCAGCGTCAGCGGCGATCCTTTTCCATGTTCAAGGAGGGATTGGTGTGAGAGCAGGAAGCAGAAGGAGTGCAAGTAAGGCAGGAAGTGTAGGGCGCATGGACAGGGCGATACAAGTGGAGAATGCAGGGAAGTGGGGCATGTGAAGGGCGCAGGGAGAACAGGGAGCATAAGGAGTGCGGGTAAGGCAGGGAGTGTGAAACGTGCGGGTGGAGCTGGCGGTGTGGTGACTACGGGCAAATCAGGCAGAGCCCGAGCTGTGCCCCATGCGGGCAGGGCGGCGCGTGCCAGCCGTGCAGCGCTGGCCGGCCGGGCACAGGGGCGCCTGCGCCAGGGCTCGGCCCAGCGCAGGCACGCCTCTGCGCAGGGCCGCCGCGCCGCGGCCCGCGCCAAGCAGCGCACGGCGATGCGCCGTGCGCCACAGCCAGCACCGCATGCAAGCTCGCCACAGGCGATGCCTGCCAGCGGTGCTGGCCCCGCCCCGCGCCAGACGACACACCCGCCGGGTGTCGTCGCCCTGCCCGCGGGGCGGGAAGGCGCTGCCACGAGTGCGGGCAGCGCAAACGGCGTGCCGCCGGCGGCTGCGCAGCAGGCCGCGCAGGCGGCAGTGCCCGGCGGTTACGCCGCGGGTTACCGCGACGGCGTATACGCCGGGGGCGAGGCGCTGGTGGCGAAGCACATCCCGCCGGATCACATTCTGCCCGCTGTTGCAGCGGCAGATTTGATCGCGGCGGGCTTCCGCCAGTATGCGCCCAGCCTGACCCGGCTGACCAGCCCTCATGAGCTGGCTGGTCACATCATGGTAGCGCTCGATGAGCAGCGCCCCCTGTCTGTTGTTCGCCTCGGGGATGGCGAACTGCTTACGCTGGCAGCGGATACGGTGCTGCCCGCTCTTGAAGTGCAGGAGCTGGCACCGTTTCTGCCGTATGCAGGGGTGCCATGCTCCACGCCGGACATCCGCGCGATGCTGGCGGAAGCTATCCAGGGTGCGGACTGGGTGGGAGTGCCCATCTCACGCGCACCTACATTTCAAGGACTGTTATTCCCGGTACTGCGCCATTTCGGCATCAACTGGTCCAGTCTGAAATTGACCAGCTCAACGATCAATTACAGCCTGCATCATTCGCGGTTGCTGCTTCCCATCCTGCAAGGACGGAGGGTGCTGCTTATCGGCAGTCAGGCAGCAGAATTGGGAGTTCTGCTGCATCAGCATGGAGTACAGATTACAGGTATACTTCCGTCTGTGGCGGGTATGGCAGATATTCCGAGAGTGATGCAGCATGCTGCGGAGCAAACCTTTGATATTGCGCTAGTTGCAGCGGGCATTCCGGCAGTGGTGCTGTGCAGACGCATTGCTGGAGAACTGGGAAAAGTTGCTTTCGATTTTGGACATTTGGCTGACAAACTGGTGACAGGAGAGCTTCAACTCTAGTGGATCGTCCTGAGCAGGAGATCAGGAGCAACTTGCTACAGGCACGAGTGGAATGGAGGAAGCAGCATGAAGAAATCGAAAAAAACGTTTCATCACACACGCAACGCACGAAAAAACAGACAAGGCAGCTCGCAGGAGAGCGGTCAAAGTAAAAAGTCCGGACCATCATTGAGCAATGCTGCTCATCGTACCGAGGCATCGGCTACCGCTCTGCTTCATGCAGCAGGCAGCCGTCATCGACGATTGTCTTCACGCAAAGGCAAAAGAAATGCTCGAAGCCTTCGAAGCACCAAGCTATATAAACAAGGGTACAATCGAGGTTATGAAGACGGGTTGCGTCAGGGACAAAACTCATTCGGCCTTGTTTTTGAGGGAGTGAGCATTATCATCCCGACCTACAATAAGCGTGATTATGTGCTGCAATGTGTGGCGAGCATCGAGAAACATACCCCGGCCCCTTACGAAATTATTGTGGTCGATAATGCCTCTCGGGATGGCACGGCAGAAGCGCTGCTTCGCCAAGGAGGCATGGTAAGAGTTGCTGCACTGGAGAAAAATCGGGGCTTCGCCGGGGGCGTTAACGTTGGTCTGATGATGGCCAAAGGACGTCATATTGTCGTGCTGAACAACGATACGCTTGTTACACCCGGCTGGCTTGAGAATATGATGGCGTGTCTGAACAGTGATCCACAGATCGGTGTGGTTGGCCCTGTGACGAACTATATTGGCGGAGATCAGCAGATTGAGGTGCCATATCATGATGTGAAGGAGATGTGGACCTTTGCTGCCAGCCAGAATCGCCCGGATACAGGCAAACATCGGTTGACGGACCGACTCGTTGGATTCTGCTGGCTGTTCTCCAGAGATTTGTTTGAGCGTGTAGGTTATCTGGATGAAGGGTACGCGGTAGGCAATTTTGAGGATGATGACTGGATTGTCCGCGTGCGTATGCTCGGATATCGTCTTGCCGTGGCGGGGGATGCTTTTATTCATCACTACGGAAGTGTAAGCATGAAAGAGCTCGGAGAACAGCAGTTCAACACAGTGAATCAGGGCAATGAACAATTTTACAGCGAAAAATGGGGAGACCCTCACACGCTCATTGCCGAAACCTCCCGGCTGATACAATCAGAGCATGCGGACAGCCAATCGCGATCCCGGCGGAACGTACCCTTAGCCAATGGAAAGGAAGATAAGCATCAACTGGCAGCAGGCTTTGATTTTGAAAAGGAAGCTTCGATATCCTGCCTCAGACGCAGCAGCGATTTCTATCCCGAAGAGGCATTGCTTGTTGATCTCAAGGGGGACGCCTACACCTTAAAAGGCAGGAAGCGACGCAAGCTGAACATTCCAGTTCCACGCGGCATTTCGCCCGTTCTGGTAGCCAAACCTGATCTGCTCGGCATCCCCTCAGGTGAGCCGATCAACGCTGCAGGGGATATTCGCAGTTGGCCGTTTGAACCGGCGCAGGCACAGCCAGCCATAACTTCGGATGCAGGCAAGGTAGCTGCCTGCGGCAGCATCGTTGCGGCTTCCAACGCACCCGAAGTATGGTATCAGATCAGTGAAGGCAAACGCAGAAGGTTTGTGTCGGGTTATGCTGCGGAACGCTGGGGGGTTAGCTCCCGACATGTACAGCAGATACCAGTTGAACTGCTCCACGCGATCCCGGAAGGCTTGCCAATTATTGCGCCACCGCAGCTGCTGACCCAGGACCTGTAATGATCACCGCTCGCGGTTTGAAGCAGTATATGAAACATGCGGAATGAACAGCACAGCAGAGTACGCAGCATTAGGCTGAACGTTCACTCTGATCTGTTCATTCCGCATGAGGTATTTCAGACACAGGTTATATAATTAAGTGTTACCCCTAAGGCAAGTGAGGAGAAATGAAGAGGTAGATGTTACAGAAGCAAAGCAACGCTTGATGAGTTGATCGAGACTAAAAGGTCATGAATCGGCTATGCCCTTTAAGTCCTGCAATGAACGATGAGAACTGTGGGTAACTGCTCTTTTCAGAATGCTGAGATAGGGGGAAGGCAGAGTGTGATATCAGTGATACCTGTATTATGATGATACAACTGCAGGTAGCCGATCTGCTAAAAGGGTCATACATATTATCATTCGTATAAAATAGAATAAATTGAAAATAGAACCGATCTAAGGAGAGGCCTTATGCTTGTAGGAAGCACTCTATATTTGAAACCTCTTGAATTCAAGGATGTGAAAAGTAGTGGCAATTGTCTTACTATATATAGAAATTTGCTTGAAAAAAGATTATTTTCTAAAGCCCTCCTGTTACAGGAGGGCACGGCTTGTTCACCAGTTGTAGATGAATCCTTGATACTTAGCTATCCACCATTGATCAGTTTCTGTAGTTCTAGTCACAAGAGAGATAAGTGTAATATACCCGTAATATGGAGCATCATCATAGTAGTAAGTAGATGGAACATCAGAACTATTAGGATAGTGCAGCTTATTATATGTTACATACTGCTCAACCCACTTTGAGGAAGAATGGGGAGATACAATGTTAGATGTCTCAGTTGTAGTATTACCCATATTAGTGATGACAGGACTTGATGCAAAAGACGTAGAGGAAATGGTAAAGCAGGTAACGACAGCTAATAGGCCAGTAATAAATTTTTTTCTCATTTCAATCATCCTCTCTTATTGGAATACATTTACATATTATAATAATTAATTCCAATAGTAAATGGAGAATGAGGTCGAATTTATCTTGTTATATGAAATATATGTGAACTTCGGTGAAATTCAGAGAATTAAAGGGTGTAGTACTGATGAACAAATAGACATTAAATCACCATCTTACATGTATATAGTGAGAACTTTATTTTGATAAACAGGCGAATCAATATGCAATTATTGTTACAGAACCTGAATTTTACACGAAATTAACGAATGAAAAATTCCAGAATAAAGGTTTGGTTATCAGTTCTCCGGCATCAAGTTTAGCAGAAGCAAAGATTATCAAGGCGAAATTAAAAGCAAAGGAGTGAGTATGAGCTCACTCCTTTTTTGCCCTACGTTTTCTTAAAATCGTCTAACAAAGTTCCGTTGTTTTCCGACACTATCTATTTTCGAAAATAAAATACAATTTTTCTATGCTGTTATAGGAGTATTCTATTAGGAGATCCATTGACCCTGAGAGCGAGCGGGAGTACATTATAGCCATAAACCGACTTAACAGATGGGAATTGGTGATTTAGATCGTCTGAATAAGAGGAAACGATACTTTAGAAACCAGGGAGGTACATCGATGTCATCATCCAAAAAACTGGCTCAGTTGCTTGAAAAGGTTGATGAAGCAGCTGCTGTGTGAACAAAAATGCATTCTGATTTGTGGCCTCATCTCCTTATATACATTTGCAATATCGTTATAGAAAAAATCTATTAGAAGCACGGTTGACCTGTTTGCAGGGCAGTGATAAGCTGTGTGAAATTAAAACAAACAAAACTCATAGGAATAATCAAGTTTTGGGGCGACAGCGGATTTCAGAATTTTAACTTTGTTTTTTGTACCGCAGGAGCAGCGTTCATTTTACGACCCAATTTTACTCTTGTACAGTAACTTATTTCAGGAAGGCGGAGTGCATATGACAGCAAAACGTAGTTTGAAATTTGGAGCGATCATTCATGGTGTAGGAGGAAGCAACACCACCTGGAGACACCCGGAGGTTTTGTCTGATGCGAGTGTGAACTTCGGGTTTTACAAACGTCAGGCCTTGAAGGCAGAAGAGGGCAAGTTTGATCTGGTTTTCATCGCGGACGGACTGTATATTACCGAAAAATCCATTCCCCACTTTCTCAACCGCTTTGAGCCGATCAGTATTCTTTCCGCTCTCGCTGCAGTAACCTCACGCATTGGCCTGGTTGGCACACTTTCCACATCCTACAGTGATCCGTTTACAGTCGCCAGACAGTTCGGCTCCCTCGATCTGATCAGTGACGGACGTGCAGGCTGGAACGTAGTAACGTCCCCGCTCGAAGGCACTGCAAAAAATTACAGCAAAAGTCATCATCCGACACATCCGGAGCGTTACCGCATTGCCAAGGAGTATTTGCAGGTGACCAAAGGATTGTGGGATTCCTGGGAAGATGATGCATTTGTGCGAGACAAGGAGAGCGGTGTATTCTTTGATCCTTCCAAGCTGCATACGCTGAATCATGAAGGCGAATTTTTCTCGGTACAGGGGCCGCTTAATATTGCTCGTTCGCGGCAGGGACAGCCGGTTATTTTCCAGGCAGGTTCTTCGGAGGATGGCAAAACGCTGGCCGCTCAGGAAGCGGATGCTGTATTCACCGGGCATGACAATATTGAAGATGCACAGGCATTCTACAAGGATGTGAAAACAAGAGCTGCTTCTTATGGTCGCTCATCACAGGATATCGTCATTTTGCCAGGCATCAATCCCATTGTAGGACGCACGGCAGAGGAAGCCGAGCAGAAGTATCAGGAGATCGCGAGTCTGGTCACGATTGATAAAGCACTGGATTATCTGGGACGTTTCTTCGAGTATCATGATTTCTCCCAATATCCGCTGGATGAACCGTTCCCGGAACTGCATGGCATTGGCAGCAACAGCTTCCGCAGCGGAACAGACAAAATCAAGAAGGATGCGAAAGAACAGGGGTTAACGTTGCGGGAAGTTGCTCTGCGGGCTGCAACACCACGGAGTCAATTCCTGGGTACACCAGAGCAAGTGGCCGACAAAATTCAGGAATGGTTCGAGGCAGAAGCAGCAGACGGCTTCATCATTGCTTCTGAACTGCCTAGCGGATTGTCCGACTTTGTGGAGCTGGTGGTGCCTATTTTGCAGGAACGCGGTATCTATCGCACGGAATATGAGCATGACACGCTGCGTGGCAATCTGGGTGTACAGGTGCCTGTAAACCGCTATACCGCAGCCAGAACACAGGAAGAGTCGAACGTCATCTAATCAAACGTCATGTACCTGTTTCATGAATGTTGTCTAAACGCGGTGACAGTATAGTCCATCGTAAAATGAAGCATAAATGCATCTGGAGCATGAATTAATAAAGTGAATAGAGTCTTCCACGCCTTAAAACCCACTTTTCTCATAGGAAATATAAATTATATGCAAGTTTGCTTACCATAGCACATTAATGACACCTGTATACACAGAGGGGGAAGCGATATGAACAGGTCTGTTTCATGGACAAAATACGTGGCATTGGCATTAGCATTGGTGATGGTATTGTCTGGATGCGGAGCGGCGTCAGGAGGAAAAACAAGCGGTACAGCAGCGGCTTCCCAAGGGGGCGGCCAGGCTGGAACGGCTGAAGGCGGTAATCTTACGTTTGCACTCGCAACCTCACCGGATACGCTGGACCCGCATCGCAGCGGCCTTGCTGTAGCCGTACGCGCCATCCGAACCATCTATGACAATCTGGTGGTGCAGCTGCCCGATGGTTCCATTAAGCCTTGGCTCGCCAAGGAGTGGAGTGTGTCGGGGGACGGCAAAAGTTATACGTTCAAGCTGCGTGAGGACGTGAAGTTCCATGATGGAACTCCGTTTAATGCCGAAGCGGTGAAGTATAATCTGGATCGGGTCATTGATCCCGCCACCAAAGCCGCCAACGCCCTTGCCCTGATCAGACCCTACAGCTCCTCCGAGGTCATTGATGAATATACAATCAAGGTGAATCTGGCTGTACCGTCACAGGCTTTTCTGGGCAATTTGAGTCAGGCCTTGCTGGGCATTGTGTCTCCAACAGCAGCGAAAAAATATGGAGATCAGCTGGGCAAAAATCCGGTAGGTACAGGACCGTTTACGTTTGTGAAATGGGATGAAAATGCGGATATCGTCGTAGCCAAAAACAAGGATTACAGCTGGGGACCGGACACGGTGGAAAACAAAGGCGCTCCTTATATTGATACGATCACGTTTAAAATTGTACCGGAAGAAGCAACACGCATCGGAAGTGTACAAAGCAAGCAGGTGCTTGCCGCCGAGACTGTGCCGCCGCAAAATATCGCTGCGCTGAAAAGTGATGCAAACCAGCAACTGCTGCAGGCCAATACCGTTGGACTGCCGTATACCCTCTTTTTCAATCTGCGCAAGGCACCTTGGGATGATGTAAAAGTAAGGCAGGCGCTTCAATCCGCTGTAGACGTCGAGTCCATTGTGAAAACCCTGTATCTGGGCAACTACGAGCGCGCATGGTCTGCATTGTCTCCAGGCATTCTCGGCTATGACAAGGCGCTTGAAGGAAGCATCACCCCGGATATCAACCGCGCTAACCAGCTGCTGGATGAGCAGGGCTGGGTCAAGGGCGCTGACGGGATTCGGGCGAAGGACGGGAAGAAGCTGACTCTGAAATATGTGGATGGCTCCCCTAACCGGGAGAAACGGAATGACATTGCTGCGATCATTCAGCAGCAGCTGAAACCGCTGGGCATTGCGGTTGAAGTGGTAATTACCAAAGACGTTGCTACCGTGATCTATCAGAACTGGGACTATGATCTGTATGGCAACAGCCAGGTCAATTCCGATCCGAACGCGTTGTATGCCTTCTATCATACAAGTGCGGAAGGAGAACGCCCGACATTATCGGGTCTATCTGATCCAAAGATTGATCAACTGTTAGAGCAGGGTGCGGTGGAGAAGGATACCGCGAAAAGAGTAGAAATCTACAGTCAGATACAGAAGTACCTGATTGAACAGGCGGTTATTTTGCCAATCTACGTTTTCCCTTATACAGTGGCTGCCTCCAAAGATGTGCAAGGCATAACATTTGATTCGCTCGGTTATCCGCTCTTTAATGATGTACGCATTCAGCAATAAAAGATGCACCCGCCCTTGACTTTAACAGAAGCTTATAGCACATTCTGGTCTCAGAAAGGAGACATCCCGGTATGATTCAACTTGTCTTGTCACGGCTGGCAACGTCACTGCTCGTTATATTTGGAGCCTCGGTGCTGGTGTACTGCATCATGTATCTTCTGCCGGGTGATCCGGTGCTGCTTATGCTGGACCCGTCCACGGCTACCCCGGAGATGATCGCGAACCTCCGGGCACAGCTTGGACTGGACCAACCGTTTTACGTACAGTTTGCGAACTATTTTGGTCATATGCTGCGTGGTGATTTTGGTCAATCCATGGTGATCTCCGATCCGGTGCTGCCTAAAATTCTGGAGCATTTCCCGGCAACCCTGGCTTTAACTGCACTAAGCTCGCTAATTGCCATTACGATCGGAATCACACTGGGCGTTTTGTCCGCAGTGCACCGGAATGGTGTCATTGATTTTGTAGCCCGGCTCGTTGGTTTGTTTGGCATATCCATGCCTACCTTCTGGACCGGCATTCTGCTCATTCTGCTGTTCTCCGTGCAGCTCGGCTGGTTTCCGGCGATGGGTTCGGACGGATTCAGTTCGCTGGTGCTTCCGGCTGCCACACTCGGACTGGTCGGCGCGGGCTTCATCGTGCGCATGGTGCGCAACAGCATGCTGGAAGTCATTCATGAGCCCTTTATCGTTGCACTGCGAGCCAAAGGAATGTCTGAACGTGTCATCATGTATGGTCATGCACTGCGTAATGCGCTTATCCCCGCAGTTACGGTGATTGGCATGCTGATCGGTGATCTGCTGGCAGGCACCGTGGTGGTGGAGACGGTATTCTCCAGACAGGGAATCGGGCGTATTATTGCCGATGCATTAATGGCAAAGGATTTGCCGGTGGTGCAGGGGGTTGTGTTTTTTACATCCATCATCTATGTCGTTCTGAATGTGCTGGTAGACATCTCGTATTCGTACATTGATCCCCGGGTTCGGCGAGCTGTTCGTACATGAGACAGTTCATCATACCATCATACCAAGACCATCAGACCATCAGAAATATCAGGAATAGCGCATCAGGCGCACGCAGAAGGAGGCGTTAATGGTTATGAGCATGAAACCTTTGGCTGGTGACAAAAAGGCATGGGCAGGCAGCGCAGGGAAAGCCGGCTTGTGGGGATGGAGCCGCCTGTCTTGGCGGCATCGTGTTTCATCCGCAGTATCGCGGCTGTTCTTGTATGTCGCGCTGCTAATCGTCATTTTTACTGTGGCCTGTGCGATCGTTCCAGGTTGGATTGCTCCGTATGATCCCACACAGATGATGACGGACGCAATACTACAGGCTCCTTCTGCTGTACACCTGTTTGGTACGGATTATTTCGGAAGAGATATTTTCAGTGTGGTTGTGTATGGCAGCAGAGATTCCCTGCTGATTGGTTTTGCTTCCGTGCTTGTGGGCGGTCTTGTTGGCAGCATGCTTGGAATCCTTGCGGGGTACGTGGGCGGAATCGTTGATACCGTAACAATGCGTGCCGTAGATATTCTTATGGCTGTGCCTGGTGTTCTGCTGGCACTGTCTGTTGCCGCTGCACTTGGCCCCGGACTGATGAATATTGCGCTGGCGGTGGCAGCAGCCTCGATACCGGGGTATGCCCGGGTGATGCGTGGTCAGGTCATGTCGGTGAAGAATCTGCCCTTTATTACCGCAACACGTTCACTGGGCGGTTCCAACGCCCGTATTTTCTGGAAGCATGTTCTGCCACACTCCTTGTCGCCGCTGCTCGTTATGGCAACGCTGGGAGTAGGCACATCCATATTGACCGGATCGGGACTCAGTTTTCTCGGACTCGGTGTATTGAAGGAAATTCCCGATTGGGGTGCATTGCTGTCCCAAGGCAGAGGGTATTTGACGGTAGCCTGGTGGATTTGCACATTCCCGGGTCTGGCCATTACGCTGTTTGTTCTGGCTGTAAATCTGATTGGGACGATATTCGCGATAGACTAGATCCAAAAGTAAAAGGAGCGGCCTGACCGCTATTCCAAGGAGGAAAATAACATGTCACATGTTGTTATTATTGCCGGAACCCCGTCCAAGCGTTCACGTTTGACAGGACTTACGGATTATAGTAGCCATACGTTAAGCAAAGCTGGTATTTCCGTTGAAGTGATTCAGGTGACTGATTTGCCGGCTGAAGACCTGGTGCAAGCAAAATTCGACAGCCCGGCCATTCAGGATGCACTTGCCATTGTGGATGCAGCGGATGCTGTTATTGTGGCTACTCCTGTATATAAGGCAGCCTATTCGGGTGTGCTCAAGCTGTTTCTCGACCTGATTCCACAAGAAGGACTCCGGGATAAGGTAACTCTCCCGCTCGTCATTGGCGGTTCGATTGCACATTTGCTTGCCATTGATTATGCATTGAAGCCTGTGCTTACCGCACTCGGAGGACGCCATATTCTTGGCGGCGTATACGCAGTGGATCAGGCGATTGAACGCAATGAGGACGGAACATTTACACTTGCGGCAGATATTACCGCCCGTCTGGATCGGTCTCTGGAAGAATTAAGATTGACACTGGAAAAGGACGGTATTACGATAAACTAAAACCGAGTAATATGATAGGAAAAATGAAAATGGATGATGGTCTTACCATCAGCGATGTCTGTTTCCCTTGCTAAAACGTCTGCGGACGTAGATACGGAGGCGCCCATGAATGTAGAGAACATTGAAGCATTTGTATATATCAATCACTATGGCAGCTTCAATAAGGCGGCTGAAGTACTCTTCTTGTCCCAGCCTTCGGTTACGGCACGCATCCAGTCACTGGAAAGAGAGTTGGGGTGCAAGCTGTTTGACCGGCTAGGCAAGCAGATTGTGCTGACAGATGAGGGCCGCAAATTTTTACCGTATGCGCAGCAGGTGCTGCAAGTCCTTCAGAAGGGAAGACAGAAAATTCAGCAGCGGAGAACAACACCTGAAGCTTTGCGTCTCGGCAGCACGGTGTCGGTGTCTAATTATGTTATTCCTGATTTTCTGCCCCGAATCAAAGCAACATATCCCGAGGTGAATATCAAGCTGACCACCGCAACAACAGATCAGCTGATTGCCAAACTGCTCGGCCATGAGATTGATCTGGCCTTTGTACGCAAGGTCATGCATCCCGCCATTCGTACCGTTGCTTTTTACGAAGATCCAATCCAGCTGTATGTATACAAAGACCATCCTTTCATTGAGCGTGGACATGTCAGTATGGAGGCGCTTCGGGAGCAGCAGCTGGTTTTCTTTGAATGTGGATCACTGGACTGGCTTCGAATTCATCGGGCTTTCGATTCTTTGGAGCATCCGCCGGACATTACATATCATGTCGATAATTCAGAAACAGCGAAGAAACTGGTCATGCAGGGGGCAGGCATTGCTTTTCTCCCAGGGCTTACGGTAAAGAAGGAGGTACAACGTCAGGAGCTGTTCCCTATTCAGATTCATGAAGTGGCAGGAGTATCGCTGCAGATCAGTGTTGTGACCTTGAAGGAGGAGTATTCGCCATTTGCCGAGCCCTTCGGGGAAATGCTGCGGCAGCTGTAGCTGCAACAGCATTTTGCCATTGAATTGTGCAGGGAAGCGAATCAAAACAAGAGAAAACCGAAGCAACCATCACATAACCTGAAGCTGAACGGAGGGACGGAATGAGAAGTGAGCTGGAGCAGTCTGGACGGAAGCTTGAGCAGCCGGATGAGGAGCAACTGGGCAAGCCGGATGAAGAGCAAGGACACCAGCAGGATGCAGAAAAGCAAAATGATGAGCAAGAAGAACAGCTGCAGGCACAACATGTAGAGCAAGATGAAGCATTTGCGGAAGAGCTGACCGCTATCCGGCGGTATCTGCATCGCAACCCTGAGCTGTCTGGTGAGGAAAAGGAAACAACCGCAGCCATTCGTGGCTGGCTGGAGAAGGAAGGCGTTCGTCTTGCGGATGAGTATACGCTGCGTACCGGGTTGATCGCTGAAGTGGGACAGACGGAGGGACCTGTCGTTGCGCTGCGGGCGGATATTGATGCTCTGCCGATTCAGGAGCAGACCGGGCTGGAGTTTGCTTCACAGATCGCAGGGCGTATGCATGCGTGCGGGCATGATGCCCATACAGCTATTCTCGTTGGAGCCGCACGGCTGCTGAAGCAGCGTGAAGCCCGTCTTCCCGGGCGAGTACGTCTCATCTTCCAGCCTTCGGAGGAGAAGGCGACAGGTGCACGGCAGGTCATTCAGAGCGGGGCACTGGACGAGGTACAGGCTATATTTGGTTTGCATAACAAACCGGATTTGCGAGTTGGCACTGTAGGCATTCGTGAGGGGGCACTGATGGCGGCGGCAGACGGTTTTGTTGTCAAGGTGGAAGGTGTAGGCACCCATGCCGCAGTGCCGGAAGCGGGCATCGATCCGATTGTCGTTGCTTCGCACATCGTCACCGCGCTGCAGGCCATTGTCAGTCGTAATGTGAGTGCGCAGGAGAGTGCTGTTATCAGCGTTACCAAAATTCACAGCGGCACTGCCTGGAACGTCATCCCGGAGGAGGCGGTGCTTGATGGCACAGTACGTACCTTCGACGAGAAGGTACGGGCGCTTATTCGCGAACGCTTCAATCAGGTGGTGTCCGGTGTCGCTGCAGCCTATGGCACCCGTGCAACGGTTCGCTGGATTCAGGGACCGCCCGCTGTGGTCAATGATGAATTGCTGGCGGAGAACGCTGTTCAGGCTGCGCAGCAACTTGGCCTGAATACCGTCAGACCGCTGCCCTCTCCGGCGGGGGAGGACTTTTCCTTTTATCAAAAAGAAGTGCCCGGTCTGTTCCTCTTCCTCGGCACCTCGGGCCCGCATGAGTGGCATCATCCGGGCTTTGATGTGAATGAGCAGGCGTTGCCGCTGGGCGCGCACTTGCTGGCAGCACTGGCAGAGCATGCGCTGTACCGTCTGCAAGGTCAGATTCGTTGTTGAGGGTAAAGGGACACCTGATCAGACGAAAAATCAGTTTTTGCTTCGCCCATCATCGTTGTATGGGTCACTCGTATGAAAACGGATGGATCGGTATCTCTTGATCTGTATCTTCTATACCATTAGCTGAAGAGCTGGCGCCGGACGTCAGCTCTATTTCTGTTTTCTTAACCAACAATGCTTCTAAATTACACAGTAATTATATTTATAGATCAGCACAGCTAATGACGCACATGGAAATATTTGTTGACGACCCCTAATGCATGTGCTATATTCTTCCTTGTTTAATCGTAATTATTACTATTAGATGACAGACAAGCAATTGGAGGACTTCAATTCAAATTTCATAAGAACAGGAGCAGCCGCTGGCATGAAACATGAGATTGATTTTATCAAATGTAGTCCAACGCAGAACATGACTATTCTGGTCAAAACGAATCATGCTGCCGAGCATTACGGCGACATTGCCTCCAGTCTGATGTCTTATGATCATGTCTACGCTGAGCAGGTCGGGTTCATTGAGCCGCCGCGCAAGCAGGGAGCCGCCGCCCGTCTGGAGATGGCTGGAGGAGAGTTCTGTGGTAATGCGTGCATGGCACTTGCTGCCCATATTGCCTCTGAACAGGGGCTGGAGCAGCTGGCTTCAATGAACGTCAAGCTGGATGTTTCAGGCACAGAGACCCTGATTTACTGTCATGTGAAGAAGCGGGAGAATCGGTATGATTGCCAAGTTACGATGCCTGTTCCCGAACTGATCGAGCGCAAGGCGCTCACGTTTGAAGGTATGGAGCTGGAGATGATTGTTGTTCGATATGCCGAATTTATTCATATTGTGATCGAAGTTCAGGATTTCGATGACACGATGAGACGGCGGGCACAGCGTCTGGCGCGGCTCCTCGGACTTACGACGGGTGACAAATTGATTGGCATTCTGTTATACCGTCCAACCACAGAAGAGATGGTTCCGTTAATTTATGTTCCGCAGCTGGATAGCCTCATCTGGGAGAGGGGCTGCGGGTCGGGCACAGCATCCATAGGCGCTTATCTGGCCTGGTTTGCAGAGCGGGAGGTTACACAGCTGATCAAGCAGCCTGGAGGAGTAATCAAGGTGACTGCCGAGTGGAATGCAGCAGGTGTGAAGGCAATTACGATCGAGGGCAATGTTGGAATTGTAGCTCACGGAACCGCTTTTATTGATGCCCCGCTGGAACGGAGCAGAAGTATGGCGAGTATCTGAGCAAAACTCCGTATCTAGGCCTTCAATGTATACGAGTGAAGCTTTTTATCTTAAATCTGGCAGCACGGTGTGACGATAACGAGATGCAGGAGGAGAAACTATTGATCACGTTAATCCACTTTGAGACAAAGCTTACCGAATTCGCTTCACAGTTCAGCAATCTTGCGGTCAGGTATGACCAAACGCTTGAGCACAGCTCCGAGCTGGAGACAGTTATTAATGATTATTCCCGTTTTGTGACGGATGAGGATCATCGGGAAGCTTGGGATATGTTGAGACCTTCAGAGCTGGAGGAGCTTGAGCCGCTGATCCAGGAACTTAGAGATCAATCAGCCCGGTGTGTAGCGATTATGGAGAAGTACCGGGCATTGAAGCTGCAGGATGGAGAAGTGCAGATTGCGGATTATTTTAAAAATATCGAAGAATGTATCGACAAAGAGTTTGGCAGCTTTCAGGTGATGCCTGATTCGAAAGTGCTGCTGGTCGGTTCCGGTTCCTTCCCGATGACCCCGCTACTGATTGCACGGCGAACCGGAGCACAGGTGGTAGGCATTGATATTGATGCAGAAGCAATTACGCTTGGGCGAGGAGTTGTGCAGACGCTTGGGGCAGAATTAAACATTCGTCTGGAATCGTCGCTGCTGGAGGATCTGCCATATACCAGGGAAGCCACCCATATCATTTTCAGCTCAACCGTAGCCAACAAATACGATCTGCTTGATCAATTACATGCGTTGACCAATGCACAGGTCGTCGTGGCGATGCGTTACGGCAACCAGTTGAAATCGCTGTTCAATTATCCGATGCGGGAGACGGACGACCGGAAATGGAGGCTCGCAGATAACATTTTGCGGCCGCATGATGTGTTCGATATTGCGTTATACCAGAAGAGTGTGTAAGGGAGGCATATATGATCAATGAGCGGTGTTCAACGAGTTCTGTTATGCGGCACAGGTCCTGCGTCCATCCAGCTGGCTGTTACGTTCAAAAATGATCTTGATTGTCACGTTGGTCTGGCGGGCAGGGAATCGGTGCGGTCAGCAGCCTTCTATGCAGCATTGGAACAGAATGGGCAGCAGGTTCAAGTGACCATACAAAATGAAAAGCATTATGCCCTGGCAGGAGAGTGTATCGTGGATCAGGTATTCCGAGGATACGACACACTAGCAGGAGAATGGCATACGCTGGTTCTGGCTGTCACAACCGATGCTTATATCGACGTATTACAGCAAATAGATGATGCTGTTATACAGCAACTGAAATATGTCATTCTGGTTTCACCGACGTTTGGTTCCAGTCTGCTGGTGAGCCAATATTTGCAGGGACGGGGAGCAGAGGCGGAGATCATCAGCTTCTCTACGTATCTGGGAGATACGCGTTGGATGCATGGGCAGCCGTCTAATCAGGTCATCACTACAGGAGTGAAAAGGAAGGTGTACATTGGCTCCACAGTGCCCTCTTCAGCATATGTGCAGCAATTACGTGAGCTGTTCGAGCGATTGCAAATTTCACTCGGCGTGATGTCTTCCCCGCTGGAGGCGGAGACGCGAAATATTTCGTTATATGTGCATCCACCGTTGTTTATGAATGCTTTCTCACTGGAGGCGATCTTCGGTGAGCAGGGCGTGCAAAAATATGTCTACAAGTTGTATCCCGAAGGCCCGATTACACCTGCGTTAATTCGCAGCATGCGGGAACAATGGCAGGAGATTACGCAGATTACGGACAGACTCCATGTTCAGGGAATCAATCTGCTGCAGTTTATGACGGATGACAACTACCCGGTCCGATTAGAGAGTTTATCACGTCAGGATATCGAGCAATTTGATCAATTGCAGGCGATTCATCAGGAATTTTTATTATACATACGGTACGCCTCGTTATTGATTGATCCGTTCTCGGAGCCGGATGCTGCCGGAGCCTATTTCGACTTCTCCGCTGTGCCGTTTCGCCGCATATTTACGAACCGTGAGGGAGAGCTCGACGTTCCGAGAATGCCGAAGGAGGATTACTACCGCATCAAAATCATTCAGGGCATTGCCAGACATGTGCAGGCCAGCTGCCCTACGATTGACCATTTTATCGCCACATATGAAGCGAAGCTTCAGGAAACGGCCCGTGCACACCCGGATCAGCGTCTGTCTACAGCATTTGTAATCCAGTCGTTTCAGCAGGATATTCAGATGATTTGCAGTGCTCTAACCGGCAGTAAGGATTGATTTTGATATAAAAAATGCAAGTTGAATTTAGGGCGTGTCTTGAAACCTACTGAAGTGCATATTTTACCGCCTTTTCGCCCCCTGCTGCGTCACTTTCCCTTGACGTGCCCCGGCACGCCTGCGGAAAACTTCCTGGCTTGGAACGAAAATTCAGCAAAATCTGCTTCCTGCAGAGTTTTCAGACACGCCCTGGTTTTACACCGAAACGGAGAGGGCAGATAAAACCTGAAGAAACGAAGTGCTCGCATTTATCCCCGGATTTCCCCCTTGGAAATGGACTCCTGAAATCTGGGGATAACGGCGATCGGAAGGTTGTTCTGGCCACGAAGTGGTATGGTGTAAATTTTGAATGTAACTTGCTCAACAGGGGGAAAGGTTATGACAAAAAGAAATGCTTTCAAACGCCTCGTGTCACTAGTCGCTGTCATTGCGATCATCTCGGGCTGCACTCAAAATGCCCAGACTACCAGAGAGGAGAAGGCGCCAGCGACGGCAGCAGTCAGCCAGAAGAACAATGAAATTATTTACGCTTCTGCCAAAGATATCAATGATATGAATCCACATCTGTATCCAGGCTCGATGCCTGCACAAGGAATGGTTTATGAGTCACTGGTGGAGAACACCAAGGATGGCATCAAGCCGCTGCTGGCGGAGTCATGGGATATTTCAGAGGATGGAAAAACATATACTTTTCATCTGCGAAAAAATGTAAAATTCCATGATGGCGAGCCATTTAACGCCGAGGCGGTCAAACAAAATATAGAAGCCGTTCAGGCTAATGCCGAGAAGCATTCCTGGATCAAGCTTTCCACCAAAATCAAGGATGTTAAAGTTGTGGATGAATATACGCTGCAGCTGATGCTATCCGAAACGTATTATCCAACGCTGGTGGAATTGTCCATGACCAGACCGTATGTGTTCATCTCACCCAAGGATTTCAAAAATGGAGGAACCAAGGATGGAGTGAGCGGTTTCCATGGAACCGGACCATACAAGCTGACCGGACATAAGGTGGAGGAGAACGCTACGTTTGAAGCGAATGCGGAGTATTGGGGCGGTGCACCTGCGATTCAGAAAATTACGGCCAAAGTGCTTCCGGCTGGAGAAACGACATACCTGGCACTGCAAAAGGGTGAGATCAACGTTGTATTTACCGATGACCGCGGAGCGGACAGCATTGATGTAGCGGCAATGGACCAGCTTGCTGCGTCCGGCGAGTATCAGGTAGTGCGAAGTGATGCAATGAACACAGCCATGATCGTAGCGAACAGCAGCAAGCTGGATAGCCCGGTGCATGATAAGGCTGTGCGAGAGGCGTTATGGACTGGCATTGATCGCGAAACGATCAGCAAGGATATTTTTAATGGCACGCAGACTGTGGCAGACACTCTTTTCTCATCCAACGTGAACTATGCCGATGTGGGCCTGAAGATCAGAGCGTATGACCCGGAAGCTGCCAAACAGCTGCTGGAGCAGGCAGGCTGGAAGCTGGCTGAGGGCAAGACCGTGCGGGAGAAGAACGGTCAACCACTCGCGATGAAGTTGTATTATGACAGCAACTCCTCCTCGCAAAAAACGCAGGCCGAGTTGATCCAGTATGAAATGAAGGAAATCGGCATGCAGCTCGACCTGGTAGGGGAAGAGTCTTCTTCTATTGCCAATCGCAGATCCACCGGGGAATATGATCTGTTGTTTAATCAGACCTGGGGATTGGCCTACGATCCACAGAGCACTATTGCCGCATTTACATCAGACTCCTCGTACAAGCATACCACCAGTGGTATCGCGGAAGCAGATGAGCTGTACCGAAAAATCGACGAGGTGATGAGTTCTACGGACGAGCAATCCAGAAAGGCGTTGTATGCCGATATTCTGAAGATTGTGCATGATGAAGCGGTCTTTATTCCGCTTACCCATGGACGTGTGACTGTTGTTGCTCCGAAAAATCTGCAGGGTATTACCTTTAAGCAGACGCAGTATGAATTACCTTTTGAAAAGATGAAATTAGAGTAGAGAGGAGAGGGCCATGGGAAGTTACATTGCGAGACGACTGCTGTTAACCATCCCTATGCTGATCATCATATCCTTGATTACCTTTCTGCTGATCAGTCTGTCACCTCTTGACCCGGCTGTGGTGGTGCTGCAGGCGCAGGATGTACCGCAGATTACCGATGAGCTTATTGCCCAAACGAACGAAGCGCTGGGTTTCAACCAGCCTTTCCTCGTTCGATATCTGGACTGGATGAAGGCCGTCGTGCAGTTTGATTTTGGACATTCGTATGTATCTGGCGAATCGGTGTGGTCTTTGATCGGACCGGCATTGCTGAATACGTTAAAGCTGACCCTGGTATCATCTGTTTTCATCATCCTGTTCTCTGTATTGCTTGGTGTGCTCAGTGCATTAAAAGAAGGCAAACTGCTGGATCGATCCGTCCGAGGGGTTTCCTTTTTCCTGACAGCGATGCCTTCCTACTGGCTTGCAGCGATGCTCATCTGGTATTTTTCCGTGAAGCTGGACCTGCTGCCAACCAGCGGTATGGATTCTTATCGCAGCTATATTCTGCCTGTGCTGGTGATTACGGTGAGTTATACGGGCATTTATTTCCGCTCGGTTCGCAGTGCCATGCTGAGCAATATGAATGAAGATTATGTGTTCTATGCCCGTGCAAGCGGTCTGAGTGAGCGGAAGGTCATGCTGCATATTTTGCGCAATTCCTTGCAGGTGGCCGTGTCGATCTTTGGTATGGCGATCCCGATTATACTGGGCAGCACGGTGGTCATTGAAAATGTATTTGCATGGCCGGGCCTTGGCCGGCTAAGTGTAAGGTCGATTCTGAGCCGGGATTTCCCGATCATTCAGGCGTATGTGCTTATTTTGGCGGTAACGTTTGTGCTGTTCAATATGTTCTCCGATATGATCAATGCTGCGCTGAATCCTCGTTTGAGAAAGGAATTCTGATGCGATGCGACTATTCAAAAATCTGAGCCGTGACAAGCTGGCTGTAACCTCATTGACCATTATTGTATTGACGATTGCCCTAGGTGTGTTTGCCCCTCTTGTCGCTCCCCATGATCCCGGTGCGGTCAATATGAAGCTTCGCTACGCCTCGCCGTCCTGGTCGTACCTGTTAGGCAATGACCATCTGGGCCGATGTGTGTTATCCAGGCTGATCTATGGCATTCGTCCAAGTGTGCTGTGGGTGCTGGCTGCGCTGGGCATCTCGGTGCTGGCGGGTGCAGTAGCCGGGTTTGCCGCAGGTTATTTCAAGGGCAAGGTAGATGCATGGCTGATGCGAATCTGTGACATCATGCTGTCGTTTCCCGGCTACGTCATGACCCTTGCGGTTGTCGGGATTCTGGGGGCAGGACTGGAAAATATCCTGATTGCGTTTGTTTGTATGAAATGGGCATGGTTTGCTCGTGTCATACGTACATCGGTGATGCAGTTCTCGGAGATGGAGTACGTGAAATTTGCCAAAGCTTCAGGCATATCCCATATGCGGATCATTACGCGACATCTCATTCCGGTGACGTTTGCCGATATTGCGGTGATCTCCAGCAGTGCAATGTGCTCGATGATGCTGCAGGTATCGGGACTTTCCTTTCTGGGGCTGGGCATTCAGGCTCCCCATGCCGAATGGGGCATGATGCTGAATGAAGCCAGAGAAGTCATGTTCTCCAGACCTGAATTGATGCTGGCTCCGGGACTCGCCATTATTGTTGTTGTGTCCGCTTTTAATTTCTGGTCGGATGCCCTTCAGGTGGCACTTGATCCGAAATTAATGACTTCACAAGGAAAGCCGGACCCGTCTCATGAAAGAGAGGTGAGAAAGGCTGTCTATGAATATAGTCGAGGTTAAACATCTCAAGGTGTGGGACACGCAGACAGATCGTACGATTATCCATGACAGCTCATTTGAAGTCCGACAGGGAAGCTGCCTGGCCATCGTCGGGGAGAGTGGCAGCGGCAAGTCAGTCACCTGCCGGGCATTGATGCGGCTGAACAAACCCAATATGCGTCAGTCGGGAACGATGCTGTTTCAGGGCGAAGACCTCCAGCTGCTCCCGGAACAGGAGATGCGGCGCCGAAGAGGCAGGCATCTGTGTATGATTATGCAGCAGGGCATGAGTGCATTTGATCCCTCTTGTGTGCTTGGAGTCCACATCCGGGAGACCTTACAGACACACTATAACTGGAACACCCGTGAGCTGGAGCGCAAGATGTATCAAGCCATGGAGCGGGTCATGCTCAAGAACCCGATGGACATTCTGAACAAATACCCGCATCAGCTGTCTGGCGGCATGCTGCAGCGGATGATGATTGCCCTGGCCCTTGTGCTGGAGCCGGAGCTGATTATTGCGGATGAACCAACAACAGCGCTGGACACCATCTCTCAATATGAGGTACTGGAGCAGTTGATTCAGCTGCGGGAGCGCATGGGCTGTTCCATGATTTTTATCTCGCATGATCTTGGTGTAGTTCGGAAGATTGCGGATGATGTGATGGTGATGAAGGACGGAAGCATTGTGGAGCAGGGCAGCATACAGTCTGTTTTGCAGGAGCCAGAACATGCGTACACGCGTTACCTTGTATCCACCAGGCAGGAGCTAAGCAATCATTTCAAAGCCATCATGCAGGAGGGATCGTAGATGCTTACGGTAGAACAGGTTGAAAAATCATACACGCAGGGCGGCATGTTCTCGAAGCAGCGACAGCAGGTGTTGAAAAAGGTGACCCTGGAATGCCGTCCAGGTGAATGCCTCGGCATTATCGGGGAGAGCGGCAGCGGCAAATCGACCCTGGGACGTCTTATGCTCGGGCTCGAAAGGCCGGATCGGGGAACCGTTCGATTCGAGGGCCAGGACGTGATGAACCGCCGGGTTCGGGTGGGGCAGATCAGTGCCGTTTTTCAAAACTATACGTCTTCGATGAATCCATTTCTCACGGTGCAGGATGCCATTATGGAGCCGATGAAGGCGCAGCAAAAGACTCACGAATCTGTACAACGCCCGCAGAAGGCGGCAGCAGCGAAAGTGGATATGCTGCTTGCTCAGGTTGGACTGGACACTTCGTACAAACTCAAGTATCCTCATGAGCTGTCAGGCGGAGAGGCACAGCGAGTCTGCATTGCAAGAGCGATCTCGACCGAGCCGAGGTGCATTGTGCTGGATGAAGCGGTCAGCTCGCTGGATGTGTCGGTTCAGATTCAGGTGCTGCAATTGCTGAAATCGTTGAAAAGTCTGTACACGATGAGCTACGTTTTTATTACGCATGATATTCAGGCGGCAGCCTACATCTGCGACAGGTTAGTTTTTTTCAGAGATGGCCGGGTGGAGGAGACGATTGCAGTTGAACAGCTGAAGCATGTGCAGTCCGACTATGCCCGCAAATTGTTAAAGCATCTAATCTCGTTATAGCTGTCAATGATCGAAGTTGAACGATAATTTTACAAGGTTATTCTGTCATTCGGATTGGACTGCTTTATGTCTTTAGTTCAGTTTATATAATCCTGGATGCGGGAATGAACGGTTTTGTGTGGAGGAGGAGTAGTCTTGTGAGTGGCGCGATGTCGTGGCCTTTTTTGCGTTTGTACATTCTGGTGCTTCTGTACTTCAGTGCCAATGCCATTCTGAATGTGATTATTCCGCTGCAGGGGGCATTTCTTGGTGCAAACAGCACGACCATAGGAGTCATTATGGGGGCATATATGTTCACCACGATGTTTTTCAGACCGTGGGCGGGCAAAATGATTCAAAAGCATGGGCCGATTAAAATTCTTAGGATCATTCTGATTATTAACGGGTTGGCCTTGGTTTTATATACGTTTACGGGGCTTGGAGGTTATCTGATTGCCCGTATGATGCAGGGGGTATCGACGGCCTTTTTTTCCATGGCACTGCAGATTGGCATCATTGATGCACTGCCGGAGAAAGACCGCTCGCAGGGCATCTCGTATTATTCGCTGTTCAGTTATATTCCGGGCATTGTGGGCCCGGTGCTGGCTTTAGCTCTGTGGCAGACCGGAGGCATGGACTATTTTACAGTGGTACTGATTGGGATTGCGGTCTGTACGGGTATATTTGGCTACACGGCCAAGATGGAAAAAAATAAAGAGCAGTCACATCCGGCAGATACATCTGCACAGAATGCGGGCATGTGGCAATCCTTCGCCCAACTGGTGAGAAATCCGCTGCTGTTCCGCTCCAGTCTGCTGATGCTGAGTGCTTCCGTTGTATTTGGTGCGGTCACCACCTTTATCCCGCTGTATGCGGGTCAGATTCAGGGGGGCCATGCCGGTGTGTATCTGATGCTGCAGGCAGGCACAGTGGTGCTGGCGCGGATTGCACTTCGCAAACGTATTCCTTCGGATGGACGATGGCACTCGCCGTTTATGATGGGCACGATGCTCCTGCTTGCGATTGCCTCGCAGTGTGTAAGCTTTTCGGTGACGGGAGGCATGATTTTTTTCTATGCTGGTGCTGTGCTGATGGGCATTGCTCAAGCAATACTGTACCCGACGCTGACGACGTATCTGTCCTTTGTTCTGCCTAAGCTGAATCGAAATGTATTGATGGGTCTATTTATTGCCACAGCGGATTTGGGCATCTCTCTGGGCGGTGTCATCATGGGACCGATTGCAGATATCTCTTCCTATTCATTTATGTATATGATCTGTGCTATTCTAGGAGCGGTGATGATATTTTTTGCCTATGAACGGCGAACAACCCTACAGTGAGTTCCTTGAGTTGATCGCTCGAGTGCAGGCATGTGATAGAGAAAGCAGGTATGAAATTTTGAAAGCTTCAACTTCTGTAACGACAACATCCAGTAGCAAATTAAATCCGGTATCCGTTTCGTTTATCGGATTTTATATACTGGCTTTTTTATTTTTTGCTGCGAACGCGGCTTTGACCATTATTCTGCCCTTGCGAAGTGAGGCCGCCGGGTTAAATCAGGCCGAGATCGGTCTGATGATGGGCAGTTACATGTTCACCTGTATGCTGCTTCGGCCGTTTGCGGCACAGTTGCTGGGCAAGCATGGGCCGTTGCGCGTGATGCGGTGGCTGCTGATATTGCATGCCGGAACGCTGCTGCTGTTTATCGTGTCTGGCGTGGACACGTATCTGTGGCTGCGGGCGCTGCAAGGCGTAGCAACAGCATTTTTTTCGATGACGATGCAGGCCGGTATTGTGGAGAGACTGGAAGACAAGGACCGGGCGCAGGGGCTGTCGATGTACACGCTGTTTACGATGGTGCCTTCGCTGGTCATTCCGATTCTGGCCGTACAGATCTGGCAAAATGCCAGCGAGCTGGCGTTTACACTGCTGATGATCGGACTTGCTGTGCTCCCCTTGCTGCTCGGGTACAAGGTGGATTTGCCGCAGAGCACCGTGCAGAACAAAACGTATACGCTGGGAGACATGCTGCGTTCCTTCAGCGGCATCTGGCGCAGTACACCGCTGCTTGTCAGCAGTGTGGTGATGCTGTTTGCCTCCTGTGTATTTGGCGCAACAGCCACCTTTCTTCCGCTCTATATGGTATCGACAGGTGCAGCGAGTGCCGGATTTTTTCTGACGATCCAGGGCCTCGTTGTGATTCTGTGCCGTTTTCTTTTGCGTAAAAAAATTCCGTCGGACGGCAGCTGGAATACATGGCTTATGGCAGGTCTGATGCTTAGTTCTGCGCTGGGAACGCTGCTGCTTAGCCTGATGGATAGCATTGGGCCAGTGGTTTATGTGGCTGCGGTGTTTAGCGGTTTTGCGCTGGCCTTGCTGTATCCGACCCTAACGACGTATCTGTCCTTTGTACTGCCTGCGGATTCCAGATATGTGCTTATGGGTATTTTCATGTCCTCTTATGATCTGGGCTTTTCGCTCGGCGGGCTGGCGATGGGTGTTGTGGTGCAGATCAGCTCGTATTCAGTCATGTTTACTATCTGTACGCTGCTCTCTGTAATAGCTTTAATCGTAGTGGTGCTTAGCAAACAGAGGATGGAGGGCAGGGCGGGTGCAGCCTCAGTTTAGATAGGGCTGGGCAGGAGCAGACCATGTGACTGGAGAAGTGGAACGAACACGAATAGGAATACGAGCATGAAATAGGATTAAAAGTATGAGTATGAGTAAGAGTATGAATTTTGAATAAGCATATTTATAGCAATTTTTAGAACAGGCTTATGATGAAGCTTTGCTAAAGCGCATGGGGTATGCGCATATGCAGGCAGAAATCGTAAGCCTTTTTTATATTGTTTTTTATGGCAGGAACGAAAAAAGATTTGACAATGGTGTCAAACAGGATTATATTCATTGTTGTTAATCGTAATAATTACTATTAAAGTCATCTATGAAGATGAACTGCAACTATAAGGAGTCGATTTTCATGACACAAAAGCAAATACCGGTGACCGTTCTTAGCGGTTACCTGGGATCAGGTAAAACAACAGTTCTAAACCATGTGCTGCACAATCGGCAAGGCTTGAAGGTCGCTGTAATCGTAAACGACATGAGCGAGGTCAACATTGATGCGGCGATGGTCAAAGGTGAGGCAACGCTCTCGCGCACAGAAGAGAAGCTGGTGGAGATGTCCAACGGCTGTATCTGCTGCACGTTGCGCGATGATCTGATGCAGGAGATTGAAAAGCTGGTGAACGAGGGCAAATACGACTACATTCTGATTGAATCGACAGGCATCAGTGAACCTGTTCCGGTGGCACAGACGTTTACATACGCCGATGAAGAAACAGGCATTGATCTGACTCGTCTGGCGAAGCTGGATTGTCTCGTTACTGTTGTTGATGCCAATCGGTTCTGGCATGATTATGCTTCGGGACAGAGCTTGCTGGATCGCAATCAGGCGACTGGGGAGGAAGATACCCGTGATGTCGTTGACCTGCTTATTGACCAGATCGAAACCTGTGATGTTTTGCTGCTGAACAAATGTGATCTGGTGGAAGAGGCGGAATTGCAGAAGCTGGAAGGCATAATCCGCAAGCTGCAGCCGAGTGCCAAGATCATTCGCACGGTGAACGGACAGGTGAATCCGATGGAGATTTTGAACACGGGGCGATTTGATTTTGAGAAGGTGAGCATGTCGGCCGGTTGGATACAGGAGTTGGAAAAGGAAACTCATACACCAGAGACCGAGGAATACGGTATTGGATCATTTGTGTATCGCCGTCGGAAGCCATTCCATCCATCCCGTCTGGCTGAGTTCATGAGTTATTGGCCGGAAGAGGTCGTGCGTGCCAAAGGGCTGGTGTGGCTTGCTGCTGAAGGGGATGTGGCTGCCAGCTTGAGCCAGGCGGGGCCCTCCATTCAATTCGGACCTGCGGGGCATTGGGTAGCGGCCCTGCCGGAAGAAGATCAAGCAGAAATTTTGCGGACCGAGCCGGATGTGCTTGCCAAATGGGATGCCCAGTGGGGCGATCGCCAAACGGAGCTGGTGATGATCGGCATAGATATGGAGCGCTCCATCATCGAGGATGAACTGGACCAATGTCTGCTCAGCGATGAAGAGATGCTGGCAGATTGGGGACATTTCGAGAACCCGCTGCCATGGCCTGCAGAAGCCATTTAATGAAGGCTGAGTTGGCTGGGCTATACGTGAACAGTGAATTGGCTTAGAACACATGGAGCGTCAGGTGTACATTTTATGAAAATATTACATTATTCAAACGATAAAGGAGCTGGAGAATTTGGCTAAAAAATCAAAGGTTGTACGTGAGAAGCAGCGTCAGGCCGTTGTGGCAAAGTATGCGGAGCTGCGCAGGGAACTCAAGGAAAAGGGAGATTATGAGGCTTTGCAGAAGCTGCCTCGTAACGCTTCACCAACGAGACTGAAAAATCGTTGTGAAGTGACAGGCCGCCCGCGTGGATATCTGCGCAAATTCAAAGTATCCCGGATCAAATTCCGTGAGCTGGCTCATCAAGGCCAGATCCCAGGTGTGACTAAATCCAGCTGGTAAGCCTTACGGAATGGTGTGTTTATGAGTGAAAGTGATAGTGATTGTGGAATGGTAGTGAAATGAAAATGATATTGTTATGAAATGTTTGCCTCTGGTTTTAGTCTTTGAATTGGGGAGGCGCTATAAGCGAAGTTTTCAGGAAAGTGAAAAGCAGTAGGCAATCAAGGAATGGTGGAATTGTTGATTGTAACGCTTTTGCTGGTTCCAGCTTGGTGATAAGTTCTTATTTTTCGATAAGGGGGGCAGTTATTCCATGCTGGATGTGTTTACACTGCGGCGAATTGAATCTTTGATGAATGGATATGTTCACGAGAAAGTACCGGCACAGCTGCGTACCATGGTGAAGTTAACCTACGAGATGAAGGGCAATGAGCTGATTCTTACCGAAGAACGTCCAGGCGTACAGCGTTATCAGTGGGATCGCATGCCGATAGCCCGTTTTTACTGGGAAGGAGATCAGTGGCAGGTGTTCGCTAGTGATGATTATTCCAGCTGGAATCCAGTGGAGGTCATTGTGCCGTGCTCTGATTTTGAAGATGCGCTGGAGCAGGTGGAAAGGGACGAGTCCGGGGTATTCTGGCGTGAGCGTGATTGAAGCAGTGAGATAGTAATGAACGTAAGAATATGATGTAATGGATAAGTGTATGTGAATGGGATATGAGTAAGGGGATGTGTATATGTAAGGAGTTGGGTACATCCTAGGGTATGTATAAGTGTAAGGATATAGGGCATATGTGTGGGGCTGGGGCATCGGGAATAGGTCAGCAGGATAAGATGGTCAGTCCTGTTCATGCCATTTGCCAGCTAAATTGGTTAAGAGGACTGCAATCGTGGATTACGATGTGGTCCTCTTTTGGTTGTTGTCGGGAGAAGTTAGGGATGCGATGCGCAGTTGGCGGTAGAGTGCGATGAAGTGATTAAAGTGACATTAAGGTAACTGAGGGGTGAGATGGAATGAGGTGCTGCGAGAAAATGGAGTGGCTTGGCGTCAGGAGTGAGGTGGAGAGAGAGGGGTAACTTGGCTTTAGGAGTGAAGTGGTGTGAGAGAGGGGGGTAACTTGGCGTCAGCAGTGAAGTGGTACGAGGGAGTGAAGTAACTTGGCGGTAGGGGGGACTGAGGTGCACACATCATATTGAGTCAAAATAAACTCACCAAAGTACGATCAAGCAGGAAGTCAATTTTTAACGATTCCTAGGAACGCTATTTGCCCGGATTTAGCAGGTTTGAAATTCTAACGATTCGTAGAAGCGTTATTTTGGTGAAAATAGTGGTTTTGGTAGGGAAAACGTTGAAATTGAGCCGAATAAGGTTTGTAGGAATCGTTAGGTTTTTCTAGACGTAAGAATGGGTGAAATAAGCCTTCTACGATTCGTTAGCGTCAGGAGTGAGGAGGCGAGAGAGTGAGTAACTTGGAGACTGGAGTGAGGTGGTGAGAGAGAGTGGAGTAACTTGGAGACTGGAGTGAGGTGGTGAGAGAGTGTGGGGTAACTTGGAGACAGGAATGAGGTAGCGAGAGGGAACGGATTAACTTGGCCTCAGTAGTGAGATACTGCGAGGGAGCGGACTGCGGACTAACTACTCGGTCCGTCTCTTCTCCCCCAACAGGCCCTCTGCAGCTATGCCTCGTATAAAATCTCACCCGTGCGGGATACATCGTATCCTTCAAATGCCTTCAGCTCCTGCTGGAACTCCGGAGATTGCAGGATGCGCAGCACCGACTCGATCCAGGCCTCGTTGCCCTGTTTTCGCAGCATAACCAGGTCGTACCGCTCTTGAACGAGCGGGATAAAATCAACCTGTCCCACAAGACGGGCGGCCTTTTCAATGCCTACGCCAACATCGGCTTCGCCGGAGCTGACTTTGGCTGCCACGCCCATATGGCTTGTTTCCTCCACATCATACCCGAGCAGCCCCGCAGCTGATATCCCGTTCAGCCGCAGCTGCTCATCCAGCAGTACCCGGGCTCCCGAGCCCTTTTCACGATTGGCAAGGCGTAGCCCTGACCGATTCAAATCGGTCCAGTCATTTAACTGACGAGGATTACCACGCGGGACGTACAGACCCGCAGGACGGGACAGCAGATTTACAACGACGTAGGACCAGCCTGTTAAAATTTTGCGGATATATGGCAGATTGTATTCTCCGGTGTCTCCATCCAGCAAATGTGTGCTGACCAGATCGGACTCCCCGCGGTACATTGAGATCAGACCGTCCAGACTCCCCATAAAGGAGCGCAAAGGACGAATGCCCATTGACTGTTTTTCGATGTGACGCATCAGAATGTCCAGGCTGACATCCTGACCCGTAATGACCAGATGACGTGCTGCACGGGTATTGTTCTGTCCGAAACCAGCTGGAGAGTTGGCGTACAAAGAAAGAGCCATCTGCGAAGCAGACGACACTGCTGCCTCAGTTGTATGAGCTGCATACTGTCCCTCCCCCTGCCCCGCGAGTATATTCGAGATGGTATGCTGCTCCTGTGTGCGATTCGTCAAATCATAATGCTGCTCTGTCCCAATTGGTCCAATAGCCTGCTGATTCACGCCCGAGCCGCTCACGCCTGTTGACTGCTGCGCCGGGGACTGAAGCTGCTTGGAGCGGCGTTTATATTCTTCCAGATCTGTGGCGTCAATGCGCATTTGTTTGCCTACCCGATAGGCGACAAGGTCTCCCTTTTTGATCAAGTCATAGACGGTTAGTTTCGATATTTTAAGCAGTTTGGCAATTTCTTCGGTTGTGTAGGATTGCTCCTCCGTCATGAGTGAAGAACCTCCCTTTATATTATAAGGCCGTATAACTGCGGCTTTTCTACCAATGTGTTTATTGCGAGCGGGATAATAGAAGTTGCACCCGAAATCATTCCTGAACGGGTTGTTATCGATCCGATACTGATGCTGCTAGATGCAGACGTTTCTTGTACTATACCACTATTCAAAGGTCTTCATAAACCTGTATCTGAAGGTAATCATAAACCTGCGCATGATGTAACTGCATCGTTCTCATCTATCTTCGGTAAAAATGTGAAGCCCCTCACCTTCCCATTTCAAACGTTCTGTGTATAATTAGTTATAATTAAATATATCTAGTTATAACTAAACATAACTTTGGGGGAGAATGAATGAACAAGAGAGCTGGAACCTTACTTGGAGTTATATCACTAAGTCTCGCACTTGTGCTGGCAGGCTGCGGAGCAAACGGCAGTTCGGCTGCAGAGAAGCAGGATGCATCATCTACGACTAACCAGACTACAGCCTCTACATCAGCAGCATCTGGTGAGGATACATCACCAGCTACGTCAGAATCCCAGGAAAAAGTCGAGCTAACGATATCGGCGGCAGCAAGCCTGACCGATGCCATGACAGAGATCAAAACCAGCTATGAGCAGGCACATCCCAACATCAGCCTGAATTTTAACTTCGGGTCTTCGGGTGCACTGCAGCAGCAGATTGAGCAAGGAGCACCGGCAGATATTTTTGTATCGGCTTCAGCTAAAAATATGAAGGCACTGGTCGATGAACATCTGATCGCATCCACAGACCAGAAAAATCTGCTGCAAAACTCACTGGTAGCCATCGTGCCCGCAGATGGGACAAGTACAGTCACCAGTGAGAAGGACCTGGCTAATGAAGCCATCAAAACGGTAGCCATTGGCATTCCCGAGAGCGTGCCCGCTGGAACGTATGCAAAAGAAGCTCTGACCAACGCGAAGCTGTGGGATCAGCTTGAGAAAAAGCTTGTGCAAGGGAAAGACGTCAGACAGGTGCTGCAGTATGTCGAAACAGGCAATGCGGATGCAGGCTTTGTGTACAAAACCGATGCACTGACCTCCAAGCAGGTGAAAATCGCATTTGAAGTGGACAAAAACAGTTATACACCCGCAAACTATCCGCTTGGCATTATTGAGGACACGAAGCACCGTACAGAGGCCGAACAATTCTATGCCTATCTGCAAACACCGGAAGTGCTGGACATTTTCGCTAAATACGGCTTCACGATCCCGCAATGAATATAAGTGCAATCGACTGGTCCATGTTCTGGTCACCGGTGCGCTTGTCCCTTCAGGTGGCACTGTTATCCAGCATTGCCGCTTTATTGATTGGCGTGGCCGTTGCCTGGAAAATGTCTCGTGCTTCCTTTCGAGGCAGAGTGTTTCTGGAGACCCTGCTTATGCTTCCACTTGTTCTGCCACCAACAGTAGTTGGCTTCCTGCTTTTGGTGTTGCTGGGCCGTAGAAGTCTGCTCGGACACTGGATCGAAGTGATCTTCTCGGCTCCTGTCATTTTCTCGTGGTGGGCTGCTGTAATTGCTTCAATTGTGGTGGCTTTTCCTCTAGTGTACCAGACGATGAAATCAGGCTTTAACGGGGTTGATCGAGACCTGGAAGATGCAGGACGCTCTATCGGAGCGAATGAGTGGCAGGTATTCCGATACATTACGCTGCCGCTTGCAGGCAGAGCACTGATGACCGCATTTATTCTGGGCTTTGCTCGCGCTCTGGGCGAATTCGGTGCAACCTTGATGATCGCGGGCAACATTCCAGGCAAAACACAGACCGTGCCCACGGCTATATATGTGGCCGTCGATTCAGGAAATCAGACGATGGCCTGGGCCTGGACCATTTCCATTATTATCATTTCATTTCTGATGTTACTGATGACGAGACAGCAGCGTGATTATCAAAAATCATAATAGATTTGCCACAAACCCGCTTGGAGAACTGCTCTCAAATGGCGGGTTTTTCTTATGAATTGCAAGACATATGTCCTCAGGTGCAATGAAATTGATCATATTGGAAAAGTAAAGCCCTTTTCGCGGAAAAAAAACAAATTTTTTTCCAAATTTCTGCTGTTCAGTACTCGCTTTCAGGGGGCTTGTTCCTGTAAAATAGGAGGTAACTGATTCCAGCCAAGCATTGAAATAAGGAGAGACGACGATGAACACTAAACCTGATTGCGACATATCGTTGCAAATCGATGATTATCTGGATCTTTTGCATTTTGCCATCCAAATTCAAGATCAGGAATGGCGCCAGTCCCTTATCCAGCAGCTCAAAATATTTCAAATTGCACCGGAGCAGCAGCATACGCCCGAAGAAGAATTGTGGATGAGATTCGATTACATCAATAGCAAATTGACAGGTCTATGTCATCAGATTCATGCCGCGCATTCGGTGGATGAACGTAAAAAGTTTGAAGAGCGAGTCGGCGTGTTGCAATTGCAACGGGTGGAAGTGGCACGTAAAATCAAATGGGCCAGCCGAAGATAGACACTGCTCCTATGATTCACGAATAGATGACGAATGGACAGAAACTGGATAATACACGAAACAGAGCCATGCTCCTTATGTTGAGGGGGTGGCTTTTTTGCTTGCAGAATAGACCGTGGTCATCCTGTTGGATGAACAGACATCGGCGCTTGATCCAGAGCTTGTCGGTGAGGTGCTTGTTGTAGATCGAAGTCATATCATTAGACATCAGGTCGAAGTTATTTCATTTCACGATATAGGCGCAAGCTGTAGTAACTGACGATCCCGGCCCGGCATATGCTGTAACAGGCAAATGCTGATAGGCCGGTTTTTTTCTGTGGTGAAGCAGGCCTTGACCCGAAAGGAGGAGCACCATGCAGAGTAAAATTGATGAAATTATTACACATATCGCCCATTCCCATCAGCAGATCGCACGGGTATTGGATGCCAAACGTCAGGTCGCTGTACGCATGTCGGAGATTATCCATCATTTGCCCGATAACGAGCCGGAGCTGGATGGGGTTGAGGGGCTGCTGGACAGCTCGGGACAGATAAACAAAAGTATTATCTCCTACCTGGGGGGGCTGGCTGACCTGGAAGAAGCTGTGGCCGAGACGCTGACCCAGGTCATGCGGGAGATTGCAGTGCAGGAGGAAGAATAAGCCCGGAAGGCGGGTGATGAAACATGAGCAGAGAACAAAGCCTTATTCTGATGCTGGATGCAGCAGCCAAAATGCAGTGGAACATTGCGCTGATTCTGGAGGCGAAGGCGATTGAGGCGGAGAAGGTGCGGAACTGGACGCTGAATCATCTGAATGGGGACAGCTTTTTGACCCATAGTGATCAGGTTGGAGAACCGCTGAAAATGCATGAGCAGCTGGTGGAGCTGCTGGAAGGCTTAACCCGCATGGAAACGGGGTTATGCAACAATCTTAAAGCGGTTATGGTCCAGAATGACAGCGAAGATAGCGGTATGGACGGGGGCATGTTTGGCGGCATGGATCTCGGGGATCTGGGAAAATGAGTCTCTTGCAGCGTGAGCAGGAGGTCAAACTGGCGCTCATTGAATCCATTGCCCACAGTCAGCAGGCCCTGGCCCGTATTCTGGACAGTGTAGCCAGTGTATCGTCTCATTCGGAGGTATCTGCTCGCAGTCTTGCCGAGAATATACGTCTGCTTAGTCGCTATCAGGAAGAGATGTCTCGTATGGTCACAGGCGTCAGGCTCTCCCGAATTCGTTATGGTGAGCCGGGGCTGCCTTGGCTCAAAGACCCCGCGTGTGTCATCCGTGCCGCCGGGGACCTACAGGAGGAATGCTGATATGTTAAAAAAGAAGTCCAGGCTGAAAACAAAACGTGCTTTGGTCGCTCGTGGCGCCCGCCTGCGCAAAATCCGCAAGCTGCGTGCGCTGAAATCAAAACGTGTCGTTCATAAACGTACAGGCAAAGGACGCAGTGCGTGGCTGAAAAAAAAGAAACGCACAGTGCGGCGGCATCGCAATGTGAAGGCCGTTCAACCTGTCGTCCCGGCCACCCCTACCGATCCAAACCCCGACAACGCATACAGTCAAGGATACAACGAAGCATACAACGAAGGCTTCAACGCGGGTTTCGCCAAGGGTTTCGAGGACGGACACCAATTGGCTTACAAGGCACAGTAATGAAGGCATCGAAGGACTAACTTACAGGTATGGCAACAACCCGGGGGGACAATTCCTCCGGGTTATTTACATAACCGCTGCAGCGGACATGCCCGTGCAGGCGGACATGGAGGGCAGACGCCAATTTTGCGCCTTGCAGGACACCCGTCCATGATGCATCTGACCCCGGGGCATATCCTTTAGAGGGAAGACCAATCTCGTGGAGAGTCCGAAAAGGGATCTCCTTGAAGGAAGACAGGGTGAAGAATGTGGCAAAACGAAGACACCGCCCGCTGACGGAAGCGGAGGCGGCCTACCGCGGCGGATATGCAGAAGGCCGCAGGTTTGGCGGCTGTCAGGCCATCATGGAGCGGGTACAGCCATATGTGCCAGCCCCGCGGGACATGAAGGTGCTGTATATCCCTCAGGGTTTCGATGCTATTGATGAGGGTGTCATCTCGGCACTGCAGCAGTCCGTTCGGGAATGCGTTGTTGGATCGCCAGCAGCGATGCTGCAGGAAGCTGTTCAGCATCGGCCGGATGTTGTTCTGGTAATGAACGGTCTGCATGTATTTCCCGAGAATCACCTGGAACAGGTAAGAGGAATCCGTGAGCAGGGGATACGAACGGCGATATGGTTTGTCGATGACCCTTACTTTACGGAGGACACCGCATCCATCTGTCAGCATTATGACATTGTATTTACACATGAGGAGGCAGCCGTTTCTTTCTACAGAGACAAAGGAGCACAATGTGTCATTTATATGCCGCTGGCTGTAAATCCGGGCATGTTTCATCCGCGTCGTACAGAGCCGCAGCATCAGTACGATATCTGTTTTATCGGCACGGGTTTCTGGAACCGGATTGACCTGTTCAATCAGCTCGCTCCTTATCTGGCAGATAAAAAGGTGTTTATTGCCGGAAGTCAGTGGAGCCGTTTGGCCCGGCTGGATGTGCTGGGGCAATTCATCCACGAAGGATGGATTGATCCGGCGGCAACGGTGGATTATTACAACGGAGCGAAGATTGTTATTAATGTACACAGAACCTGTGAGAACGGGGAGGACAATCGTAACACGCACCAGCTGGAGGGGAACTCGATCAATCCAAGGACTTATGAGATCAGCGCTTGCGGCACGATGCAGATTACGGATACTCGCGGAGATCTGCCCCGCTATTACCGTCCCGGGTATGACATTGAAACCTTCACGACAGCGGCAGAGCTGCAGCGCAAAATCCAGCATTATCTGCATCATGAGGAGGAACGACAGGCTATGGCTTGGCGTGGCTTGCTCACAACGCTGAATCGTCATACGTTTAACCGCCGAATTGCCGAGTTGTTAGGACATTTGTAGCTTTCCTTCTGCTCGAAGGAGGGCAACCGGAAACACTTAATCCCAAATAAAAAGGAGTGGCGGTATGTCTCTCAAACACCGTAAAACGAGAAGGCTTCATGCACCTGTACTCAGCCTGGCTGATCAGGCACGCAAAAACGGGCAACAGGCCGGATATGACGCAGGCAAAGAAGAAGGATACCTGCGTGGCCGTGCTAACTATATTGTGAATTGTGCACAGGAGCCGCTGCCCTTCCGGCAGCTTCACGTGCTGTACGTTTCTTCGGGGAAAGGATTCCCTTACTCCCCCATTGATGAAGCAATCTTGGCTACGCTGCAGGGCATGGTGGCTCAGGTGACATTATCTGATCCACGTCAGCCGGTATCTCAGGTTGCGCTGGAAACACGTCCTGATCTGGTGCTTGTGCTGGATGGCATGGATATCCCGATCGAGCATATTGATGCGATACGTCAAGCCGGAATTCAGACGGCAATCTGGCTGACGGATGACCCGTATTATACCGATATGACGCTGGAAATTGTGAAGCATTATGACCATGTGTTCACACTGGAACTGAACTGTGTGGAACTGTATCGCCAGCATGGCTGTGCGTCTGTGCATTATATGCCGTTTGCCGCTTTTACCAACCATTACTTCCCGATTACTACGCCTTCCCCGCTGAAACGGGATGTCAGCTTTATCGGCTCGGCTTACTGGAACCGTGTGTATTTCTTCAATCCGATCATGCCGCAGCTGATGTCACACAACACGGTATTCAACGGCATCTGGTGGGACCGTCTGCCAGACTATACGGCCTATGGAGAGAAGATTGAGCTGGGCCGCTGGATGAGTCCGCAAGAAACGAATGATGTATACAACGGCACCAAAGTTGTGATCAACCTGCATCGTTCCCATGAGGATGATTCAGTCAACAACAACCAGGTCAAAATTTTGCCAGCTTCGCCGAACCCGAGAACATTTGAGATTGCCGCGAGCACGACATTACAGCTGACCGATGCGCGGGATGATCTGGCTCGTTTCTACAGACCGGGCGTGGAGATCGAGACGTATTCTTCACCACAGGAGATGCTGGATAAGGTGGAGTATTACCTTACACATGAGAAGGAGCGGCGTGAAATCGCCCTGCGGGGACTGGAACGCACGCTCAAAGATCACACGTATGGCAGACGTATAAACGAAATGTTGAGCATTATATTCCCTTAATCTCGGCCAGGAGGAGGTGTGCACAGTGCCCTGTATCGGTTTGTCTGTATACAGGGTCCGTGTGCGGCCATGGCAATGAAACCAAAGCTGATGTTGTTTTCTCATGTATGCAACACTCGCAGTATTACCGGTGCGGAGAAGCTGCTGCTTCATTTTATGAAAGAGATTGATTCGATCTTTGAATGTGTGCTCGTTGCACCGCAGGAAGGGAAGCTTACCGGGCTTGCACGAAGGTACGGTGTACATGTCCACATATGTAATCTGCCGATGCTTCACGGTGTGTACACTCCTTATCAGGGCATTGCACAGGATGCGGAAAATTTGCGGCATACGCCAGCATTTCAAGATGTAATTTCACTGTTCCAGCGTTACGAGCCGGATATGATTTTGACGAATACCTGCGTGAATGTGATGCCTGCCGTGGCGGCAAAATCGTTAGGCATTCCGGTTATCTGGAAAATTACCGAGATTATTCAGACGACGGAACATACAACCGAGGCGATTCAGATGATCGGCCGGTACGCAGACTGGATTGTTGGCATTTCAGAGACGGCAGCGGCACCCTTCAAACAGGCGGGGATGAGTGACAGGGTTACGATTATTTCCCCGACATGGGAACCGTCTCTGCCTGCCCCGGACCGCTGGCTGCATCTGCGTGAGCGCAAACGCAAGCAGCTTGGCCTTAAAGACACGCATACCTGCATCGGTTATATTTCTTCCTTTATATATGATGCCAAGGGTTTGAAGCCCTTTGTAGATATGGCACTGCGATTGTGTGAGACACAGCCGCGTTGTCGCTTCTGGGTGATCGGCGCACCTTCGGACAAAAAGTATTATGACGAGTGTGTGTCCAGGGTAAAACGTTCCGGGTATGCAAAACGCTTTATTTTCACCACATTTGAGGAAAATGTGTCTCTGGCCTACACCGCGATGGATATCGTGGTAATCCCGAGCATGGTGAAGGAAGGCTTTGGCATGACAGCACTGGAGGGGCTTTATTTTGCCAAACCCGTCATTGCTTTCGCCCAGGGCGGTCTCAAGGAATTGATGGAATCCGTGGGCAGCAGCGCGTTTCTGGCACCGCCCGGGGATAGTGAAGCGCTCGTTACGCTCGCAATGACACTGCTGAATGATTCGGAGCTGGCTTCGGAGACCGGATGGCGCAACCGGACAGAAGCGGAAAAGCTGTATGGTATTGAAACCTACCGAGTGAAGCTGCATACGATGGTCACACAGTGGTTATTGCGCTTTCCCGGATGGTTCAAATATATCCAGCCTCCGAATGGCCCTGTCTTGACATGGGGAGAGGGCGGTCTGCGCACGGTGCTGACACCCGACCCGTCGCTTGTCAAGGCACGGCTGTTTCCAGAGAGCATAGTGCAGTTTCTGCCTCGTTCCTCGCTGCCTCCAGTAGCGATAGCACTTCATGATGGAGGAGCCGTACAAACTAACAAGGCAGAGGAGCGGATTCAGCTCGAAGGCCATGCCAGAAAGCACCGCCGCAAGAAAGGCATTTTAGTCGTCCGGCGCGGGCTTAAAAAGCTGAAACGGAGTGTTCGAACCCGGAAGAAAAGCGGCAGGGCTCGTAAAACAGCAGGGCGAAGTATCACTGCTCAGAAAAGGTCCACACGCAGACGTTCCTCCGGGAGAAAGACACGCAGCCGCAAAATACGCAAAGGCTCCGGTGCCAGATAAAGGCCGGGGTTTCCAATACACGTTCGAAAATAAGGGCTTCAAAAGCACGATAGAAGAAAGGGTTTCAAAAACACGATAGAAGAATGGGTTCCCAAAAACACGATAGAAGGCAGGGATGACGATGAAGATTATGACCGTGTTGGGTACGAGACCTGAAATTATTCGGCTCAGCCTGATCATCTCCAAGCTGGACCAGTACGCGTCCAAACATATTCTGGTCCACACGGGACAGAACTTCACTGAAAGTCTCAGCGGTCTTTTTTTCAAAGAGATGGGTCTGCGTGCCCCGGATTATGTGCTGCAGGATGAAGCCGCCTCTTTGGGGCGGCAGCTGTCCTCCATGTTTACGCAGATGGAGGACCTGATCCTGCAGGAGAAGCCCGACAAGCTGCTCCTGCTCGGAGACACGAACAGTGCCCTCTGTGCTGTACTCGCCGAGCGTATGGGAATTCCTGTTATTCACATGGAGGCAGGCAATCGCTGCTTCGATCTGGATGTGCCGGAGGAGAAAAATCGCCGCGTTATTGATGCGATCTCGACTATAAATATGCCGTACACCGAGCAGAGCAAGAAACATCTCGTCAGTGAAGGTGTGCCCAGCCGCCGGATTGTGCTGACGGGCAATCCAATCTATGAGGTGATGCAGCACTACAGCGGTCAGGTCAATGCCAGCAAGATTTTGAAAAAGCTCAAGCTGAAGTCTGGTCAATATTTTCTGGTCACGGCCCATCGCGCTGAAAATGTGGATCACCCCCCTCATCTGCTGGAGATTATGAAAGGGCTCAATCAGGTAGCGGAGGAGCATGGACTGCGTGTTATTTGCAGCATTCATCCACGAACGGCAATTCGAATCTCGGAGCATCTGCAGCTGGAGATGCATCCGCTCGTGGAATTCCACGAGCCGTTTGGATTTTTCGATTTTGTGATGCTTGAACGCCATGCGTGCTGTGCACTTACCGACAGCGGAACGGTGCAGGAGGAATGCTGCATCATGGGTGTGCCTACGGTGACGATGCGCCGAACGACCGAGCGTCCCGAAACGGTGGATTGCGGCAGCAACGTGGTATCCGGTCTGGATGCGGCACGAATTGCGGACTGTGTAAACGTGATGATCAAGCTGCCGAATGATTGGGATTGTCCGCAGGGTTACAAGGCAACAGATGTATCCAGTAAAGTGGTTAAATTTCTGCTTGGAGGGAAAATGCATGTTTGAAAATAAGCGTATACTCGTGACTGGCGGTACGGGATCATGGGGGTATGAGCTTGTCGCTCAACTGCTGCCCCAGCAGCCCAAGGAAATCATCGTTTACTCCCGCAACGAGTCCAGCCAGGTAGCCATGAGCCGTGAGTTCGAGGACCCTCGCCTGCTGTTCCGCATTGGGGATATCCGTGACAAGGATGCTTTGACTGCGGCCTGTCAGCATGTGGACTATGTGTTTCATCTGGCTGCACTCAAGCATGTGCCGGTATGTGAAGACCAGCCTTATGAGGCTCTCAAAACAAACGTGATCGGCACGCAGAATGTCATTGAAGCAGCGATCGAGAACAAGGTCAAAAAGGTAATCTATATTTCAACCGACAAAGCGGCGAATCCTTCGAATTTCTATGGCATGACCAAGGCGATCGGTGAGAAATTAATCGTTTATGCCAATCTGCTGCACAGTGAAACCAAGTTTGTTACGGTGCGTGGCGGCAATGTGCTTGGCACAAACGGCAGTGTTGTGCATCTGTTCAAAAACCAGATTCGCCAAAAAGGCCAGGTATCCATTACGGATATGGGCATGACTCGCTTTTTCCTTACGCTCAAGGATGCCATTACTCTGCTGTTCAAGGCTTCGGTGGAAAGTGTTGGCGGAGAAATCTTTGTCATGACGATGCCAACATGCAAAATTGTTGATCTGGCTGAAGTGCTGATTGAGGACTCCGGGGTGGAGAACGTAGCCATTGTGGAGCGCGGGATTCGTCCGGGCGAGAAAATTCACGAAATTCTGATGAGTGAATTCGAAAGCTTGACCACCGTTGTCTATGACGAGCAGTATCTGGTGATTCTGCCTACACTCGGGATTCCTGGGCTGCGTGAGCACTACACAAACTGCCCGCCTGTGCCATACAGCAGCTTTAGCTCGGAGCATCAGCTCATGACCAAAGACGAAATTCGTGAAATTTTGAAACGCGGAGGGTTTCTGTCATGAAGCTGCTGATTCTTGGGGGAAACGGAATGGCCGGCCATATTCTGGTCGACTATTTCCGCCGTCAAGGTGTGCACAGCGTCTTCTACACCACCCGGGACGTGACAGACCCGAAGGGCTTGATCCTGGATGTGAACGACAGCTTTATGGTCGACAGGCTTGTAGAAGCGGTGCACCCGGACGTAATCATTAACGCGGTCGGTGTGCTCAACAGCTTCGCTGACAAGGATAAAATTGCGGCTTATCATATCAACGGTTTTCTGCCGCATCGTCTGCGGCGCATAGCGGATTCCCTCGGTGCACGTCTGATTCATATCAGTACAGACTGTGTGTTTAGCGGAGATCGCGGTGCATACCGGGAGCATGACGTAACCGATGGAACGTCCTCCTACGCCATCACCAAAGCGTTGGGTGAGGTGATGGATGAAGGACATTTAACGATCCGAACGTCCATTATTGGACCTGAAATCCGGCAGGGCGGCATTGGTCTTATGCAGTGGTTCATGTCAAGCAAAGGCCAGGTCGGCGGGTACACTCGTGTATTCTGGAATGGTGTCACAACACTTGAGTTAGCCAAATGGGTAGATCATTATCTGGACTCTCCAGTCAGCGGCCTGATTCATCTTGCTCATCCTGTGCCAGTCAGCAAGCATGATCTGCTTGTCCTGTTCCAGCAGGTCTGGAATAAACAGGATGTGAAAATTGTGCCGGACGACAGTGTAGTACAGGATCGCACACTGGTATCTACCCGTGAGGATGTGAAGACAGACCTGCCGGATTATTCAACAATGCTGAAGGAGCTGGCATTATGGATGGAGCAGAGCTGACGGGTAAAAAGGTGTTGATTACGGGTGCCTCCGGTTTCACCGGTCGGCATGCGGTACATTATTTTCAAGGTGCCGGGGCTGACGTTGCAGCTGTTGTGCGCAGGCCGGATGTATATGCGTTTGATCAAAAAGTAGGTATACACGTCTGTGATCTGAATGATAAACATCAGGTGAGAGAGCTGATCAAGCATGTTCAGCCGGACTATGTGCTGCATCTTGCAGGCAAAAACTCGGTACCGGATTCCTGGGCCGAACCGCTATTAGTGCTTGAAACCAACGTGATGGCGGTGTTATATCTGCTGGATGCACTCCGCAGCTGTCCTGCTGCCCGCACGGTCATTGTTGGCTCAAGGCTCAAGTATACACCGGAGCCGGGACGTGTGCCGGCTCCGCCGCATCCGTACAGCCTGAGCAAAGCGCTGGAGGAGATGGTTTCCCTGTCCTGGATGTCCCTGTTCGGTCAGCAGATTATGCTGGCTGAGCCAGGCAATCTGATCGGTGCGGGCCCATCCACAGGCATCTGTTCTCTGCTTGCCCGGCATGTCGTTGCCTGTGAGCAGACAGGGAAAACGGAAGCATTTCGTCTATCCGGGCGGCATAATACCCGTGATTTTCTGGATGTGCGGGATGCCGTTCGGGCTTATGCCGTTTTACTTCTGCATGGCACCAGCGGGATGGTATATCCGGTAGTGTCCGGGGTGGAGCGAAGTCTTGGCGAGATTGCGGAACTGCTGTTGTCTATGACCGATGCAGAGGTGCCGATGCGCTGGGATGGTGCATCCTCCGGTCCGGACGGCGCGGGCAAGCAGGAGGAATTATCGGAGCTGCGCAGGCTGGGTTGGCAGCCGAAAATTGCATTTGAGGATTCGCTTCGGGACATTCTGAGCGATGTGCGTGCCCGCCAAGGGAGGATAATCGAATGAATCCACGTGTGTCCATTATCATTCCGTTCTACAATTGTCCGTATGTGCCACAAGCCATTCAAAGTGCATTGAATCAGACGTATGCCGAGGTGGAGATCATTGTTGTTAACGATGGCTCCACAAGGCATGAGGAGCTGCTTCAGCCTTATTTGCCTCACATCAACGTACTTGGCAAAAGCAACGGGGGCACGGCTTCAGCGTTGAATCACGGCATTCGGCATGCCTCGGGTGATTATGTGGCCTGGCTGAGCTCGGATGACTTCTTCTACCCTGACAAAATCCGTTACCAGCTTGAATTCATGCAGCGTGAAAATGTACTGGTATCCCATACGAATTTTCACTATATCAATGAGCATTCGGCCGTTACCAAAATGCATGGCGGCCCTGAGCCGATGTCCGAACTGGATTGTCTGCGCCGGTTCAATGGCGGTAATCCGGTCAACGGATGCACGGTCATGATTCGTAAGGATTTGCTTGGCGGCGTGGGACTGTTTAATGAGCTGCTGCCTTATACACATGATCTGGATCTCTGGCTGCGCATGCTCCTTAACGGTCATCGCTTCCCGTATCTGAATGAGCCGCTCACGGCGTATCGCTGGCATGGAGGGATGGGGTCGGTCCGTCATGCGGACGCGATCGGCAGAGAAGCGTCCATGGTCTGGTCCAGATATCGCGAACCGCTGCTGCAGCGCATTGCTGCGCTTGGCGGGTAGCGAGGGAGGCCGTTATGAAGCCGCGCAGCGTGCTGATTAACGGCCTGTTTGGCGCAGCCTTTTTGCGAGAAGCAGGAGGGTTAAAATGTACGTTCACCTTACCGCAGTTGCCCGCTACCGTTGATCTGAACCTTCATATACTGGAGGAGATGCATCAGTTTCAGTTTGCACAGCAGAGATATGTGCAGGAAGGGGAGGCTCGGATGGAACCGAAGGTATCAATTGTGATTCCTTTTTATAATTGCCCATATATCGAGCAGGCCGTTCATAGTGCTCTTCACCAGACGTATCCCCATATTGAGGTGATCGTGGTGGATGACGGTTCCACCAAGCATGTAGAGCGGCTGCAGCCATTTATGGATCAGATTCATTACATTCGCAAAGAGAACGGTGGCACAGCTACAGCACTCAACGAAGGTATTAAACAGGCGACAGGGGACTATTTTGTCTGGCTGAGCTCGGATGATGTCATGCTGCTGAATCGGGTGGAAAAGCAGCTACAGTTCATGCTTGAAGTCCAGGCTTCGTTCTGCCATGGTGCGTACCACTATGTGAATGAGCGCGGTGAATGGCTGGATACGGTACAGCCCGAGGTGGGAAGTCGTCTGGAGATGCTGCAGGTGCTGATGGAAGGCTGTCCGATCAACGGATGCACTGTGATGGTCAAGATGGAGGCATTTGAACGCTTCGGGATGTTCGACACCGATTTTCGATACACGCATGATTATGAGATGTGGCTGAGGTTGTTTCCGCTGTATGAGCTGTTTTATTTCAATGAGCCACTCATGTGTTATCGGCTGCACGAGTCGATGGGAACGAAACGTCATTTCAAGGAACTGGTTGCGGAGATGAAGCGTGTTCAGGAGAAACACCGCCCGATCCTGCTCAATCTTCAGCAAGTGGGTGGTTACTGGAAATAGAGGTTTTATTTATAGTGAAAGGAATTATTCTCAGAAGGTAGGGGAGAGAATAAAAATTGATTCTTACTGATACCTTACTTGTTTTGTGGTTGCTCAACACAAGCATGCAAGGTGTTTTTTTTGTGTTAGAGAAACTTGATTGTAATTTGATTTTTATCAATGGAAATATTTGCAGTTATATCTTATATGATAGATTTGCTTGGTTACAAAATGTGACAGTAGATGATGATATATTTTAAAATAATAGTATAATTTTAGGATTTCTGCATTGACTTAAATGGGTTTATATTCTAATATTTTCCTTATAGAAGAATGACATCCATTTATGGGAGGTAAGTTTTTTGGGGAAAATTAAACATAGCTTAACTGCTTTTTTTGCGGTAGCATTCTTTGCTCTAACTTCTGTAACGGTTTTTGCTGGTGCTGTGGCAGGAGGAGACTTGTGGTATGATGGTGGTCAAACAGGTACTTATGTATATTCTAGTATTTACGATCATAAGCCAGATGATGGTAGATATTACGAAGTTAAAGCCAGTGTTAAAGTATGTTCAAGTGTAACAACTTCAGGCTGGCTCCCTGATAGCGCTTATATAAGTGCTGATCGGAGTTTCTGGTGCAATGAATCATCGTATTACGATTACAGATTACTCTCCAATGGTGGGAAATAAGGGGATTCATTTTTTAAATCATACTTAAAAATTCAGGATGTCATTCTTCTTACTTTCATAATTGATTGCTTAAAGGTGGTAGAATATGGTTAGGGTGCTATTCGTGTTCCTGCTAGGGCAAATATTTTTATTATCCGTTATATTTAACCAGACAATATACCCTATTTTGGAACTAAACCGTCTTGGTGATTCATCTTTACGTTCTTATAGCGTGGAGAATTACAGCGGCGATACTCTTAGAAAACTATATAATGTTATGGATAATTCATGTTTGGCTGATAAAAAATGTGATGTACAATTGATTAAAACCCCGGTGTCTAAAGATAATAAAATGGTATTTGAAATTTATCACAGTAATGTTTCAAGTTTGCAAAAGGTAGAATCCACATCGTCCAATAAAGTATTTAATTACTATGATCTAACCGAAGAAGAATTCATTGATCATGATGGGACATTTTCCACCAATTTAAGTGAAGATTTATTACGCAAGATTGCAAAAGATGCTGGAGTCTCTTTGAAAACTAATGATGCTATGATTGATTACAATCAAATATTTCAATATAACTCTATCAATTTTGTGATTTTATTCGTATTATCACAGCTTATTTTGTTCATTTATACATTTACAAGAATAAAGATCAATGCAGTGAAAAAGGTTCTTGGTTTCTCAACTTTTCGAATGGTCACCTCCGCACTGAGGCAGCTCATACTCATGCAAATCTTCATCATTCCCGTAATTCTAATTATACATTTTGTATACTTTTTAAATCTTGGCAATCTCATACCTAGGTATTTTTATGTATTATTTATTTTTTTATTGGGTATTGGAATACTAAATTTGATAATGCTGTTAATTACTCAGTTCAGTCTCAAATATATTGACATCAATCTAATGATTAAAAATAAAATTTATTCAAATAGATTAAATATGAGTTTATATGCGGTCAAAATATTATTGATTTTATCAATTACAGTAGCTGCTTCGATCTTTTCTCAGAATTTAGTTGAGTATAAAGAAGCTTTAAATAATTATGATAAATTCACTAAATTAGGAGATTATTATACCTCGATTGGATATAATTCAGACGAATATGAGAAAGCATTGCGTGATAAGGACTTGCTTGTGAAATATGGTAATTCTGTAAAAGAAATTGTTCAACATTATTCAAATTCGGCCCAGTTATATGTTCATGATGTGTCTAGCATATTACCACGACTTTCTCCTAGTTTATTAGAGCGGCAAGGGATTACTATTGAGGATGTCCTTTCAGATTTTAAAAAGAATTATTTGATACTGAACAAACGATTTTTGAAGGACTTTACGACTATTAAAGACTCTCATGGAAGAAACATAAATTTTGACAATATTGATCAACCTACGATTTTGGTACCTGAAAAACAAAAACAGCATGAAAAACAAATTATTGAGTTTTACGTTCAAAGGTACAATTCATTATCTAACTATAATGTAAACTATGGACTTGAAAGCAGTAAGGTTGATCTCATCAAGTCGATCAACGTAATCTATATAAGTGATGGATTTAAACCGGAACTGTTGGGTAAAAGTTACAAGGGTGAGCTTTCCGGAGAAGAAATTAAGGATCCAATTATATTAGTGGATCAAGGAAAGTTCGATAATCTTTATTACTTTGATCAATTGAACCAAGGAAATATAATCATAAAGGCGGAAAACCGCAAAGATTTTTCTGCTCAAATACATCAAAATGGTTTGTCTAAATTAATCATTGAGGGTTCTCTTATAACGCCATTTCAAACTCAGATACGTTCAACTGAATTTCTCATGCAGCAATCTCTGATATTTGTTGTTTTATTTATAATTACATTGATCTTTGTAATCTATATATCAAATTATATAGATATAATGTCTAATAGGAAAAATTTAGCTATAAGGTATGTTCTGGGATACAGTGATATTAGAATTATGAAATCACGTTTGCTAATTACGTTGATTTTGTTGTCAGCTATACTGCTGAGTTTGTTTATTCCGTTTAACATTCTGATCTACATCTTGATTTTAATCATCGATATTGCTGTTCTATTCATCTTATATACATTTGTAATTGTAAGAAATATTCAAGATGTAACACGAGGGGGCTCATAATGCAAGCGATCAAACTTGTTAATATTAGTAAAGGATATGAAGGAGTATCTGTCCTTGAAAATATAAATTTATCAATAAATGCAGGTGAAATGGTTGCAATTACAGGAGAAAGCGGAAAAGGAAAAACAACATTATTGAATATTATTGGTCTAATTACGAGTAAAGATGAAGGAGAACTTCACATATTAGGCCATAAGAATCCTAAAAGTCATTCGAAAGAGGCCATGTTGCTTAGAAGAAAGGCAATCGGATATTTGTTCCAAAACTACGGCTTAGTAGATGAAGAGACAGTGTCTTGGAATCTTTCATTAGCTCTGGAATATAAAAAGATGAAAAAGAAAGAAAAAAATGAATTGATTGAGCAGTACTTGGACAAATTCTCTCTTACACCACTAAAAAATAAACGAGTTTATCAACTAAGCGGGGGTGAACAGCAAAGGGTTGCTATCATAAGGCTTATGTTACAGGACAGTGATTTAATTCTTGCTGATGAGCCTACTGCAAGCCTAGATGAAGAAAATGAAAAATATATTTTAGAAGATCTTAGAGAGCTAAATAAAAGAGGAAAAACGATTATTGTTGTTACACACAATAAAAACATTTTACCTTATTTTACCAGGGTAGTTCGTTTTGAAGAGTTGTGAGAGAAATGATACAAGAAACCTGCATAAATTCACGAAGGTTCCTGTTATTCGTTGAACTTTATAAGACCATCCATTTGCTTTCAAAATCGTATCTACCAGGATGAGTACAACTCAGCATCATCTGTGATTAAACGACGAACAATAAGAGCGAATACCTACGAGCAGTGTTTAGATGCTACAGGGTGAACGCTCTTCTTTTTTTAAGAGATGAGATAGGATGAGTGAAGAAGAGACAAGACGAGCATGAGTATGTAGTGGAAAACAAAGAGAGCAGGTATAGAGGATTTCCAGTATAATGGAGGTAGCTTGTACATAGAAGGGACTGAACTATGCGCAGATATCAATATGGAGTGACCCGACGATAACATGAACTATTGGAGGTTAACGTATTGATTACTGAATTACACACAAACCGATTATATCTGCGTCAAATGAAGGAAACTGACGCTACAGGCCTTTTTCAAGTATGGTCTGATCCAGAGGTTGCCAGGTTTATGAACATCTCTCCTTTTACAGCTGAACAACAAGCGGTAGAGATGATACGGATGCTCGCTGATCTTGCACAGGGGAGGCAAGCTATACGCTTCTCTATCATGGAGAAGGAGTCAGGTACAATTATGGGCTCCTGCGGTTACAATTACCTTGATTTTGAACAGGCCAGAGCGGAGATTGGATACGATCTTGCCATAGCTTATTGGGGCAAGGGATACGCGGCAGAGGCGGTTTCTGCCCTGTTAGATCGTGGTTTTACTTCGCTCGCGCTGAACCGGATCGAAGCTAAAGTTGACCCTCGCAACGTGAATTCGATCAGGCTGCTGGAGAAGCTTGGATTCACGAGAGAAGGATTGCTGAGAGCTTATGAGAGGGAAGGAACTGGCGCAGAAGCAGGAACAGGATCAGGAGACACCTTTAATGATCTGTATATGTATTCGAGGCTGGCCTCGGATTGAGGGAACCGCTTTAAGGGGTGCAAGAAATAAATTAAACATGACAAAAGAAGCTGCAGATTCAATCTGTGGCTTCTTCTGTGTGTTTTGCCAGAATGGGGTACCTTCCCGGGATGAAGTATTATGGACCGCCCACTTTGAATTCACCTATGACGGTTTTTCCATCATGTTCATAGAGTGAGATTGCTCGGCCGTCTGGGTTAAGTGTTAACTGGCGTTTAACAGCTTCTTCAGGTGTTGCAGGGTCCTCACCGATTAACTCAGATGAGCGTACATAACCAATTGTGCCATCTGTTCCTTGAGCTAACAGTAGATCTGGAGGATGTAGTGGATCTGTAGGTTTACCATAAGTTTCACCAGCCTCATTCACTGGATATAACGATTGAGCTTCTTCAGAAGCATTGGTTTTATTATGATGGGAATCATTTGATGCGAACCCAGTGACGTAAAAAGCTGATGCAGTGACTACGACTGATGTGGAGAATGCCAGAGCAATAAGTCGTTTCGATCTCAAGCTGTCCCATCCTTTCATGTAAACTTCTGCTATCCAAAATATAACATAATATTTACTGGAAAAGGATGATATTTCTCTCGTTCACCTTTTATTCCGGTTCATTCAAAATAATCATGGATACCGGATCGGGAAATACATACCCTTTCGGAAGCTTCTGCATGAGTGTGTTCATCGTCTCATAATCCACCTCAATATGAGGTGTCGAGACAGGAACGGAAAACCAGCGGTTGTACAGATCGCTTGGAACCAGCAGTGTCATGTCGAAAGTCCCCCTCTATAGATAGCTTCCTTATACACTTGCAGCGTGCGCATCCCCATTTCTTCCAGAGAACGGTGCTGCTCAGCCCATGCTTTGGCAGCGGCCCCTACCGCCTTGCGGGCTGCATGATCTTGAAGCAGCGCTTCTAACAGCTCACTTAGTGAATCGGCATCCTGCGGCGGCACGACCCAGCCTGTGCGTTCGGGTTCGACCATTTCAGGCATGCCTGCTGTACCGCTGACGATGACGGGTACACCTGCAAGCTGTGCTTCGGTGACTGAGAAGGGCTGTGTATCCTGAAGGCTCGGCTGCACGTAAATATCAGCATGCTTCAGAAAGGCAGGAATGTTGTCCAGCTTGCCCCAGAATACGATATCGGACGCGATGCCAGCTTCGGATGCTTGATCACGCAATTCACCCAGCAGATTGCCTTCTCCCGCGATCCAGCAGACCCAATCTGAACGTTTCGTTTTCAGGCTGGCAAGTGCCTTGATCAGCACATGCACGCCCTTGATATACTCCAGTCTTCCCGTAAAAGCGATGACCTTTTTACCTGAAGGCGGGCGATGAGGGAACCTGGCAGCGGCGGCTTTGCGATAGGTAGGCAGATCGACAGCATACGGAATCTGTCTGAATTTGGATGCTGGCACGCCTATATCGGTGAGTGTGCTTTTAATCCAGTGGCTCGACACCAGAATCAGCTCGGACAGTGCCGCACTTCGCTGCTCCAGTGAGAGGAAATACCGTCCACGTTTGGATTGCAGATAGGCAGGCAAGGTTAGTTGCGGGTTGGAAGTTTGCGCATCATAGAATGCTTCGCGTGCTAACGCTCCGTGATAACTGGTGACGAGCGGAATGCTGCTCTTCAAAATCCGTTTAATCGCCACAGCAGCAACAGGGTCCTGTGCATGGATCACATCATAATGCTCTACTCCCAGATGGGCAGCAGCCATCTCGAAGGCATAGCGGTTCAACTCGTAATAGGCCAGCAGAGAATCTGCTGTGAATTGAGGCAAATCGGTGGGATTCAGCTTGGCTTGAAGCATAGGCCACACCAGGTTTTTGGAAAAGGAACGATTCAGGTTGCGAATATACACTTCATTGCGTGCGCCGTTGGTGCCCATAATATCAACTTCTACACCAAGGGAAGTGAGTCTGTCGGCGAGCTGCCTGATATAAGTCCAGATCCCCCCCATATGTGTAAGCTCCCAATACGTAACGAGCAGAACTCTCATAACAACCTCCTTGTCGCGGCCTGCACAGACCGAACTCCTATCCTGTTATTCTATGAACCAAGCGGGGAATAAGGCCGGGCATTGGCTGTAAATTCTCGAAATTGGGTGATGGTAAAGGCGATTGGACGAGAAGCGGCATATGCTGTATACAGGGAGTAACGTGTGAACTCAGGCTCCGCAGGAGGGATGCAGGATGGCGGCTTATATTATGCAGATGTATGAAAACGTACTTCAGACTCCTATTCCAGTAAAGTATATCGATGTGGAGGTTGCGTATGTCGGAGATGGGGAAGGAACAGATGTATATGTTGGTGCAGCGAGCAATCACGGAGAAATGTACCGATATCTATTCCATGTAAGTGCAGGTTCTAAGGCAGCAGGGAATCATCAGGTGATTCATCATCTGGATGTATCATCCGAAGTCTATGATCTGAAAATAGTCAGCAACTGTTCTGTACCGAATCATCTCGTCATTCGAATCTATTGCCGCAGCGGAGCGGGGGAGCTGATCGGTGTGTTATCGGAGCATCAGATGTTGAAACTTGCCAATTGATATGTATTTGCATGAGGAGCAGGCGTGAGGCCTGGTCCTTTTTTGTCGTTTTTTTCTGAGAAATATGCCTTTAAAAAATAGCTTGACAGCAAAGGTATTTTCGTTAAAATTAAACCAGTATAAAACGTAAGTTTAAAACAAAGGTTTAAAACGAAGGTTTGAAAAATTCGTAATGATAGGCAGTCCACAGGCCCGTTTACTGAAAGCCGCAGGACGCCGGAAAAGAGAGTGAGTGCGTGAAACAACAGGCAGCAGTACCCCAGGAGGCAGAAGCGTTTTCGATTAAAACGATTATTCTGCCCCTCTTGTCTATCATCGTTGGAATGATTATGGTCATTCTGGACAGCACAGTAGTTAACGTTGCTATACCGAATCTTGTACAGTACTTCGAGACGGACCTGAAAACCATTCAATGGACGGTCACAGGTTACACCCTGGCTTTATCCGCAGTTATCCCATTGGCAGGATGGCTGACCGATCGCTTTGGAGCCAAAAGAGTATTTTTGTTTACCATCGCCATGTTTACACTAGGCTCTGTTTTATGTTCAATTGCCCAATCCCCTGAACAGTTAATTGTATTCCGTGTTATTCAGGGTCTTGGGGGAGGCATGGTTGCCCCGATCGGAATGGCCATGGTATTTCGTTTGGCTCCGCCTGAACGCAGAGGTTCCATCATGGGCATGCTCGGTATTCCGATGCTGCTTGCTCCTGCCCTCGGCCCCGTATTATCGGGCTGGTTTATTGAGTCGGTGAGCTGGCACTGGATTTTCCTGATTAATCTGCCAATCGGTATCGCGGCTTTTATTCTGTGTGTGCGATTTTTGCCGGATACGGATCGCGGACGCACGCCTTCACTGGATCTGATCGGCATGATTCTTGCTCCGATTGCCTTCTCCATGCTGGCTTACGGTGTAAGTGAAGGCGGCACAAGCTGGACGTCTTCTACGACATTGACTGGTATTATCGTCGGCGGTATAGCGCTAATTCTATTCATCATCGTAGAGCTGCGCCAGCAAAATCCGTTACTTGAGCTGCGAGTGTTTGGTTCCTCAGACTTCTCCAGAGGTATTATTCTCGCTTGGGTAGCACAAGTGGCTTTATTCGGTTCCATGATTCTCATTCCGCTCTATCTGCAGCAAATCAAAGGATACACGGCTTTGGAAACAGGACTTATCCTGCTGCCTCAAGCACTAGCTTCCGGTATCTCCATGCCGCTCGGCGGCCGTTTGTTTGACAGAATCGGGGCAAGACCTCTGGCCTTTGTTGGTCTCGGTATTATCTCGGGAGCCCTGTTTATTCTGTCTTCCATTACAGCAGCAACAGGACTTGGACTTATTATTACCGCCTTGCTTATGATGGGATTTGGTATGGGCTTGTCCATGATGCCGCTCAACACACATGTCCTGAATGCAGCACCGCGCAAGCTGGTTGCGCGTGTAACACCGCTGACGGCTGCTGCCCAGCAGGTTGTCGTTTCTTTTGCTGTTGCGGGTCTTACAGGGTTCCTGACTTCTCGCGTCGCCAGCAATACGACGGGCACGGGAAAAGCAGATATCGTGAACGGCATGGTTAGCGGCTTCAACGATACGTTCTTCCTCGCAGCATGTATCGCCCTGTTCGGATGCCTGCTTAGTCTGATTCTGCGCAAGCCGAAACGCAAGCCTGAACCGGAGCTTCAAACGGGGGAGCAGCCTGATCCTGCGATGATGATGGGTCACTAAGGTAGTTAAACAAGTTGCTATGTTTACACCGAACACTCCGATGACAGAATAACCTTCCAATCGCTGTTATCCCCAGATTTTTTGATTCCCTTTTCTAAAAGGGAAAATCCGGTGATAAAGGCGAACGCTTCGCTTTTTCAGGTTTTTTCTGTCCTCTCCGTTTTTGTGTAAAAGAATAGATCATAGTAGCAAATTTAAATTAACTGCAGGCAGTCTGGGAGCATATACGCTCTGGACTGCCTTTTCTGCGTCCTGTGAACTTTTTTTGATCTAAACTTGTAACAATCAATGAAAAACGCGCAATGCAGTCATCATCTCTCGGAAAGAGGCTGCATATCGGTCAGGGGAGAAGGAAAGGGTCACATGCTGTCTTCCCTGAATGCGAATATACTCCCGCTGCTTCTTGTTATTCATCAGGTCCAGAGCTTCCCTCACGGCGACTTTCACATTACCAAGCGGGTAGAACTTTCCTGTTTTGTTGTGTGTGATAAACAAACGCACGCCATCCGAATCTGTACTTAGAACGGGACAGCCGCAACTGATGGCCTCGGCTACAGCGTAACCGAAACCTTCGAGTAAAGAAGTGGACAGCATGATGCCACCAGAAGCTGCGATCATCGAGTAGAACGTTGGCATCTGTGAATGTGGCACATTCATAAAGATACCGATGTGATCTTGCAATCCATATTCCACCAGCATATGCCGGAACATGACCTCGTCTTCTGGATTAGCCAAGGTGGGATCGTGAAAGAGCCAGAGTCTGGCTTCGGGTTTCTTTTTGATAATTGCCCTGGATATTTCGAGATATTCGCGCCAGTTTTTGTTATGCTCCAACCGCCCGACCCATGCAAGAACAGGATATGGCGGTGCTTCTACGGAGATTGGAGCAAAGGTATCCGTATCGAGCATATTTGGAATGACAAAGCGATGCAGCCATGGACAGATGTGAATGAACATATCGAGCAGATGATCCGTCGGTGGCAGTACAGCAGCATCACAGTGTGCTTGTAGATAGGGCACGCCCATTTGAATTGTCTCCAGAGCCTGATCCCGTGTACCGAGCCCTTGGGCTTCGAAGATAATCCGTCCTTTGTAACCGAGACCTCTCAAACGGCCGGGCATGGCAATATCAGAAGTGGTAATAATGGCATCATAGTGCTCGGAGTGAATCAAATGATGAATATCCTGATCGCTGGAAGCTGTAAAAATGCGTGTGTCACTGCTGTTCTGCAAACCTGAGCCTGTATTCAGATACAATAAATGTGCTTCAATGCCATGGCGTTTCAGTACGGCAGTACGCAGTCGGTTCAGTGTATCGACGCCCCCGCTGGGAACATAAAACGTGAATAATACCTTCACACGGTTCACCCTCTGACTTTTGGTCAGGAGCTCATTCTCCTGTACTCCATGGTACGTTTAACCGAAGGGCGGGGTGTGGGTAAACCATCATTTGTTCACAATTTGGACACAAAATATTAAGCTTTATTTTAAGTGATATTAAGCTGGGACTAGGATACATCTCGTATCATACAAATGATTTCCCGTGTTGTGTTATCTTCATGATGGCTGCACGGGTATTTTAACGGGAAAGGATGAAGGACGTGCTCGAAGTGAGACAGGTGAGCAAAGTGTACGAAGGACAGCGCGGTGTGCACCAATTGGACTTCACCATGGAACGAGGCGAGATCGTCGGTTTTCTGGGACCGAACGGTGCTGGCAAAACGACAACGATGCGCATGATCACAGGGTATCTGCATCCCACGGCAGGCTCGGTGCTGGTGGATGGTGTGTCAGTGCATGATCAGGGACGCAGCGTTCGCGCCAAAATTGGTTATCTGCCGGAGACACCCCCGCTTTATCCGGATATGACGGTGCAGTCGTACCTCAAGTTTGTCGCAAATCTGAGGGATGTTCCAGCGCGTGAGGTCAAGCTGCGTGTCAGCGAAATGGTTAGCAGACTTGGACTGCAGGGCAGGGAAAAACAAATGGTGCGCGGTTTGTCCAAAGGCTACAAGCAGCGTCTGGGACTGGCAGGAGCCATTATACATAAGCCGGATCTGCTGGTACTGGATGAGCCGACGTCAGGACTTGATCCTAATCAGATTATTGAGATCCGGGATTTGATACGAGAGCTTGGTGAAAATCATACGGTGCTGCTTAGCACGCATATTTTGCCTGAGGTAAGCACACTCTGTAACCGGATGCTGATTATCAATCAGGGAAAACTTGTATTGGACGGATCACCTCATGAGCTCGGCTCAGCGATGGCGGATCGCTTCAAGGTATCCCTCGAAGTGAAAGCTACGGAGCAGCAGCTGATGGATGTATTAACACCATGGGAGAAGGCACACGGCGAGGTCATTGCTAACTCCTCTTTAACTTCTTCAGCAGCTTCTTCCCAATCCTCAGCGTCAGATGAAAGCACGAATTTAACAGCAGGTGATTCAGAAACAACCTTCAGTGCTATATCGGGTACACCTTCAACTGTTCGTGTCAGACTCACCGGAGAAACGTCGGAAGACTTCCGGGAAGAGCTCTTTTATCTGTTGTCTGGAGCCGGCTTGCCGATTCTGGAGATGAAACGTGAGAACCTCAGTCTGGAGCAAATCTTCCTGAAATTAACGACATCCGAACCAGATGCCACTTCGGAGGCAATCGCTGATACAGTTGATGAAGCCAAAGGAAATGAGCATGCTCCAGAGGTTCAGGCTGCATCTGAGCGGGAAATATCTGATTCCGATTCAGGGGAGGGAAGCAAATGAGACGAATGATGGCGATCTGTACCAAAGAACTGCAGGCGTATTTTCTGTCGCCGACTTCTTATTTTGCTTTTGCCGTATACGTGCTGATGACCAGCCTGTTGTTCTATTCAAGCTTTGTATACTACCAGCCAAGCATTGTGGACTACCGCCTTGTCCTGGGCGATACGTTGTCCATGCTGCTTTTTGTGGTGCCCTTGTTAACCATGCGACTCGTTGCAGAAGAGTTCAGGCAGGGAACGGATGAGCTGCTCCTGACTTCACCGACACGAGTGACCGAGATTATTTTCGGAAAATATCTGGCTTCACTCGCCATACTGCTTGTTTTGATTCTCTGCAGTCTGGTCTATCCTTTCATTATGTCGTTCTATGGAAAGCTGGACCTGACCTCTGTCTGGTTGTCTGCACTCGGTTTGTTTTTCCTTGGCGGCAGCATGATGGCGATTGGACTATTTGCCTCCACGCTGTCCCAGCATCAGATGGTGTCTGCCGTGGCGGGTTTTATTATATTGCTCGTTTTGTGGATGCTTGATTCATTCGCAGGTAATACGGGGTCTGCATTGCAGAAGTGGCTTGATCCGTTTGCGCTGACTAATCACTTTGACAGCTTCACCAAAGGCGTGCTCAGCGGACCGGATGTTCTATATTATGTCACGCTTACGGGTGTGTTTTTACTGTTAAGCATTCAAATTGTGGAACGGAAGCGGTGGAGGTGAGAAGATGAAAAAATGGCTAAGTCATACCAACAGTACCGTTTTGTCTGTCGCGGTGATTGGCATCTTTATTTTGCTGACCCTGTTCCTGAACTCGCTTGGGGGCTTTCAGCTCGACCTGACTTCAAATAAACAGTATACGTTATCAGACCAGTCCCTGACGGCGATTAAAAATGTCAAAGATGACGTCAATATTCTCGTATTAACGGTTGAAAATGCAAACAATACAGTCCTAAATCGTGAAGTAGCCGATATGGTTCAGGAATATACAAAACGAAACAGCAAGCTCAAGCTGAAGCAGTACAATCTAACACAGGAGCCTGCGCTTGCCTCCAAATACGGCATCACGGGCAGCTCGATTGTGCTGGAGCAGGGAGATCGCCATAAGGTCATCGACATTGCCAGCCTGTTCACGGCGAACGGGGATGGAAGCGATGGTTCTTACCAGTTTACAGGGGAAGAGAAATTAACTCAGGCTCTGATGAATCTCTCTTCTACGGAAACCGGCAAAATGGTATTCCTGACCGGGCATGAAGAGTTAAGTCTGGATCAGATGGGGACACTGCGATCTTCACTGGAACAGAATAATATCACCACAGAGGAGCTGCAGCTGAATCAGGCCGGTAAGGTACCTGATGATGCTGATGTACTGGCTATTATTGGGCCTCAGCGTGATCTGAGTGATGCCGAGCTGAAAGAGATTCGAACCTATATGAGTAAGGGGGGCAAGCTGTTAATTTCTCTTGGTTTTGCAGAAGATATGAAATCAAGCTGGAAAAACATTGACGCCTTGATCGCTGATTATGGCGTGGTGGATGAGCATGCCGTCATGGTGGATAACAAACAGGCCAGCACGATGGGGCCGCTGTGGGTTGTGCCCGAGTATGGCAGTCATGCAATCACAGACAAGCTGGCTCAGAACAAGCTGTACCCGATGCTGTCTCTGTCGATTGCACTGACCAGCAAGGAGCAGGACAAATACACCTTGTCTCCGCTAATGCATTCCTCCGATGACAGCTACGGGGAGACGAATATTGCCGGGCTGCTGCAAAATGAAACGAACAATGATAAAGATGCTGACGTTCAAGGTCCTGTCGAACTTGGCTATGCAGCGGATACGAAGGATGGCAAGCCCAAAGCGGTCATTCTGGGATCATCTATTTTCATGCAGGATTCACAAATTTCGAACGGTGGCAATCGGGATTTTATTTTGAATACAGTTAATTATTTGAGTGAAAAACAAGATGGTCTGACGATTCGACCGCGTGTCCAGGCTGGATATGAGATTGCTTATCTGGATGGTCAGCAGGCCAGAACGATCTTTTTTGCAGCGATTGTAGCATTCCCGCTTGTCTTTGTAATCATCGGTGTACTCTTATGGTGGAGGCGCAGACGGGTATGAAAAAGTTAATACCTACGATAGTTGTCGTTGTGATATTGATTGCGGGCTGGCTGTATGCGGCCAATCACAATTATTTTCGGGAAGAAGAGGCAGTACAGGCGAAGCTTCTCGGTGTCACTTCAGCAGATATTGAGGCGATTACGCTGCATGAAGGGGCTGCAGATAAGTCAGTTACAGGTACAGATACGAATGCAAATGCTTCAAATGCCGTCTCAACTCTTGAGCGCAAAGATGGCATCTGGCAAATGTCTCAGCCGAAGGGTTATCCGCTGAATGAATACAGTGTGGGCAGCTGGCTTGATGCGCTGAGTGGTGCAGATCAGGAGATGGTTGTGGAAGAGTCACCCAAGGATGTGGAGAAGTACGGCTTGGGCAGCACAGCCACAACACTGGATATCAAAGTAAAGGATGGGCGTGAGCTTAAATTGGTGATTGGCAATCTGCTGCCTGCGGGTGATGCCCATTATGCGCGCGTCGACGCAGGGCCGGTGGTTGCTGTTAAAAATGAAGCTGTAACGAATATCGCCCTGACACGTCAATCTTTGCTGGACACGACTCCGTTCAATATGGATGAATCCAATGTCCGTACACTGGAATGGGAAGGGGAAGCAGCGAGCTGGATGCTCAAGGCGTCGGCTGAAGGAGATACCGCATCCGAACACGAATGGACGTTAAATGGCAAGTCGATTAAGGCAGAAGATGCAATCTCGCTCATTGGCAAAATCAAAAACCTCACAACTGCCGAAGACGTTCGCAAAGCGTCCGATTTAAAAGGAGCCATCCCTCGATCAACACTGTCTGTTGAACAGCAGGTGAACGGGCAGGAGACGACTACGGTTTATCGTTTGCTGACCACATCCTCTGACCCTGACCAGATCTGGGTAATTACCCCGGATGGGGAGTGGGCTTACACGATGGATGCAGCAGCTCTCAAGGAAGCTGAGAAGTTTCCGGCAAGCATTAAAAATACGTCCGCCGTTCCTTCAGAACCCACTAGTTCCTCAGCTTCTTCGGAGTCTGTTAAGTCGGGAGCATCGGCGAAATCCGGTTCTTCTGTCAAATCTTCAACTTCTGAGGCAACTTCCGGGAAGTGACTTATTAAAAAATGGACAGTTGAGTAAGAAAAAGCACAGTTCTGCGCTGAAGGCAGTTACTGTGCTTTTTGGTATCCGCGGGCAAAAATGTCTATATAAGTTGGCAGGTTTAAGTGCCATATCCTTTCAGCATATCGATAACACCAGACGCGCATCCTATCTATGTGAACCAAAACAACCACATTGGAGGATGAACATTACATGCCAACAGTCAAAAAGGCAACAGCGATTACGTTATCATTGTCTACTGCAATTTTTGTAATGGCCGGCTTGACAGGTTGTGGGAATCGCGATAACAATCTGCATACGCAAAGTGTTCGCGAACAGGCGCATGGCATTAATCGGTATGGCGTCGAGACCAATGGAATGGACGGGATTCGTGCGCGTAGTTACCGGATGCACAATGTTACTGACCTGCGATCCAGTGATGAGCTGGCAAAACGTATTGCGGAGATGAAGGAAGTGGACTCTGCCCATGTCATGTTAACAGATCGCAACGCATACGTTGCTGTTCGTTTAGCGAATGGACATGCAGGCAAGCTGGGAAGTAAATCGACTGGACATATGGGCAGCCGCTTGAATGGCACGATGCGTAACTATGCCAGCGATACAATGCGCGATGGAAATATGAATCGGGACATGGGCGGTATGCGAGTTCATGGCGGATCGGGCACGAATTCTCCATACAGCACAAGCGGAATCGCACCGGGACTGAATACCGGCACAGCAACAGACCGCAGCCATATGGGCAATGACCGTGGCATCTATGGCACGATGGGCACAGGCGCGGTAGGCATGATGCGCGGCTTGACCAAGAGTGGTACAGCACGCCCGATGAATGAAAGCCAATATGGCACAAGAAGTGAACGTCCACGTATGATGGACAGCTCCGACGATAACACGCCGGAAGAGATCAAAGGCAAAATTTCAGCCAAAATCAAGCAATTTGCACCGAACGTCGAGAACGTTTACGTATCCGCTAATCCTGATTTCGTAGGTCAGGTCGAGAACTATGCAGCGGATCTGCGTAACGGTAAACCGGTCAGCGGTATGATCGATACGTTCCAGTCGATGGTAGAGCGCATTTTCCCGACCAATGCGGCCGAAACTCATAACCGTGACGGTGTGCTGGGTGATGGTGTAATGAACCGTAATCATGATGGCGGCATGATGAATCGAATGAATCGGTAAGATGCTGAAATGAACAAGTGTGCCTTTGCTGCGGGATGCATCCACTGCAAGGGCATATTTGTTATAAGCAGACGAATGCAGCCCATACGGACAATGTATGCTCAAAAAGCAGCCCATTTTTCTTCTAAAACTGAACCAACGTCCTCGACCTTACATAAGATGAGTTGACTGTATCCCCTTAACCTTGTTACACCAACACAACCCGAGCAAGGAGGGGTGAACATTGAAGGGTATCGATCATCATAAAAGCAAATTTTTGTTAACCCACCGTGAGCGCGAAGTATTCGAATTGCTGGTTCAGGACAAAACAACGCGTGACATCGCAGGGCAGTTATTCATCAGCGAGAAAACGGTGCGTAACCATATCTCCAATGTGATGCAGAAACTCAATGTTAAGGGTCGTTCGCAGGCAGTTGTAGAGCTGATTAAGCTTGGAGAACTGAAGATTTAGATGCGAACCGCAGTTCAATGTGGCAGCACAAAAGCCTTTCTCTATCCTTCAGAATGAAGCATGGGGAAAGGCTTTTTTGTTTTTTTACACATGCTCTTGTATAAACTCTCTCCATTTTTTTCTCGAAAATGGCTGATAAAATAACTGCTCTAATTCCTCATACTGTGCCTCTTTTAAATGCAAATATAATGCCTTTTTTGCAATTTTAGCAGCAGGTTGTGACGAAGTGTGATGACCTTGCATTTTGCGCTTGACCGGCACATGAAATTGCAAAAAATCTTCGTAACGTTTCCAACCTTCCCAGCTCAAGCGGGCTCCACGTTTCCAGTCGATGGCATAGAGAGCATAATATATGTTTGAGTCAGTCTGCTTGGCGGCAATAATCCAGGTGTTTGGGATGATTTTACTGCGCTGTCTGCGATTCATTTACAGCCCCCCTCTATTTAAAAGGCACCAGAAGGTGCCATGATCTATAGATACTCTATGTATATGGGTGGTACAGCTGCTTCACGTACAATTCCATACGATTAACTTTAACAGACCAGGCTAAAACTTCAAATGAAAGATGACTAGCTTCTGCTTATCACCATACTCCCTCAATTAGAGAAAATGCTCTTGCCTTGCGAGAGTGTCTTGATTAAAATAAAGGTGTAAAAATAATTTTCTTTTAAATAGAATAAATAATAAAAATAATTTTCATACAAAAGAGGTGCTTATGGCAGCCATCTTACACGCGTTGCAGCAACAATTAGATAACCTGCCGTCTCAGGAAAGACGGATCGCCGAGGTCATTATCGAGTCGCCTTCGGATGTGCCGGGCATGACCATTAATCAGTTGGCAGAGCTGAGCGGTACAAGCGCGGCGACGGTGACCCGTTTTTGCAAATCATTTCACTTTAAAGGTTTTCCCGATCTCAAAATGAAGCTTGCGGCAGAGCTGTCACAGACGCCGAATGAAACGGCCTATCAGGATATTGTTGCAGGCAACTCGTTATCCAGAATTGTTGAGGCCATTGAAGCCAATCATCTGGCTTCTATCGCGGATACGACTCGCTTGCTCGATCTGGGCAGGCTGGAACAATCTGTGCAGCTGCTCTGTCAGGCCCGGCGCATCGACCTGTACGGTGTGGCAACCTCGTCCATCGTGACACAGGATTTCTATCAGAAGCTGGTGCGGATCGGCAAAAGCTGTACAGCCTTTTCAGATTCCCACATGCAGATTACATCCGCTTCCTCGCTAGGAGCAGGTGATGTGGCGCTGGCCGTATCGTATTCGGGCGAAACCCCTGAAACGATTGATGCATTAACCTGTGCCAAACTAGCCGGGGCTTCCACAATCTCGCTGACCTCTTACGGCAGTAACACACTGGCTGAAACGGCAGATATTCCGCTGTTTACTTCCTCGCTTGAAGAAGGTATGCGACGCGGGGATATGGCTTCACGCATTGCGCTGCTGCATGTGATTGATATTTTGTTCACAGGCATGGTGAGTGCGGATTTTGATCAATTCATACCTAAACTTGAGCAGTCGTATCACAATGTGCAGTCCTATCGTTTCCATCACACCGGAGGTGCTTGACAGATGAATATTCGTATTTTTGAAAATGAAGAAGATTTAAACGCAACAGGAGCAGGACTAATCGCCAGCTTGCTGCAAACGAAACCGCGTGCTGTTCTGGGACTGGCAACCGGAAGTTCGCCTGTAGGCATTTACAAGCAGTTAATTGCGATGTATCAAAAAGGCTTGGTGAGCTTTGCGCAGGCCTCTTCCTTTAATCTGGATGAATACGTAGGTTTGCCTACAGAGCATCGCGAAAGCTACCGCAGTTTTATGAATGAGCAGCTGTTTCGTCATATCGACATGGACCTGTCCCGCACGAATGTGCCGAATGGAGAGGCAGTAGACTTGGCGGAGGAATGTGCTGGTTATGAGCGGCGTCTGGAGGATCGCGGGCCTGTGGACCTGCAATTGCTGGGCATCGGGCATAATGGTCATATCGGTTTTAATGAGCCTGGTACAGCGTTAACCGGACGCACCCATGTGGTGGATTTGAAGGAAGAGACAAGAAAGGCCAATGCACGTTTTTTTGACAGCATCGACGAAGTTCCAGCGCAAGCAATTACGATGGGGGTCGGTTCTATTTTAAAAGCAAAACAAATCCTGCTCATCGCCCGTGGCGAAGAGAAAGCGGAGATTATCCGCGAAGCGTTCATGGGTCCAATTACAACCTCCTGCCCGGCATCCTTGCTGCAATGTCATCCGAATGTGGTTGTACTGCTGGATCGTGCCGCAGGGAGGCTGGTTCGATGACCAAAGCCCATAGTAAAGCTGAAGACGGCGAGTTGGAAAAAAGGTTAACCTTGCTCCGCGGCAGACTGCTGCTCCCCGATAAAGTACTGGAGGATGGTCTGATCGTCTGGCGCGCCGATAAAATCGTATATGCCGGCATACCGGAAGGTCTGCCTGAAGCCCTTCGGCAAGAAGCTGGGGAGATTCCTGCCAAAGGAGCGGGTCTGATCGTACCTGGCTTTATTGATATCCATGTGCACGGCGGCAACGGAGAAGATTTTATGGATGCAAGCCCGGAAGTGCTGGACAAGATCACTTCATTCCACAGCTCACAGGGAACAACAGCGATGTTGGCGACCTCCATGACGGCTCCGAAGGAGCGTCTGGATCATGTTTTGGCCGAGGTAGATCGCTACCGCTCTGGGGAAATGCGCTATGCACAGCTGGAGGGCGTGCATCTGGAGGGACCTTTTTTCAGTCCGAAATGGCCTGGTGCGCAAAATCCCGATCACATTGTGCTCCCTGATGTGACTTGGCTGCAGGGTTGGGAAAAGCAGTACCCTGGCCTTATTCGTCAAGTAACCTTGGCGCCGGAACGTGAGGGAGCGCTCGAGGTCATCTCCTGGCTGCGGGAGCAACAAATTACAGCCGCGCTTGGTCACACGGATGCAACCTACGACGATGTACAACGTGCAGTAGAAGCGGGATTGCATCATGCTGTGCACACGTTTAACGCCATGACACCGCTGCACCATCGTGAGCCTGGAACGGCCGGGGCTGTGCTTAGTGATCCACGCATCAGTGCGGAAGTCATTGCCGATGGCATTCATGTGCATCCTGCGGCCATATCTATTCTCGCTCAATTGAAACAAGGGAACGATCAGCTTGTGCTCATTACCGATGCGATGTCAGCAGCAGGACTGGACGACGGTGAATACAAGATCGGGGATCTGCCCGTGATCGTGAAGAACGGAGAAGCACGTTTGAAAGAAGGCGGAGCTTTGGCGGGCAGTACCCTGACCATGGTACGCGGTTTTCGTTATCTCGTGCAGGAAGTGGGGCTGAGTCTGGTAGCTGCGTCAAGGGCGGCGAGTCTGACACCGGCACGTCTGCTTGGTATTGAGCATCGCACCGGTTCCCTGACGCAGGGAAAGCAGGCGGATATTGTTTTGCTGAATGAGGAACTGGCGATTGAGTCGGTGTGGGTAAAGGGCAGCAGAATCGGCTCATAATGCTGATAGGAATATAGGTAACTATTAATTTAAGCAGTACTTTATATGTAGTTAATATCTGGTCACATAGATCGTAACTTGCAACCCCAAGAGATTTACTTGTACAAGAAGGCATGAGTGTGTGTGTTGCCGGGGATGGCATAAGAGGAAATACGCTGAACAATATGTTAAAATAGATCTCAAAAAATGGAGATCTGCGGATCATTCACGGAGGCATAAACCATGGAACGTAACGCCATGCTGGAACATGATCCGTTTATCCCCGTGCTGGCGGAGAAGCTGCACATTCACGGATATTATGCTTTTTATGGCGAGCAGTACAATGAGACGGATATGGAGCAGTACCGCAAACATTTGTTCACGACCTTTAACAACATCGTATGGATTGAGCTGGATGCACGCAAAAAATACATGATTGTGGACCACCGCGGACGCAACACGGTCATGAAGCTGATTGAACGCATGCTAAATACGCGCAGAACACTGCGAGCCAATCAAGCGATGGCAGGCACGGATACGAGAGACGTGGATCAGGAGATTACGCATTTCTCCAAGCTGGTGCATATGCTGAAATTCACGACATTTCGCACGTAAATGTGCGTATAAGGAAGTGTCCAATGGAGTATCTGGATAAAGTGAAGGAAGGCAGTGCTTCAGCACGCTTTGACCGATCTTTGCTCATACGCTAACGATTCTGAGAAGCCTTATTTACCCGATTTCACGGCATTTCGAATTTTAACGATTCCGAGAGACGCTATTTCATGTGAACCAGCCCATTTTGGCATGAAACGCAGCTGATTTTGTCAAATAAGGCTTGTACGAATCGTTAGATTTTTCAGACCGTCTAAAATGGTGAAATAAGGTTTCCTGAGATCGTTAGAGCGTGGGAAGCGGCTATTTCCTTGTCTAGGTGACTGTTCTGGCAGGAGTCAATACGGCTGTACTGAACTATGCTGTGTTTTGTTAGGCGTTATTTTGATGAGGGGCCAGTTAGGCCAGTTAGTGGCTGTTTTTCGTAGATTCTGCTGTTGGTTGGTGCCGCGTAAAATATACACCGTGGTGTTGGTTCTCGTGCTACGACTTCTATAAGTCGATCTTCTATAAGTCTATAATTCTACACTCCTATAGTTGGACCCCCCATTATTCTTCATGGATAGGTTTGGTTCAGCATACAGGCGACAAAAAGCAAAGGCATACCCCTTTAAGAGTCCTGTCAGATCAGATGACAGGGCTCTTTTTAGTGAATGAATCTTACAACCATATCTGGGCACAAAGCTGAGCGCATCTCTGAATGCACATCGAATGCAGATCCAAATACATATCTGAACTTTTATCTAAACGAATATTCGAATGTGAATCTCGCATTGGAACTTTTATCTAAATGCATCTCTGAAAGCGAATCTCGTATTGGAACGCATATCTGAATACATATCTCGTCTTTGAACGCATATCTACATGCATATCTGCATGTTTTTCTGATTACGTATCTAAATGTTTATCTGAACGAAGTCACGAAGCTGCTGAACAGCGTTCGCACATCGTATTGATATTGATGGATCGGCTCCACCGGGCGGTTGATGCCAAGCAGCGTATATACGGCGATGCGTGCGGCGCGCACCGAATATTCCTCCGTGAACACCACATCGTCGGGAATCTCGCAAAATTGACTGATAAACGCCAGGTTGGTTGAACCTTCCGGCACCACTTGAGGGCGGTCACTGTTCAGCCGTGGCATGAATTGCGCCGTGATATACGGCATCATACAAGGGATACAATTGGCTGTTGCCATGATCGCCTCCTGATGCTCCTGAAAATGCAAATGGCCGATCAGTTCCTGCATAATTTCTTCACCCGTGCAATCACACATTCTTTTTTTCACATAGTCACCCACGTTGTCAGGATACAGCCCGTAGCCCCAGAAGACGTTGACATGCTCCGGCTGATTCCGGAAATGCGGCTGAAAAGCAAGTACAACGGACATGAACCAGCTTGAATCCTTGAATGTGACGAGCGCACCAGTACCGGCGCGGTTGCGGGTGAATTTTTCCATCAGATCAAAAAATACCGAATCCTGAAACGTAACCGTGAACGATTCCCATTTGGACTTATCAACATGGTCGCTAAAGGAGGAAGGGTTACCCAGTTGCGGCTTTTTCGCCGCAATGTTCTCCCACAGCTTCCAGGAACTGCTCTTGCCGTTCAGCTTCGGAGCGGAAGTCATGGAGCCCAGATCAGCGCCTTCGGTCATGGAACCGTTGGTTACAATCACTAAATCCCCTTCATGAATATCAATCACTTCCTCGGCTCCATTCCGCCGCACATGCATATGAGTCACGGTGATTCCGTCGCCCTCTTTGAAGTCCAGATCCGTAACAGTACATTTCAGCGTGAAATCTACGCCAAACGGCTCCAAATATCGGTGCAGCGGCAGAATGATGGAGTCATATTGGTTATAGGGTGTGCGCGTAACCCCTTCCAGCGTCTGAATGCGTGGAAACTCGTGAAAAAAGCGAAGCATATATCGTTTGAACTCTACCGCACTGTGCCAAGGCTGGAATGCAAACGTCGTCGCCCACATGTACCAGAAGTTCGTTTGGAAAAAGTGGGGAGCAAACCAGTCGTTAATTCGCAACTTGCCAAGCGTATCTTCAGGAGTAATAATCAGCTTGCCCATCGCTAGCCGGTCGGCCATGTCAAAGCCCATGGATAGAACATCTTCGACCTGACCATCGCGGTTAATCAAGCGTGCATTGGAATGTGTCGGGTTAGCATTATCAAAAGCAGTGATCTCCTCTCTCACCGACATGCCCGGATGGTCAATGGAAGGAATGGTCGCCAGCAGCTCCCACAGATTCTCATATGCCTCATCATTAAGCATACGTCCACCGCGAATCACGTAACCCTGCTCGGCATTACCTGCCCCGTCATTACTGCCGCCGAGAATAGGCATTTCTTCAATGATGTGAATGTTTTCACCAGGAAAGTCACAGTCTCTCACCAAATAAGCTGCTCCCGCAAGGGATGCAATACCGCCGCCAACAAAATAAACCTGTTTAGAGCCATGTTCCTTTTTCACGATCAATCGCCTCCAAATGATGGTGTACTCACATTCCCAATGTAAACCCAGGCAAGGAAAGAAGGAATGATCAAAAGAAAGCAGGTGTCTGTTTTTTAGTCACAATTGGAAAAATGTCTAGGGCGTGTCTGAAAACTCTGAAGGAAGCCAATTTTGCTGAATTTTCGTTCCAAGCCAGGAAGTTTTCCGCAGGCGTGCCGGGGCACGTCAAGGGAAAGTGACGCAGCAGGGGGCGAAAAGGCGGTAAAAGATGCACTTCAGTAGGTTTCAAGACACGCCCTAGTTTTAGGACGGCCTTATTGTTTGGTTAGGACTCATTTCTGTTGCGACAAGAGTATAAGCCTTCTGGTTTCCGTGTTTCTCTTCCAATCAAGCTAACCGAACCAGATCATGCTCCAAATAATACTCGAAAAAAGCCGCTCATCCTGAAGCCGATGGCAGCTTTCCGTGTTATTTTAAGTGCTCATATTTAAGCTCATACTTGTGCAGTGCCCTGACAACATTTCCTTCAATCAGTTCACTCAGCTTGGTAATGATCTGATCAGGCGGCTCCTTCATGTCATTTCGCATCCATTGAATAATCAGCCCGGTGAAGGCGAGTGTGTAGAAATTGGCGACAAATTCTTTATCCTCACTTCGAACCTTGGTTCTACCTGCCAACTCGTTAATTACCCCCATAATCAGATCATGCGTAACCTGATAGAGGTATCCATCCAGATGAGCACGACCCAGGGATTCGAGCGTATTGCAGCAGAAGGATTTATTATTTTCAATGTAACAAAAAATTTTGTGAAATCCTTCGGTCCATGTACCGTAACTGCGATACCCCGCAAGGCTGTTCACAGCTTCCGTTTCATAGATCCACCCGAGCAGTGCATAAATGTCCTGAAAATGATAATAAAAGGTTTGCCGGTTCACACCGCAGTCCTCAACCAGATGTTTTACCGTAATTTTGTTCAGCGGGGTATGTTCCATCAAATGTTTGAGTGAATGAGCCAGTGCAGTTTTGGTCAAATGAGAAGCAGACATCACGGTTCACCTCATCATTCAGATTCGGCTTGCAAGTGCGGAGATGCAGGAGTATATCAGGTTTGGAAAAAAGAACCCGCGGTTATAGATATCGTTCCTGTCCCGTAAATAAAGTAATGTTACGAATGCGTTTAGCGCTGCAAACTCTTTATAAGAAGATTAACATGATCTGCCATGACATGGAATCATATGGATCACTATATCCATAGCTATCAATAAAAATAAGAAACCGATAACCATTAAGGCTATCGGTTTCTTATCTCACTATATGAATGAGATATGGCTAAAGAAGGAGCTACAGCGTTACAAAAAAACGATTCGCATCGAAATGTCCACTAAGCGCGCCCCGCATCCTGTTTTTCTGCCATGCCCCATAAAAGGGGGGCATAATTTTTAAAAAAAGGACAGAGGGAAAGGCGCTAACGTAGTGGAGGGGGCGAGATCGATTCTGTAGAAGCGAAGCGTTCTCCTTTATCCCCGGATTTTCCCCTTGGAAAGGGAATCGAAAAAATCTGGGATAACAGCGATCGAAAGAACGACTCGCCACCGGAACGTCCACTAAGCGCGCCCCCACCTCCGTTTTAAGCGTTAAGCCAGACTTTTCATAAATTCCACGACAGTCAGCAATCCCTTATCAAAGTTCTCCAGATTGAAGTGCTCGTTCGGTGCATGCAGATTCTCATCCGGCAGACCAAAGCCCATCATGACCGCAGGCACGCCGAGCACACGGGAAAGCTTCTCTACAATTGGAATCGAGCCGCCATCCTTGGTGAAGAGAGCACGCACGCCGTATACTTTTTCATATGCATCTGCGGCTTTTTGCAGGATCGGATCAGTCGGATCGGTGTTAAAGGCAAAAGCCTTCTCGATCTGTTCAATTTGCAGTGTGGCACCTGGCTGTACATGGGCGCGAAGATGCGCTTCAATCGAATCAAGTACATGCTGCGGGTCCTGATCTGCAACCAGACGGCAGGTGATTTTGGCATGTGCCTCTTTCGGAATGACGGTTTTGGTGCCTTCGCCCTGGAAGCCGCCCCATACGCCGTTCAGCTCCAGCGTTGGACGTGCACCGACACGCTCCACGAAGGAATAACCTTCTTCACCATACAAATGCTCGAGTCCGAGATCCTGACGAAGCTGCTCCTCGTTGAAGCCCTGCTTTGTGAATTCCTCGCGCATTTCCGGCGACAAGGGCAGAACTCCGTCATAGAAGCCGTCTACACTTACGCGGCCTTGCTCATCATGCAGGGATGCCAGCAGGGATACGAGAGCATGCAGCGCGTTAGGTACACCACCGCCGAAGGAGCCGGAGTGCAGATCGGTGTTGGCGGTGAACAGGTCTACATGCATGGAGCACAGGCCGCGCAGGCCCGTGGAAATTGCCGGTTTTCCTTTTTCCAGCAAGGACGTATCCGAGATCAGCACCATGTCAGCGCGCAGCTTTTCCGTATGATCGTTCAGGTAGATCGGCAGGTTCGGGCTGGAGATTTCCTCTTCGCCCTCGATGCAGAACTTTACGTTAATCGGAAGCTCTTTGTTCTCGGCGAGCAGTGCTTCAACGGCTTTGATATGTATAAAAATTTGTCCTTTATCATCCGTTGCACCACGGGCATACAGCTTGCCATCTCGAACTGTTGGTTCAAAAGGAGGTGTCTCCCACAGGTGAAGCGGATCAACCGGCTGTACGTCATAGTGTCCATAAATCAGCGCTGTCGGTTTACCCGGAGCATGCAGGTGATCTGCATAAACAATCGGATGTCCGGCCGTTTGGATAATTTCTACATTTTCCATCCCGGCACGTGTGAGTGCATCTGCTGCCCACTGTGCGGCACGTTGAATATCTTCTTTATGCTCAGAAATGGCCGAAATGCTCGGAATGGATAACCATTCATTCAGTTCTGCCAGATGTTTATCCCGATTTTGTTCAAAATATGCTTGTTCTTTCATCTAAAGAGGCCTCCTTCAATCTGCTTTCAATCTATTGTAATCCATTTTGCCACGTTAATAAAACATTGGTTAAAAAAATGCAGCATCCGCATGGCTTCAACACATTGCCAATTGTGCGTATAATACAGAAAACGGCGTTATCCATATATTTTCAAAATAGAACCGGTCACCTCAACTATTGAACAGGGAGTTGAAGGAAAGTTCATGACAGTCAGACTCAAGCATTGGCCTGAATGGAGGGCGACAAGACACAAGGGCCGTTTCTACCGAAACAGCCTGATGCTCATTCTATTAATCGTCAGCATTCCCGGTTTAATTACGGGTATCGTCATGTACCAGCTCGTGGTTGGACGGATGGAAAATGAATTTAATCGTATGCACCAGAGCCAGATTGAGAACCGTGCGAGGAATGTGGACGACCAGCTCGCCTACCTGGAGATGAATCTGTCCCATTGGGCATTTGAACCGAGATTTGGCAATGCACTGCGGAATCTGGATTTTATTTATTATTTCAATGAAACGCAGGAGATCGTAACGACACTGTATGTGCTGCAGGGTTCTCATCCGTTAATTCAATCTGCACAGCTGTATCTGCAGGAACCTAAGCCGATTCTGTTTAACCGTGATTACACGGAATTGACGGACAGCTCGCTTGCCGCAGCCTATCAGCGTTATCTGACGATGGGCAACCATGTATACTGGACGGATTGGCGCCCTGGCAGCAAGACAGAGGCAATCGGAGGAGCGGAAGCAACGCAGGATAAGGGCCTGAATTCAGTTCAAGAGCAGTCTTTGAACCAGAGCCAAGAGCAGACCCAGGATACAGCTCAAGGCAATCCGCTTGTGCTTGTTCATAAAATACCGGGGGAGAGCATTCATCCGTTCGGTGCCCTGATCGTCACCCTGGATAATGAGAAAGTGGCAAGTCTTTTGAAAACGCTTACTCCTTATGATGAGGGCTTGACCTTTCTGATGGATGAGGAAGGACGTACGCTCATATCAGGCGATTCAAACAGCAGCAGGCCGTATACTGCTTTTGAGCAGCAGCTCAAAGAAGAGGTGAGTCTGCACAAGAACAGCCGCTCCTTTCTGTTTCGCTACGAGGGTCAGACCTACTCTGTTTCGTACGGGACGCTCGATCGGATTGACTCGGCATGGACGTATGTCTCGGCTGCGCCTTTGAACGCGATCACTTCTCCCGTCAAACTGATATCCACTATCATTGTGGCAGCCAGTTCGGGCAGTCTTGTGCTGGGGTTGCTTCTGTCCTGGTTCGCCTCACGTCAGATTTACTCCCCGGTTGCCCGTATGCTGCATTTGCTTACACCTGTGCGAAGTGACAGTGACAGGGATAAAGAAACAGCGGGAGCCGAGCTGGATGAGTTCGAGCTGTTGGAGCGGCAATGGCATGAGCTGACATCACGCAGTGTATCGGCACATCGCCAGCTGCAGGAGCATCTGCCGCATCTGCGAACCAGCTTTGTGTTACAGCTCATCCAGGGCCATATGTATGCTTATAGCGAAGAGGACTTGCGTCAGCGAATGTCTCATCTTGGCTTTGAACTGGAAGGCAGGCAGTTTCTGCTGGTACAGATGTATTTTACGGGATATGACCAGTTGCAAGGACGGTTCGGAAGTCAGGATAAAGGGCTGGTGACGTTTGCCGCAGTCAATATCATTCAGGAGGTTGCGAGAGCGTATTTCAGTCAGAGCAGTGTGATGAATTTTCACAACCTTTCTTCCGCGATGCTGATTATTGCCCCTGAGTCTGAATCGATCAAGCCACAGGCACGGATATGGGCTGAGGAACTGGTCGATGTCATTGCGCGCACACTGAGATTGAATGTGACCATGATGGTCAGCAGGCCCGTGACTGCGCTGCAGGAATTGCCCGGACAGCTTGTGGAGATGGAGCAGGCTGCGGCATACCGCCGCGTAGAAGAGGGCAGTCAGATTCTTGATCTGGAGGATGAGCAGTGCTTTCGTAACGATGAGGGCGCTTCATATCCGCTGGGGCTGGAACGTGAGCTCATTCAGACGCTGCGGCTGGTGAATCTGTCTGAAGCGGAGCAAGCCCTTGCAGCCTTCATGTCTGATATTACGGGCGCGGGCCGCACCGAATTTCAGGTACAGCAGATGATGCTGCAATTGCTCGGAAGTATTCAACATATGATGCTTCAGACCGGGGTTACTCCGTATACCTTGTTTGGCGGCAGCAACATGTATGAACAATTGTCCGCCATTCGCGAGCCGGTACAGATGCAGGAGTGGATGGTTCGGGAGGTTTTTTTACCCTATATAGAAGAGATACAGTCACGTTCCCAAGAGCCGTTGAAGCAGGTCGTTGAACGCACCATGAGGTATATCGAGCAGCATTATGCAAGCGATATTTCACTGGAAAGCTGTGCAGATCTGGAGCAGATGACTCCGTACGCATTGAGCAAAGCCTTCAAACAAGTGTCAGGCAGCAACTTTATTGATTATGTCACACGGGTGCGTATGGATGCGGCCAAACAGCTGCTGCGTGAGACAACGATGCGTATCAATGACGTTGCCGCGGGGGTTGGTTACCAGCATAGCTACTTTAATCGTATTTTCAAAAAACAGGAAGGCATCACGCCAAGCCAGTACCGGGACCAATGGTTTAAATAAGAAGGGTTCCCATGGTGAACCATTTATTTGCCGCTTATCTGCGGCAGAATGTCAGGGTATACCCGCTTGATCCATCGCCGGATATCTGCTTGACGCAGATACCGGCTTTTCATTTTTGATATCAAAAGCAAAGAAAGAGAAATCGGCAAAAAAGTGCAATCTGCCCCTCTGCAAAAAGTGCAAATCCTCGCAAAAATGGCGCTATAGCGGGCTTGTTGAAGAATTGTACAGTCACAGCAAAAAATGAAGGTTGCCTGCAAATCGCTGGCTGTATAGTCTGAATACCAGAACTTTGATAACGCTTACAATCGAAGTCGCAGACAACAAGGGGGGGAACCATGAACGGGAAGATGAACCATCATGAACCGGGCCAATCAGCACTGACTGCCCCGGCGGAGGTGATCTTGCAGCCGCTGAAACGGGAGTCCAATTGGAAAAGGCAGATTAAACGAAACAAATGGTTATATGTGCTTGTGCTTCCCGGTTTTTTGTATTTTGTGATCTTCAAATATTTGCCGATGTGGGGCATCGTCATTGCCTTTCAGGATTATCAGCCCTTCCTTGGCATTCGTCAGAGCGAGTGGGTCGGGATGGAGAACTTCACCAACTTTTTCTCTAACCCGGATTTCTTTCGCTTGCTGAGCAACACGCTGCTTCTGGCGCTGTATGATCTGATTTTCTTTTTTCCGGCACCGATCATTATTGCCCTGTTATTAAATGAGATTCGCGTGGCTTTCTTCAAAAGAACCATTCAAACGCTGGTCTATGTGCCGCATTTCGTATCCATGGTCATTATTGCAAGCATCACCTATGTATTTCTCACCCCGCAAGGCGGTGTGCTCTATGATCTGATTGCCTGGATTACAGGTCGACCTGTCGATGTGCTATCCAGTCCGGGTTCCTTCCGGCCCCTGATTATCATTCAGATGATGTGGAAGGAGATGGGCTGGGGCACGATCATTTTCCTCGCAGCTCTTGCAGGGGTTGATACGGAGCAGTACGAGGCTTCTATTGTGGACGGAGCAGGACGGCTGCGGCGCATGTGGCATGTTACACTGCCTGCGATCCGCACGACAATTGTCATTTTGCTGATTCTGCGGCTGGGCAACTTCCTGGATACCGGGTTTGAACAGATTTACCTGATGACCAATTCGCTGAACCGGGATGTGGCCGATGTTTTTGACACATACGTATACACCGTGGGTATTACCCAAGGCGCATTCAGTTACAGTACCGCGGTGGGACTGTTCAAATCGGTGGTTGGCATCATTCTTGTGCTGGGCAGCAATAAACTGGCGAAAAAGTTCGGTCATCCCGGTATTTATTAATGGTGTACAAATGATTGGAAGGAGGAACACCCGTGAACAGCCGTTTATACAACAGCTCTGCCGGTAAGGTATTTGATGTGTTCAACTATGTCATGCTGGGCCTGCTGGGCATCTTAACCGTGCTTCCTTTCCTGTATATTATCGGGAATTCGTTTGCCACGGAGGCCGAAATTACAGAACGCAGCTTTTTTCTGATCCCGAAGGTGTTTTCCTTCAGTGCCTACGAGTATATCTTTTCGTCCTCTACCATATTCCGCAGCATAGGTGTGTCGGTTTTCATTACCGTTGCAGGCACGCTGGTGAATCTGTTCTTCACGCTTACGATGGCTTATCCGCTGTCCAGAAGTGACTTCTGGGGCCGCAATGTGCTGATGAATATGGTTATTTTCTCCATGCTGTTTGGCGGGGGCATGATTCCGACATACCTTGTCATTCGAGGATTGGGACTGCTCGATTCATACTGGGCCTTGATGCTTCCTGGCGCAATCAGCGCTTTTAATTTAATCGTTGTCAAAAACTTTTTTCAGCAAATGCCGCCCGGACTCGAGGAAGCGGCCCGCATCGACGGCTGTTCGGATCTGGGTGTCCTGTGGCGAATTGTACTGCCGCTGTCCAAGCCGGTCATTGCCACCTTTGCCTTGTTCTATGCCGTAGGACACTGGAACAACTTTTTCTCGGCACTGCTGTACATTTCGGACAGCGACAAATGGCCTTTGCAGGTCATGCTGCGACAGATCGTGCTTTTGTCCCAAGCCAGTGTCGGGGATATGGCGAATATGGACCCGAACTTTGTGCAGCCGCCCGAGCAGTCGATCAAAATGGCGGTAATCGTTGTCGGTACGATTCCTATTTTGCTGGTATATCCGTTTTTGCAGAAGCATTTTGCCAAAGGTGTCATGTTGGGTTCAATCAAAGGTTAAAACCAAGGGGGAGAACGTATGGTACACATGAACGCATTTAAAAAAGGGGCTTGGCTGCTTTCGGCATCACTCGTATTCGGCACGGTTTTAGGGGCATGCTCCACAGAAAGCAAGCAATCAGGAGCATCGGGAGCAGGCGCGAAGCAGCAGCTTACCGTGATGCTTCCGAACTTTGAAGCGGAGAATCCGCCGGCGAACAGCCCCGTGATTCAGAAGCTGGAGGAACTGACACAGGTGGATGTTGATCTGCAATGGGTGCCAAGCAGCTCATATGAGGATAAATTCAACATTACACTCGCTTCAGGCAAGCTTCCTCAGATTATGGTTGTGCTTGGCAAGTCGCCTAGCTTTATTAATGCGGCCCGGACAGGTGCGTTCTGGGAGCTTGACCCGTACTTGAAGGATTATCCGAACCTGAGCCAGATGAATGAGATCATCAAGAACAATGCATCCATTGATGGCAAAACATATGGCATCTACCGGGCGCGTGCATTGGGGCGCAACGGGGTGACGATTCGCAAGGACTGGCTGGAGAAGCTGGGGCTGCAGGAGCCCAAAACCATCGAAGAGTTTTACAATGTGCTCAAAGCATTCACGAAGGATGACCCGGATGGAAACGGTAAAGACGACACCTATGGTCTGGTTGCCAGCAAATTTACGGGCCCATGGGATAACATGCAAATTTGGTTTGGCGCCCCGAACAAGTGGGGAGAGGATGGCAAGGGCGGCCTGATGCCTGCACATGAGACGCCGGAATATATGGAGGCATTGAAATTTTTCAGACAAATTTACAGTGAAGGTCTGGTCAACAAGGACTTTGCCGTGATGGACCCGACGAAGCTGCCAGATCCGTTTGTGAACGGAAAAGCGGGTGTTATGGTCGATGTAGCGGATAATGCACAGCGCATGGACCAGAAGATTTTGGAGAAGGACCCAAACGCCACAGGGCGTGTAGATGTATTACAGGCGATGGAGGGACCTAAGGGGCTGCGGGATATGCCGACTTCCGGGTATTCGGGCATGATTGCGATCTCCAAAAGCAGTGTCAAAACCGAAGAAGAGCTCAAGAAGGTGCTGCATTTCCTGGATCAATTGAACGAGCCTGAGCTGCAGGCTTTGCTGGGGAACGGTATCGAGGGCAAGCAGTATGAGAAAAAAGGAGATTATGTGCTTCCAACAACCGACAAGCTGGCGCTGCGGGATGTACAAGGACTGAATCAGATACTGATGTTCATTCCTGAGGACAAAACCCTTCGCGTCGAGCCAACCCCTGTCCGGGAGAAGGTGGCGCAGGTGCAGAAGGCGAATGAGCAGATCGTTGTCGCGAATCCCGGCGAGCCGCTGATCTCGGATGTGTATGCCCAGAAAGGGCCGCAGCTGGACAATATCATCAACGATGCCCGGATCAAATATATTGTAGGGCAGATTGATGAGAAAGGCTTCGCGGATGCGGTGGCTTTATGGAAAAGCAGTGGTGGTGACGAATACGTGAAGGAAATCAACGAGCTGTACGCTGCCCTGAAATAATGAACGAATTTGGTATGAAATGATGAATGGCTTCTCTTAGGGAGTGCCGGACGCATTTTTGTATATAAACTAGTGAGCGCATATCAAGCAGGGAGGCAGATGGCATGAACTGGGATAGTAATGCATTTGAACATCCCGAAGCGCAGTATCGGGTACATCCCTTCTGGTTTTGGAACGGGGAGATGCAGGAGCGGCAGATCAGGCGGCAGATCGCAGAGATGCATGCGCAGGGTGTGGGTGGATTTTTTATCTGCCCTCGCCAGGGGCTGGAAGTTCCATATCTGTCCGAAGCGTGGTTTGACAAAGTACGTCTCGCTGTAAGTGAAGCTGCTGCTTATGGCATGCAGGTCTGGCTATATGACGAGTATCCGTATCCAAGCGGGATGGCAGGTGGAGAGGTAACCCTGGATTTTCCAGAAGCAAAGCAGCGTGAACTGGTGCATCATCATGCGGTTGCTCATGGGGGTGAAGTTGTCCAGATGCAGCTCCCATGGGGGCGTATTTTGCTGGCGCAGGCGGTTCGTCGGGATACAGAGGGAAATCGCGAGTGGCATACATCCACCGACCTGCGCGGCTGCATCGGTAATATACAGACGGACCAGGTCTATCAGGAGACGGGACTTACATCGTATAACCGCAAACGTTTCTTTACGTATCAAACCGCATTTCGCCTGATATGGGAGGTGCCGGAAGGTGATTGGGAGATCATTGTTTTTCAGGAAAAGGAGATGGATGACTTTAAATATTACGGCCATTTTGTAGACCCGTGTCACAGGGAGGCGATGAGTCATTTTATCCAGCTGACCCATGAACGATACAAAGCTGCTGTAGGCGAGCATTTTGAAAGCGGTGTGATACAGGGCATGTTCTCGGATGAAATTGCTCCTCTGGGCAGGCTGCCTTGGTCGCCCCAACTGCCCCGTTATTTCCACGAACGGTGCGGATACAGTCTGATTGAGTCTCTGCCTGCACTGCTATACAGGGATGTGCCGAATGCGGCTGTGATTCGATATGACTATTTTCAGTCACTGCATTTGCTGCTGCGCCAGTCGTATCACCAGCAGGTGCATGACTGGTGTGAAGCGGCAGGTATTCAGTATGCGGCAGAGGTGCCAGGGGTACGGATGACCACCCAATTATACAGCCATATGCCCGGAGGGGATTCGGCGCATGAGAAAATCGGCCGTCCGTTGTCATGGATTCTGGAGCGGTATGGTCAGAGGCTGCGCGATAATCCGAAAATGGTCAGTTCGCTTGCCCGGCAGCTGGGACGGAGCCGCAATATGATTGAATGCTTCCACAGTGTCGGCTGGTCGATGACCTTGCAGGATGCCAAGTGGATGATTGACCGCATGGCGGCAATGGGCACTAATTTTTATAACTTTCATGCGTTTTTCTATACGATTGGTGGCTTGACCAAGCATGATGCACCGCCCTCTCAATTTCTACAGAATCCGTACTGGAAGCACTTCAGGCAGTTGGGCGACTATACAGGCCGCCTGAGTTACCTCATGAGCACAGGTGCAGCAATGATTCATATCGCGGTGCTTGATCCAACAACCACCTTCTGGAGTCTGATGGCCAACCCGCTGCATGGTTTCGAATACAGTGGCGAGCATGAAGAAGAACGGGTGCAGCTGAATCAGCTGATTCAGGACTGGATGCGAATCACGGCGCATCTGTTGCAGCAGCGGCGGGATTACGATCACCTTGACCCGGAATTGCTGGTCGAAGCCCATGTTGCAAATGGGGTTATTGAGATCGGTATCGCCCGTTACGATGTATTAATTCTGCCGCCTATGCTCAATCTGGAGGCCGCTGCCTGGGAACAGATCAAACGATTGGTGGCAGCAGGAGGTACTGTGATTTCGATGGGTATGCTGCCTCATATCGCGATACAGCCGGGAAGCCCGGCAGGAGATGAGGCTGCTGATTTTTTCGGAACAGCGGGTCAAAATGATCAGTCAGGCGAGAAGCGGGGCAACACCTGTTTTCTTCCGTATGAGGTGGGAAGCGAAAGCGGGCATGCTCTTTCGTTACGACTGCTATCGCAGCTGCTGCAGAAGGTTGTACCTGAGGTAGTCAGCTGGGACATGGCAGAGGAGAGCACGGCACTGCTGATGCAGACCCGTCAGTTGTCTGCGGGAGAGTTTATGGTTTTCCTGTCCAATCAGGAGGGGAAACGTTGTGAAGGTCAGCTGAAGATCGATAGTGAACAGCTGCAGCTGCGGTACAGCGTGGGGTTACCCGAGGACGAACACAACATACTGCTTGTTGAACGGCTTAACCTGGAGATTGGCCAGCGGGAGGAACTTCCGTATACAGTGCTTGAAGGCCAGTGGTGCATTCCGCTTACGTTGGCGCCATATGAAGCACATACGGTTCGGTTTCTTTTACAATCGCGGGTTGCGAGTGGATCTCAAGAAGATGAGGTTGCAGGAGCAGAATCGGAAGCTGTCTATAAAGTAGTGCTTTCCAGTGAAGGGCCTTGGCGTAACAAGGCGTTACAGCCGAATAACTTGCGGATCGGACAGTTTCAAGTACAGGCCTCCAATGAGCAGGGAGATTTTCTTGATATGGCTCAGACCAACGTCAAGCCGTTTATTGATCAGGCTGCTGTCTTTGCAGAGCAACACACGCTCCCGCTTCAGTTTGAGCAGGTATTTGGAACACCGAAAAAGGCTTCAATAGCCTACCCGATCCAGTGTCGATATATTGCAGCGTTTGAGCTGAGGACAGCACTGCCGGAATGTCTGCTGTTTATGGACCGTGCTGCCATTTCGGGGGCATGGGTGATGGAAATCAACGGTCATACTCTAACGAGAGATCAGTTCATACCTGCTGAGATTACCGACCATACGAATATCGCCTGTGATGTTGCAGAGCTGCTGCGCAGTGGCCTTAATGAGCTGATTATTACAGTGGACATCATCCAAGATGAGGATGGGATTGTTGATCCGCTGTATCTGCGGGGAGAATTCGGCGTTCAATTTCATCATGAAGGCACAGCCTCACTTGTACCAGAGCCACATGTGGCAGAACGCATTGGACCAGAGCCGCTGCCGCTGTATCCCCATTTTGCCGGGGAGATGAGTTATACACGCATGTTCTGGCTGGATCAATCCGAGACAGAGGTGCACCGTTTTGAACTGGAATTCGAGCATTGGTCTGTGCAGGATGTTACGGAGGTGCGAGTTAACGGGCATAGTCTCGGTGTGCGCTGCTGGTCTCCGTATCGCTGGCAGGGCGAGGGGAGCTGGCTGCGACCAGGAGAGAACGAGATTGAAGTGTGTGTGACCAACACGTTGATCGGTCTGCTGGAAGGCATGTATTTTGACGGGAAAGAACATCGGCTGAAGGATGTTGTGCAGCGATAATCGTGAAGCGGACATAAACAGGAACAGAAGCAGATACAGAAACAGAAACAGAAACAGAAACAAGAAAGAAGGGAAGCGAATGGGACATCGTATCCAGTATGACCGATATCCGGGTGGAGTAATGAAAGCGTTAACGCTAAGTTACGATGATGGCGTAATGCACGACAGAAGACTGGTGGACATATGCAATCGTTATGGTTTAAAGGCCACCTTTAATCTCAACTCAGGCTTGCTGGGCAAGGCGGGGCGAATTGAGGCAGAGGAAGTAGCCACTTTATATGCGGGTCATGAGGTAGCTGTTCATACGGTTACCCATCCGACTTTGCCATATGTGCCGAACGAGCTGTTGGCTGAAGAAATCATGCAGGATCGGGCTGCGCTGGAGCGGCTTGCAGGTTATCCGGTGCGCGGAATGGCTTATCCGAACGGAGGATACGACCGTGCGCTGAGCACCAAGCTGGCGTGGCTTGGCATCGACTATGCTCGTACCGTTGAATCCCATGGTCGTTTTACCTTACCCGAGCAGCCGCTGGAATGGCATCCGACCTGTCACCATAACGATGTGTCGTCATACACCGAGCGTTTTATCCAGCATACCAAAACAGGCACACCGCTCCTGCTCTACGTCTGGGGTCACAGCTATGAATTTAACGACAATGATAACTGGGAGATCATCGAACAGTTTGGTCAGCAGATCGGCGGCAGAGATGATATCTGGTATGCCACCAATGGCGAAATTATCGCTTACTGGAAAGCGGTTCAGCGGCTGGAGTGCTCGGCAGACAGGTCCATCATCTATAATCCGTCTGCTATCCCGGTGTGGTTTACCGCCGATCAGCAGGTGCTTGAGGTCAGAGGCGGGGAGACCCTGAGGCTTAGCGAGCGGATTCAGGTGTAGAACGGGAAAGGAGCTGACGATCATTCGATATTTTCATGAAAACGAGGCGATTGCAAACAAGGTCCATGGTTATGATTCCATCCCGGATGTGCTGACAACAGTGGCCCAGCGTTATATTGGCGATCATCCCCAGCATTCCTTCACATTCCGAGCCTGCCATCAGGAAGGCTTTCGCAGACTGGCGGATTACAGATACGATCTCGATCTGGCAGATCGCTGCAAGGAAGCGCGAAGTGGTCAGTATGTGTATGTGTGGGGCAAACTTTGGAGTGATGGGCAGACCGCCTTGAATACAAGTCTCAACTGTTATAGTCCTGTGACGATCTATGTGAACGGGGAACAGATATTTAAGTCGGAGCTGCTTCAGGAGCTGTTCCCCGAACGAAGAACGCCGATCCCCTTGCAGGTGAAGGAGGGATGGAATGATGTGCTGCTCTGTTTTGTGAAAACAGATGCAGGCTTTGGCGGTATCTTTGGTACAGGTTCATTCAAAAATTTCCCGCTTCACTTCCTCACACCCGGGGTGGATCGCAAAGGTCAGGAAGGCTGGCTCTACTCCGAGCCTGTAGATGAACCGATATCGAATCTGCCGTGTAACGGCATGACGGAGGAAGAAACGGGACTCGTCTGGTATCCGCGCAAGTCATGGAGTGATGAGGAGCGAAGCAGGGGAGCATTTGCCCGAATATTCGGCACCTCCCGGCCTGCGGTTGCCTATGCATGGTGCAAGCTTGATGTTACACAGCCAGGGCCAGAGCCTGTTATGTTACATGGCGTTCATGAAGGCGCGCTTACGCTTTATCTGGACGGAACAGAAATGTATACGGCATTGGAAAGTGGACATTTTCGGGTGCAGCTTCCGAGACAATATGGTACGCGTAATCTGGTCGTGAAGGGACAGCTGGATCAAGCGGGCGAGCCGAACTGGGGTTTTACACTGGGGAAAGCGGGAACTGAGGAAGCTGCTGTTGATTCCTTGTTTGCTGCAGGCTGGAGGCTGATGCCGCCGCGTCCTGTGGCTGGATGTGCCGATGTATGGCTTTATACCGGGCCTTTCGTTCCGGGCACCGAGCCTTCGCCGGCAGACATTGCCGTAACGGATACCGTATTTGAGGACGGGGCTCAAGGTGTATATTGGCGTGTTGATCTGCCAGCGACTCATGTTCGTCCGTTCCTGGAGAACACCCATTACGGGAAATGGAACTATCCGCTTGGAGTCACGCTGATGGGGCTGCTCCAGACAGGTCAGCAGCTTGCACGCACCGATTACATCCAGTATGTGTGCGAGCATATCGGGCTTAGTACGGCTTTTGATCAATATGCATTATGGGACCGGGCAGTCTATGGTGCAGCAGGCATTAACAATCAGCTGTCGGCCATAGACAGTCTGGATGACTGCGGCTCATTCGCTTCAACGCTGCTGGCAGCGATGGAGCTTGGCGAGATTCGCGGAGGCAGAGAGACGGCAGACCGGATTGCCAATTATATGGCGCATGAGCAGGAACGTCTCCCGGATGGTGCATTCTACCGTGTTCGCGGCAGCGGAGAGATGCGGCAGGAGACGATGTGGTGCGATGATCTGTATATGAGCACGCCGTTTCTGATGCGCTATGGTCAGCTGACGGGGGATACGTCCTGTTGGGACGATGCAGTGAATCAGTTTCTGATGTTCCAAAAGTATCTTTACCTGCCTGCTCAGCAGATCATGTCCCATGTCTATGATTTTGTGCGGGGGAAGGCAACGGGCATCCCGTGGGGACGAGGGAACGGCTGGGTGCTCTTTTCCTTGACCGAGCTGTTATCCATTCTCCCCCAGGATCATCCGAAGCGGCCTGAACTGCTGACCTTCTATCGGGAAATGTGTGCCGGGGTTCTGGCGCTGCAAGGAGAGAACGGGCTGTGGCATCAGGTGCTGAACCGTTCGGATTCGTATGAGGAAACCTCCTGCACCTCCATGTTTATCTACGCTTATGCCCGCGGCATTCGTGAAGGCTGGCTGGAGAAGCCGGGAGCCTACCTGAACGCAGTGCAAAAAGGTTGGGAAGGCTTAACCCGGATATCGATTGATTACCATGGCAACATCTACGGTGTCTGCCGGGGCTCAGGGTACTCTTTTACCGCCCTCTATTACCGCGATGATCTCGGCTGGAATCTCAATGATACCCATGGCATCGGCATTGTGCTGCTGGCAGGAGTGGAAGTATATAAGATGCATCAGCAGTTGAGGGAGAGTTGTGAGTGTGAAGAAAGTTTAATAAAGAAGATATAGTGAAGTTCATATAAAGTGATGGAAGACTATCTCAGGTGATAGATTGCCCGAAATGGTCTTTTTTTTGTGCTAACTTATAGAAAAAAGGAGTAAGAGCTATAGAATGATGTTTGATTCCCTTGAGTAAGAATTGGAGATAAAGAATGTGTGCCAAAGTTAAAGATAAGGGAGATGCGCAGTTTCTGTCCATGATTTTTTGGATATCTGTAATTTGTTATTATGGTATAATTAGGAGACATTATTTAGGGAGTTGTAGATGTGACTAAGCCAAATGTTTTTATTGGATCTTCACGAGAGGCGATGGATTTAGCAAATGCGATTCATTCCCAACTCAGCTACTGTGCCCAGGATATTTTATGCTATCCTTTAGGCAGAGAACATGTTCTGTCTATTCATTTTTCAGGCAGACATAAACTGGATGATGTGCAGTTGAGTTCTATTGTTACAAATAATAGCGAGCTTTTACGAACAATTAATCTTCTAGTTGGAGGGGATTCTATATGAAGTACAGCAGACGTAATCGTCGATCTGGAGTCACTCCTGGATATAAAATGTCAAAATCACTATCTCAATCCATTATTATTAACTCAAAGGGCAAAGATCGTCTTGATCGAGAATCAAAAGCGGTACTTCCTGCTAAGAACGGCGGGGTTGGCGTTATATACGTTGGTCCTTCAGTTGAAGGCGGAGATAAAGAATATGTCAAAGTTCTTACTGGAGACGTTGATTCGAGAAAGCCGTCTTTTGTTTAAACTAAAATAATTGAATAGTCACTCAAGGCTCCCATCTACATGGGAGTTTTTTTAATATGAACATTAAGACATATGGTGAGAGAGAAGATTAGTTTATCTAACCTTCCCTCCAACCTTTTCAGAAGTATCTAAAATAACTCCAGCTGCTCCGGGCCTTCTTCCTTCTCCGGCTCTGTGCGGTCAGGGAAAGGCTTGACAGGTTGACCTAGCAGGTCCATCATCATCTGTGCATTGGCAGCGGCATCTCCGGCGGAGTTGTTGTTGAAAATGACAAAAACATCTTCGCTCTGCGCCTGCAGCTGCTCCAGATAACCTTTCCATTCCAGCAGTTCCTGCTCATTGTACCGATACAGATACCGTGTCTCGCGCCAGTTGGGTGCCCCGTTCTGATGCCAGCCTGACACATTACGACCATGCATGCGCACCAGCGTCATGTTTGGATCGGTGGCAATCGGTACGATGGGAATTGAACCCGGCCCAGCCTGGGGTTCGTCACAGACGCTGTGAATCCAGCCCTGCTCCTTCAGAAAAGCAAGCGTGCGTTCACGGAATTTTTCCTCGTACCAGCTTTGGTGCCGGAATTCAATCGCACACGGAATGCCCTCCATGCGCAGCTTCACTTCCCGCAGTTCATTCACATTGTCCCGGTTGCATTCAAACCAAGGGGGATACTGAAACAAGGCCGCTTGCATTTTACCAGCCTCGATGATGGGTTCCAGTGATTCCCGAAATGCTTTGTACATCTCGGATGTGCTGTTGAAATATGGCTTGCCGCGCAGATGTCCTGTCATTCCCTGATAAGCCTTCACGATAAATGAGAACGACTCGGGTGTCTCCGCTGCCCAGCGGGCCATCCGGTCCCGAGGCTGTACGGCATAGAAGGAGCTGTCCACCTCTACTGTAGAGAAAAATTGGCTGTACAGATGCAGCTTGTCCTTCGCTTTGGTGCGGTTCGGGTAGAGGTCAATATGATCGCCCCACCCCGTGAGTCCGATACGAATCATAGGAACACCTCCTGTTGTGTATATTTAACCGATTCGCAGGAGTATGACATGTGTAACATTATATCGTGCGTTATGAGGGCATTCAATGAGACGAGGGGCGGTCATTTTGAGTTTGGGACATAAACGGTTACAATAGCTTGAAATGATGCATCACAGACGTGGAGGTCGAAGGTTTACATGACGGAATGGTACGAAAAGAGCTTTGGAGAAGATTATCTGCTCGTATACAAACACCGGGATGTGCAAGGTGCCTATGAGGAAGTACATAAAATGATTAACTGGCTCAAGCTCCACCCGGGTGCAGAAGTACTTGACCTTTGCTGCGGCATGGGCAGGCATTCTCTTGCCCTTGCGGACGCCGGATTACAGGTGACAGGGGTCGACTTGTCGGATGTTCTGTTACAGGAGGCACGGGAGCTGGATACAGAGCATCGGGTCAGATGGGTTCATGCCGACATGCGCAGCGTTCCGCTTGAAGGTGGATTTGACGCGGTGGTTAACCTGTTCACTTCGTTCGGATATTTTCCCGAGGATGTGGAGCAGCTCAAGGTGCTGTATGCCATCCATCATATGTTACGGCCGGGCGGCCGCTTTATTATTGATTTTATCAATACTGCTTACGTGAAGGAACATCTGGTCCCACATTCGGTTCGTGAAGATGAAGGGCAGCGGATTGAGGAATTTCGCAGAATACAGGACGGTTTTGTGCAAAAGGAAATTCGGATCACGGACATTGCAGCAGCAGCTGAACCGCGCATTTATAAGGAAAGTGTCAAGCTCTATTCATGTGAGGAGCTCAGCGAGTTGATTCATGAAGCAGGCCTCAGGGTGGATCAGGTGCATGGCGGCTACGATGAAGAGCAATACGAAGAGCAGACTTCACCACGGATGATCTTTGTTGGACATCGTCCTGCGGAGCAATAAATCTTTACACGTTAACGAAGAGGGCAGGGGATAACGATGAAACGTACACGTAATGAAACCATATCAATGCCAGCGGGCATGCATCGTATTCAAATCACGATGTCTTTTCCGCTGCGGTGGGTGAACAGCTATATTTTAACCGAGCCGGATGGCAAGGTGAGCATTGTTGATCCGGGACCGCGTACAGCGGGGACCGAGCAGGAGTGGCATGACGCATTAGCGGAACTTGGCTTGACCTTTCAGGACATTCACCAGATCGTACTGACTCATCATCATCCGGACCACCTCGGCTTGTCCGGCTGGATGCAGCAGATGACTGGTGTGCCCGTGCTGATGTCGGCGCGCTCCCGTCAGGAAGCGGATTATATGTGGGGACCCGAAGCGAGCATAGACGAGAGGCTGCCTGATTATTATCGCATCCATGGCATGCCAGAATATAAAACAGTTGAAATCAAAGAGCATATGAGAACATTCATCTCACAGATTACCCCGCTTCCCGAGGTGACACTCATTGCAGATGGGCAGGCGCTGCATATGGGAGGGAAAGCGTGGATTGCCGTGGAGACGGGGGGACATGCCCCGGGACATCTGTCGTTCTATGCACCTGAATCGAGAGAAATCTTGTGCGGGGATGCCGTACTGCCACAGATTTCGCCCAATATCAGCCTGCAGCCAGGCAGTGACCCGGAGCCATTACAGTCCTACATGCAAGGTTTGAATCGTTTGAATGCATTGACGGTGGAGCGAGCCTATCCGGGGCACCGCAATCCGTTTACCCGTTTTACCGAACGTACAACAGAACTGCTTGCACATCATGAAGAACGTCTGGCAAAGCTGTCGGAACGGTTGCAGGAGAGCCAGGCTCACGCATACGATATTTGTCTGCATCTGTTTGGCGATCGGCTGGGAACACACCAGCTGCGTTTTGCGATGAGTGAGACGCTGGCCCACTTGCAGGAGCTAATCCGGCGTGGTCTGGCAAGAGAAGCACAGAAGCCGGACGGCATCATTTATTTCCAATATCATCAGTAGAACGAAGTGGATTGTGCAAAATCTTCAGTTTAACATATACAGATCGAAGGGAATAACAGCACTTGTTTTTCATATTAAATACGATCATAACCCGGAGTGGGGATGTTAACGCATCCTCGCTCTTTTTTTTGTAACCATGCTTTAGAAAAAAAAGCTTTAGCCGCTCTTAACCGTTTATTCAGATTATTTTAAGCCAGCGACTTTATCATACAACTATGAACTTTGCTATAGAAAGCAGGGATGAGCGATGGCAAGGCGTAAACAAAACAAATGGCGGAAATGGCAGGCTTCGGCGGCGGCTACGTTGACTGTGGCTGCAATCTTTCAATATGTAAGAACTTCGGATGCTTTTGATACTGCATATGCGGCAGCTAATGGTACAGATACAGGCGTGATGTCGTCTACGCAGACGGACTCACGGGACGATGTCATGGATGAATGGTCCCCGGATTCGACAGATTCATACAGCTGGAATACAGATGGATATGTGGCGGACTCCAATCAGGAACAGACGGATCAATCCGGGACGATGCCGGATGATCGCGTGGATCGTGGAAGCTCGGGTTCGCGGAGCCAGCAATTCGGACAAAGTGACCGGAGCAGCGACTCCGGGAGCAGCAGCAGTGGCAATTATCGTTCACGCACAGGTGCATCATGAGCCGTACAGAGCAGGTCTATCGTGCCATCCGTTTTCGGTTTCAGGCGATGAACACAAGCGTTGAGATGCAGCTCTGTGCAGATCGCGAGCGGGCCGAACATGCAGCATCTCTGGTGAAAAACTGGTTTGAGACGCAGGAGCAGCGCTTCAGCCGCTTTGTAGCTGACAGTGAACTGAATCGTCTCAATAACAGCAGCGGGTGGATGCCCATATCGGCAGCAATGGATGAAGTGCTTAGTCTGGCTTACGGATATATTGGGCAGACAGAAGGCATTTTTCAGCCAGGCATCTCACAGGCTCTTCGTTTGTCGGGATATCATGCAAGCTTTGAGAAAATACAGGAGAGGGCATCTTATCAGCCTTTGACGGAACGGGATTATCTGGTCCATGGAAGAGAAACGAAGGCGGACAGCAGTGAACAAGATCCGTTCGACTACAGTCGTCCCACCTGGATACAGCGTGAGGGCAGTCGGATGGTGCATCTGGACCCGGGAACAGAGCTTGACCTCGGTGGAATCGTGAAAGGCTGGGCTGTAGAACGTATTGCAGACTGGCTGCAGAAAAAGATGAAGATTGCTGCGGGTATGATCAATGCAGGCGGTGATATTCAGGTATGGGGAACGTCTGATCATTCTAGGTGGATTCTTGAGGTAACCGATCCGTTTACACAGGAGCAAGGCATATCCGGGGAGGTTCGGCTTCGGAACGGAGCCGTAGCTACATCCGGCATAACCCGGAGACAATGGCAGGATAACAACGGACGTGCAGCGCATCATTTAATTGATCCCCGTACGATGGAGCCTGCGGACACAGACATTCTGCAATGCACCGTTGTCGGAAAGCATGCATCCCAGTGTGAGATTATTGCCAAAACGGTATGTATCCTGGGCAGCGGAGAGGCGGTAAAATGGCTTAATCGTCATTATGACCGGCACGATGTTCTCTGGATGACAAGAGAGGGTTCTGTCTATTTTAGAGGCAATACAGCAACACTAGCGGAATGTTGGCCCGGTTTTGACCCGGATCACCGTTTCAGTCTGATATAGAGGATTACAAGTCTAATGGATTTGGGGGAGCCGGTTATGGCACAGTGGATCGTAGATTACCTGCCGACGTGGAGTATCATTCGGATTAGCGGCATTGCGGCATATTTGTTTCTTTTTGTGGGTGTATTTCTAGGTATTGCTCAAGGCATGCCTATGGCAAAGGGCAAACCCAAAGCCGTGATGTTCCAGTGGCACACACGGACAACCTGGCTTGCCTTCGGGCTTGGCATCATACACGCACTTACATTAGTTATTGATCATTATAGTCCGTTCACCTGGAGCGAGCTATTGATTCCTTTTACCGCCTCGGTTCACCCGGTGGGCAGTGGACTCGGCACATTAGCTTTCTACGGTCTGTTGATCGTACTGTTGTCCAGTGATCTGCGGGGCAAACTGGGACGCAAATGGTGGTTCATGTTCCATATGTTATCCTATCCGGTGTTCGCAGGTTTATTGATTCATGGCCTGGTGACGGGAAGTGATTCAGAGAATATTATCATTCGTTTGATGTATGTATTTACCGGACTCAGCATTGTGGGCATTACGGTATTACGCGGCTTGCTGCGGGAGCGGAAAGGACCGGAAATCACGATCGGACCGAAACAGACAACATCCGAATTGATGACGGAGCGTAAATGGGCGGAAGCCCGTGCACTGGCTGTACCTGCGGGACAGGAGCAGTTTAAATAGGTCAATGCGTTGTCCATTGATCCGTGTGTTCATTTAAAATAGGTTTAATGGAATACTATAGTCATAGGTTTAGTGGTTCAGCATAATTCAGGAAAATGATATTGAAAAAGCGGCCGAGTTGGGCCGCTTTTTTGACTGTTTTACCTTAAACACAGATAAGGCTGATATGTATGGATGCGAAATGCAATCGATCCATGTAACCCGAAGCTATCCGTGTTCATGTTATATTTTATCGTCGCTGACAGGCTTCTCTCCCATGGCCTCTTCCATCTCGGACTGCTTGCGGTGGGCAATTCGGCTGCTGGCAGCTGACGCGATAGCACCTACAATATCATCAAGGAAGGTATGCACAGGTCCAAGACTTATGTCATTTAACCGTTCCAGCACACCGGGCTTCAGCTTGTCCACATATCCGTAATTCGTGAAGCCAATGCTTCCGTATACATTCACAATCGAAAAGGCCAGAATTTCATCCACACCGTACAAACCTTCATCATTCTCAATCATCTCTTGCAATGGGGAGATCAATTGTCCCTGCTCAGCCAGCAGATCAAGCTGAATGCCTGTCAGGACAGCGTTCTGTACCTCACGTTTCTTCAGGACCATCTCCACATTCTCGATGCATTCTTCCATCGTCAGTCCAGGGTAATACTTTTTCTGCAGCAGCATAACCAGTTCTGCGATCTCCAGGATCGTGACGCCCCGCTTGTGCAACCATTCCCTTGTCGCTTCTGCAACCTTGCGGCTGTTGAGACTGTAAGGGATTTTTTCCTGCTCCGGATGTTCCATGGGCGAATCCTCCTCTGATGTTGATATAAATTGAACGAAGAGGTTTACACGGGAACACTCCGATGACAGAATAACCTTCCAATCGCTGTTATCCCCAGATTTTTTTGATTTCCTTTTTTAAAGGGAAAATCCGGTTATAAGCGTATGCTTCCGATGTAGCTTTCTTACAGAAAGCTTTCAGGCGACCGCTCCGCTTTTCCAGGTTTTTTCTGTCCTCTCCGTTAACGTGTAAAAAAATCGTTCAATTTATATAGAAATACGTTTATTACCTACATACGTCATTAACCAGATTGCGTTGCTTTTATGTTTGTATCATATGCAGATCGTCAGGTCCAGCAGGGCTTGTGCAAAAAGTAGTTATTTTTTGACCAAAGGCTCGTATACATGGTAGTACAAACTGTAAAAATGATGAGGGGGAACGTGATCATGAGAAAGATCCCGTCTTTGCGTAAGGCATCAGCAGCAGCATTGTTGAGTATTCCTGTTGTATTAACTGGCTGCGGGATGTTTGGTGCCCAGTCTTCGGAAGCGATTGATCCGCCGCCGCGTATTCAGGAAGCCGCCATGATCCAGGCTGCAGAAGGAAATGGAAAACTGGCCACGCTTCCGCTGACGACGGTATATTTGCAGGACCAGCAGGGACTTCTTGCGCCCGTTTCATTAACACTTCCGTCTGGAACGGATGTAAGCAGTCCGAAGACTGCACTGGATACGCTGGTTACGGGCGGAGCCTACGCTGGAATGCTGCCTGAAGGCTTCAAGGGTGTGCTGCCCCAAGGTACAGTTGTACAGAATGTAACACTCCATGCGGACGACAAGCTCGCTGTTGTAGAGTTCTCGGGTAACTTTGCCAAATATGACGCCAAAGATGAACGTAAAATGCTGGAAGCTATCACATGGACGCTTACCGGCACGCCGGATGTCAACAACGTGCAGATTTGGGTCGATGGCAAAAAGCTGAGCCAGATGCCCGTGAACAGCACACCGCTGCCAGAGCCGCTGAACCGTGCAGTCGGCATCAACCTGGATCTGGGGGATACCTTTACGACGAACAGCAGTCCGGTGACGGTTTATTTTTCAGCTGCTTCCCCTGCGGGTGTTCAATATTATGTTCCGGTTACACGTCTCGTAACGCCGGGTGGAGACCGCGTGCAGGCGGCCTTGAACGAGCTGATCAAGGGACCAGCCAAGGGCGGAGAGCTGGAGGAAGTGATGACAGGCGGCACCGAGCTGCAATCGGTAAAAACGTCTGAGGATGGTACGGTGACGGTTGCGCTCAAGGATGATATGTTTACCGAAGGGGACATCGTGCCAAGTGAACTGCTGCAGTCCGTTGTCCTGACGACGACAGAGAATACCGCAAGCAAAGATGCCAAGGTACAGATTGAGTGGAACGGACAGAAAACAGTCAAAGGCGATGATAACCGGGACTACAGTGCGCCTGTGTCCAAGCCGGAATATATTAACGAAATCCCGATTTAACGGATATGAGCGGCACAAGGGTGCTTTTAAACGAACTCTTTGGTAAAATATAAAGGATTGTTGTTAGAGAGAACAAGTTCAACATTACAGGATGCTTAAGTCGTAGGAGGCAGAAAATATGAGATCTAACGGACGAACTAGCGAGCAGCTGCGCCCGATGAATTTAACAATTAACACGAATAAATACGCCGAGGGCTCTGTATTGATTGAAGTCGGTGATACAAAGGTAATCTGCACAGCAACCGTGGAGGAGCGGGTTCCTCCCTTCATGAAAGGTCAAGGCAAAGGCTGGGTCACAGCAGAATATTCGATGCTTCCTCGGGCTACACATACCCGAAACCAGCGTGAAGCCAATCGGGGGAAATTGACAGGACGTACGATGGAAATTCAGCGTCTGATCGGTCGCGCTTTGCGATCTGTAGTGAATTTGCAGGCACTCGGAGAGCGCACCATTACGCTGGACTGTGATGTTATTCAGGCGGATGGAGGCACTCGTACAACGTCAATTACGGGCTCCTTTGTCGCTTTGGCACTGGCGGTGAACAAAATTGCGCAGCAGCACAAGCTGCAGGTATTCCCGATTACGGACTTCCTGGCTTCCGTAAGTGTAGGCGTTGTGGGCGAACAGCCGGTGCTGGACCTGAACTATGATGAGGACTCGAAAGCCAAGGTCGATATGAACCTGGTAATGACGGGCAGCGGTAAGTACGTGGAGCTTCAGGGCACAGGTGAGGAAGCGCCATTTGACCGCCGTGAACTGAATGCGATGCTGGAGCTTGGTGAGCAGGGAATATTGGAGATGATCGAGCGTCAAAAGGAAGTGCTTGGACCGATTGCGCTCAAAATCGGCTCCCGCGGATTAGGAGAGGCATAAGATGAACCTGGATAGCCGGGTTATCGTTGTTGCCACTCGAAATGCAGGGAAAGTGCGTGAATTTGCACATGCCTTTGCGCCGCTGGGAAAAGAGGTCAAAAGCATGTTCGACTATCCGGAGCTGCCGGATGTTGTGGAAGACGGTCTGACATTTGCCGAGAACGCGTGGAAAAAAGCAAAAGCGGTTGGTGATGCGCTCGGGCTGCCCGTTCTGGCAGACGATTCAGGGCTTTGCGTTGATCTGCTGAACGGTGAGCCGGGGGTGTATTCGGCACGTTATGCGGGGGAAGGCGCAACCGACGCACAGAACAACGCCAAGCTGCTTGATGCGCTTGCCAAGCTGAAAGCAGGCGAGGATACACAGCCGCCGCTGCTGAGCACAGCACGATTTGTGTGTGCACTTGTGCTGTATGATCCCGCAACCGGTGACAAGGTTGAAGCTGAAGGAGCGGCTGAAGGCTGGATTACGGCTGACGCAGCAGGTGAAGGCGGCTTCGGTTATGATCCTCTCTTCTATGTGCCGGAATATGAGATGACGATGGCCGAGCTTACGCTGGAGCAAAAACAGGCGATCAGTCATCGGGGCCATGCGCTGCGAGCGCTTGTGTCCCGTTTGGAAGCCTAACAGGGATAAGAGACAAATTCATAATTATAACGAGACGTTGACGAAAATACATTTTCATTCATGGAGATCGATCCGTGACTGAGCTGCTTTTCGTCGGCGTCTTTTTTGTGCGTTATTCTGTTGTTGGTATTCATTCATTGTAACGAAATGTGTGACATGTCATGCTTCAATATACCTAAATAGAAGGACTGATTCAGTAAAGTTATAAAAGGGAACATGCGTTCTTTTTCCTATATGAAGAATAAGGTCTTTTGCATGATTGAGAAGCGCACTGGGACTGGGGTTGGAAGAAGTTGCAAGCCAGGCCGGGTATGGGTTAACATTCAAAATAGCAAATGATTATGGAACCATAAACGGGAGGGATTTGGCATGCAGGAAGTGAAGCTGGTGGTGTCTTACGATGATTATGAAGAAGGGGGGCGAATGGAGACGTTGATTCGGGAATTGGCGTCGAAACCGGAAGCGGCATCGCTGGAAAGCCTGATCATTGGAGATTGGGGGCAAGCTTATGAAAATTCACCGATGGAATTCCAGGATACGCTGATTGAGCATGCATCGAGCTTCCCTGCTTTGAAGCAGCTGTTCATCGGTGATATGGAATCCGAGGAGTGTGAGATTTCCTGGATCGTGCAGACGAATCTTGCGCCCTTAGTACAAGCTTTCCCGAATCTGACCTCTTTTGTAATCCAGGGAAGCAGCGGTTTGGAACTGGAACCCCTGAAGCATGGCAAGCTTGAAGAGTTGATTATCATCTGCGGGGGACTGCCCAAGGTCGTATTAAACTCCATTGCTGCAGCCGAGCTGCCTGAACTGCGCAAGCTTGAGCTGTATTTGGGGGTTGAGGATTATGGATTCAATGGTTCGATTGACGATGTGCTGCCATTGCTGGAAAAGGGACGTTTCCCCAAACTGGAGTACCTCGGATTAAAGAACAGCGAGATTCAGGATGAGATTGCCAAGGCGGCTGCAAATGCACCGATTCTCGACCAGATTCAGGTGCTTGATCTCTCCGAGGGAACCTTATCCGATGAAGGTGCAGAGGCACTGCTAGCCAGTGAGAGGATTAAACAGCTGAAACACCTCAACCTGAGTTATCACTATATGTCGGACGAAATGATGGCTCGTTGGGAACAGTCCGGCATCCCGGTGAATGTCAGTGATCAGCAGGAAAGTGATGAGGATGACTGGCGCTTCCCGATGATTACGGAATAATTCATGTCTGATGAACAGCCTTTGTTATTGATTGGCAATCCGGACAATCGGCGGACGGTGGGGCTGCAGGAGGCCAGGAAACGAATGGGCATGAGCCCGGCTATGGTGTTGTCATATGAGGAGCTGCTTCGGACCTGGAGACAGGGCGGTACTCTGGCCGAGCTTGCGAAGTTGATCCCCATCGATGCTTCTCCGTTGATTCGACTGGATGCTCCGGGCGAAGACTGGCAAGTGGAGCGTGGGCTTTTACATCTGGGGGCCATGGACAATAAGATATGGGGTAATGAGCCTTTTGGGGAGAGCTTGTCTGCCGAAGCCTGTCTTGCATTGGAGCAGCAGTGGGGCAGAATTTACGCCCCTGCTCAATGGTTTCGCGGCTGGAAGGTTTGTCTGGAGCGGATCAGGCTGGAGGCGCGGGAACTGTGGCCGGATGTGCGTTTCTGGAATGACCCTGCAGAGATTGGTCTGATGTTTGACAAAAGAGCATGTCAGCGGCATCTGGTACAACATGGGATTTCAGTACCGCCGTTATTGCCGTCCTCACAGCCAGTCACATGCTCGGAGACGCTGCGTGCGGCGATGGATGACTCGCGCATGCATCGGGTGTTTGTCAAGCTTGCCTACGGCTCGGGTGCTTCCGGGGTTGTTGCTTACCAGCTGAATCCGCGGACGGGAGCGGAGATCGCAACAACTACGGTGGGCATGGAGACGGTTCAGGGCCGGACTGTTTTTTACAATGAAGGGAAACTCCAAAAGTATACGAGCCATGACGAAATCCGGATTCTCATGGACTGGCTCTGTGCCGAAGGCGCTCAGATCGAACGATGGATGCCGAAAGCAACACTGAATCAACGGGTTTATGACATTCGGCAACTTGTCGTGGCAGGACAGGCCGGTCACGCCGTCATGCGTCTGAGTCGCACGCCGATAACCAATTTGCATTTGCGCAACGAGCGGATGCTGCCAGCCGATGCAGGTCTGAGTGAGCACTACATGTCGATGATTCAGCAGGCAGCGCAAAGTGCGATGATGACCTTTCCTGATTCATGGTCCGCTGGAATCGACGTGATGCTTACAGGTGGGATGAATCCCCGAGCCTATGTGCTGGATGTGAATCCGTTCGGAGATTTGCTGTACCGGGTTCAGCATCAAGGCTTGAATGCTTATGAATGGGAAATGATGCTTTTGCGAGAGGAGCCTGTAATACATGCCTGATATGAACACCATTGTGGGCTCCCACGATATATTAATGATTACACTGGATACGCTGCGTTATGACGTCGCCAAGCTGGAGGAGCAGCATTGCCCGAATCTGTGTGGCTCAGGTTCCTGGGAGAAGAGGCATACCCCCGGGAGCTTTACGTACGCTGCACATCATGCTTTCTTTGGCGGTTTTATGCCTACACCTGCCAATACAGACAAGGCATCTCATATCCGGCTGTTCCATTCACGGAACACGGGACTGAAGACGCACCCTCATACGTGGCTGTTTGATACACCGGATATCGTGTCGGGCTTTGCCGCAGAAGGGTACCGTACGATCTGTATTGGCGGAGTTATTTTTTTTACGAAAAAGAATGCTCTTGCCAAGGTGCTGCCTGGTTATTTCCAGCAAAGTTACTGGCGAATGAATTTCGGTGTAACCAATCCAAGGTCCACAGAGAACCAGGTGAACCATGCATTAAAACTGCTTGATCAGACAGCACCGGACGAGAAGCTGTTTCTGTTTATGAATGTGTCCGCTATACACGGGCCTAATCATTATTATGTTGAGGGAGCACGAGAGGACTCGGTAGAGACTCAGCGAGCTGCTTTGCGATATGTGGACAAGGCATTAGGGCCTTTGTTCGAAGCGATGAGAGAGCGTGAGCGGCCGACGTTCTGTCTGGCTTTTTCGGATCATGGTACAGCTTATGGCGAAGATGGGTACCACGGACATCGGCTTGCACATGATGTGGTCTGGACCGTGCCGTACCGTGAATTTATTTTATAAGGAGGAAGCCGGGTGAGTGATTATTCCGAGCGAATGGCTACAAGATCTGCACAGTCTGGTACTGATCCGGCGTCAAGTCTGCGTGACGTGCTGACATTCCCTTATCGTTCCTATCTTTACTCCTATCCACACAAGACCGCATATCGGGAGCTGCAGCCGCCAATCCCGCTGCAGTCATTGTGGGAGAAGGAGGATACCGAAACCTATTTCTTGTACATGCATATTCCCTTTTGTGCCGCTCGCTGCGGATTCTGCAATCTGTTCACTTTGCCGGACAAGCGGCAGGACAGCCACGAGCAATATGTGGACGCACTTGAACGTCAAGCAAAGCAGTGGGCACCCATTACATCACGCAGACCTTATTCAAGATTTGCTATTGGTGGAGGAACACCAACATTACTGAATGAGGTACAGCTCAGCCGCCTGTTTGATATTGCTGAACAGATTATGGGGCTCGACCCGGAGCAGGCGTCGATCTCGGTGGAGACATCACCAGACACGGTAACGGATGGCAAGTTAAGCATTTTGAAGGAGCGGCGAGTGGATCGGGTCAGCATGGGCATTCAGAGCTTTATTGAGGCAGAGGCATCTGCGATCTATCGTCCGCAAAAACCGCAGGAGGTAGAACGGGCGCTGGAGAAGCTGACTCGCCATGATTTTCCACTATTGAATCTGGATCTGATCTACGGACTGCCTGGTCAAACGGTGGAGTCATGGGCGTATTCACTTGAACGAGTGTTGGCTTACGAGCCGGGTGAGATTTTTATTTATCCTTTGTACACAAGAGAAAATACCATTGTAAAGCCTGAAGATATTCAGCGTCAGGGACCTGATATTCGTATGGAGCTGTACAAGGCCGCGCGTGAGCTGTTAAAAAGCAAAGGCTATACGCAGTATTCCATGCGGCGATTTGCAAAACAGCAATCTTCTGCCAAAGCATTGCTTCCCTACAGCTGTCAGGAAGAGGGCATGGTCGGTCTTGGATGTGGCGCGCGCTCCTATACAAGCAAGGTGCACTATGCTTCCAAGTATGGCGTAACCTACAAAGCGACACAGAGCATTATTGCCGATTATGTTAACTCGGAACGTTATGATGTAGCGGATTATGGCATTGTGTTAAGCCTCGAAGAGCAGAGACGCCGTTTTATTTTAAAAGCGCTGCTTCACCGGGAGGGACTGATGCTGTCTGCTTACCAGGAACGCTTTGGGACAGATGTAATGTCTAATTACCCGTGGTTGATGGAACTACTCGAAGAGGATATGGCATGTTTGGAGATGGATGCTTGTGAGCGAGTGCTTCGTTTGACAGAGAACGGACTTGGTTACTCCGATGCCATCGGGGATTGGCTGATTTCTGCGGACATTCGGGAGCAGATGGAAGGATTTGTTTTCTCATGAGAGCAACGTTGTATTATCGGGGAAAGTTGTCTTCCTGCAATTATGATTGTCCTTATTGCCCGTTCAGCAAAACGGTGGATTCCAAAGAAACGTTAGCTATAGATCAGCAGCAGCTTCGACAGTTTGTAGACTGGGTGAGAGAACAGGAGCGAGAGGGTCATCGTTTCTCGATCTTTTTTAATCCCTACGGAGAGGCCTTGGTACGGCGATGGTACCGGGAAGCGATGGTCGAATTGTCCCATATGCCCCATGTGGAGAAGGTGGCTGTTCAAACGAATCTGTCGGTCAAACTGGATTGGGCACGTGAGCTGCATGTAGATAAAGCGGCATTCTGGGCAACTTATCATCCCAGAGAGACGAAGGAGAGTTCTTTTGTCAATCAATGCATGACTTTACGGGAGATGGGCCTGTCTTTTAGTGTAGGTACGGTAGGGCTGCGCAGTGCGTTTCCGGCGATCGAATCCATGAGGAAGGCTTTGCCGGATGATGTGTATATGTGGATTAATGCGTTCAAGGATCGGCCCAAGTATTATACGCCGGACGAAATTCAGTTTCTTCGCGGGATTGACCCGCTGTTTGAAGGCAATTTGCAAGACTATGACAGCTTGGGCAAACGATGTGCCGCAGGCTCGGACGTTTTTTATGTTCAGGGCTCGGGACATGTAAAAAGATGCTACAAGGATCGCCGCATTATTGGTCATCTCTATCGTGATGGCTTGCAGGCCTTGTCAGCAGAACGACCTTGCGGTATGAAAAAATGCGGGTGTTATATCGGCTATATTCATATGCAGGATTCTCCGTTCAGAGATACATTTGGCACAGGGCTGCTTGAACGTAACCCGGCTTTTATTCATCAATAAATTCATCTTTCAGCGATGTTTGTTGCAAACCGAAAGGTTTGTGTACAAGCTCTTACTGAAAGGTGTTTTTTTATTTTTACATAAGAGATTCATACAATTAAATAGGCCTTGACATATTTTTAGTGTAAATTATTTATTTTCTGTTTCAAATTTAGTTCTTTTTGGGTTAGTATTGATTAGTAATAAAGACCTGTTTTAAAGATAATATGCATGTTTATTATATGAACCACATCTTTTTATAGGTCTTTAGACTTAAATGGAGGAGGGTTGGATACGCAAACTTACAATTTACATACTTTTATTGAATTTCGGGAGGAATCAACGTGAAAAGAGTATCTATTAGTCAAAAGTTGCTGATCGGATTTTCATCTGTACTATTGCTATTGGTAGCGGTTACGGCTATATCCTATTTTCAATTTGTAAGTTTGGAGAGAACGTATACCAATTTAATTAATGACCGAACAAGCAAGCTGCTGAAGATCAAAAACATGTCAATTGACCTGAAATCACAACAAGTTGCTTTGAGAAACTATATTATGCAGCCTGGTCAGAAGAATGAGGATGCTTTTCAAAAGGCTTATGAAGATTACATAAACTTGAGTGAAGAATTGAAATCAACCGTTACAAGCTCGACGATGAAAGAACATTTAGCTAAATCCGACGAGATGATGGGCAAGTATTATGATTTTGCTAAAAATATTATGTCTTTGACTCAACAAGGCAATACAGAGGAACTCTCACGCCTTATGGAAGGAACCGGACCGAAGATAATTAGTGAATTTGAAGCCATTGTAGATTCCATGGAGAGTCATCAGCAGAAAGCGATGGATGAAGGCATTGCAGCAGCCAATGTGCAAACCGCCAATGTGCTGCGTTGGATCAGCGTTATAGGCATCATTGCGATCCTCATTGGTTTAGCCATTGCCCTCATTATTGGCCGAATCATCTCCAAACCGGTTCAGTCTGTTGCCCGTGCGGCGAGTCAAATTGCAGACGGGGATCTAACAGGAGAGCCGCTTGTTGTCCGCAACAAGGACGAGATTGGCGAAATGGCACTGGCATTTAATACGATGTCCAGTAATTTGCGCACGCTAATTCATCAGGTCGGTGATGGTGCGGAACGTGTGGCAGCTTCTTCTGAAGAACTGACGGCAAGCACAGAGCAGACGGCCACTGCTACGGAGCAGGTAGCCAAGACGATGGAGGAAATCGCAACAGGCATGGATGCGCAGGTCCGTATGGTCAGCGAAGGCTTCCAGACGATGAATGAACTCGCAATCGGATTTCAGCAGGTAGCCGAGAATACAAACCTTGTGTCCGAGAAAGCTTCAGAGGCCTCCGCTCAAACGATCTCTGGCAGTGAGTCTATACGTTCAGCGGTTGGACAGATGAATTCCATTCAAACGACAGTATCTGGTCTTGCTGCAGTTATTGAGGAACTGAGTAAACATTCCGCTGATATTGTGAAAATGGTCGATACCATCTCTGAAATTTCGGCGCAAACCAATCTGTTATCGCTGAATGCAGCAATTGAAGCAGCAAGAGCAGGTGAACACGGGCGAGGATTTCAGGTTGTTGCGACAGAAGTTCGCAAACTGTCAGAGCAATCGGCGCAATCTGCCGGGGAAATTGTGACGCTGGTCTCCTCCATTGAGACGGGGATGAGAAATGCTGCGCAATCCATGAGCATGGTGTCATCCGAGGTTGCGGAAGGTATTCAGTTGGTGCATCAAGCAGGGGGCACTTTCGAAAATATTCGCAACGCAGTTAGCGGTGTGGCCGGGCAGACCCAGGAGGTCTCCGCTTCAATTGAACAGATGAATGCAGGTGTAGAGCAGATCAATGCATCCATGAAGTCGATCATGGAGGTAACGGAGAATGCGGCTGCAGGCACGGAGGAAGTCAGTGCGACGAGTGAAGAGCAGTTATCTGCAATGCAGGAGATTGCTTCGGCTGCCAATGATCTTTCATCTATGGCTGAAATGTTACAGCAGTCGGTTGCTCGATTTAAAGTCTCGTAAAGTTTGGTAAAGTTCTCCTAAAGTCTCATCATTCAAGTATGTACAGAAATGCCCCTACACCGTGTTGATGGTGTAAGGGCATCTTTGTTTTTACCCGTTCAAGATGCAAAAGATGTACAGGATGCGATGATTGAGAAGATAGATAATGCGATGATTGAAAAGATAGATAATGCAATAATTGAGAAGATAGATAATGCAATAATTGAGAAGATCGATACGCGCTCCAGTGAAATTAACGAATAGCTACGTTATATGTTTTTAACCATCCATTGATCTGGGTCAAATAAGCAAATAGCTGTGGTCCTGACATTAATTGTCCAAACCATGGCAGATTAGAAGAGGCTTCAGGTGAAGAGGCCAGATTTCGAATCTGTACTTTGTCGATTAACGGCAAAATAGGCGATGCTGGATCATCCAGAATATCAAGTACCTGCTGTTTAACTGCTGCGAGATACTGAGGATTATGAGTTTTGGGATATGGACTCTTTTTACGATATAACACATCATCAGGCAGCACGCCTTCAAGTGCTTTTCGCAAAATGCCCTTCTCTCGTCCGCCCGTAATTTTCATTTCCCAGGGAATGTTAAACACGTACTGGATCAGCCGATGGTCACAGTAAGGGACACGCACTTCCAGACCTGCCCCCATACTCATCCGGTCTTTGCGATCGAGCAATGTCGGCATAAAACGCGTAATATTCAAATAAGACATCACGCGCATCTGTGCTGTTTTGCCTGTCTCTCCATCCAGTAAAGGAACTTCGGCAACGGCATCCGAATACCGGTCAGCCAGATAGTCCAGTGGTTTAATCCAGTCTCGAATTTCCGGAGATAATAATCCGGCCCTCATATCAGGTGCTACGGACCAAGGAAATGTGCCGGAGTTCAGCATTTCATCCCGGTGGAACCATGGATAACCGCCAAATACTTCATCTGCGGCCTCGCCGGAAATGGCGACGGTTGCTCCTTTTTTAATCTCCTTGCAGAATAAATAAAGTGATGAATCCACGTCTGCCATACCCGGCAAGTCTCGTACCAGCATAGCCTGATTCAGTGCATGAACAAGCTCCGCGTTCTCAATCTCGATCCAGTGATGATCGGTTTTTAGCTCATCCACCATCCGTTGAATCCATGGACCGTCTGCACCGGGCTGAAAGGAATGCGCTTGAAAGTGCTTGGCGTTATCAACATAATCAACGGAATATGTGCTGACTTGACCTTGCCCTGTCCGGTTATAATAATCAACTGCCAATGCAGACAGGGCGCTGGAATCAAGGCCGCCGGATAAAAGAGAGCATACCGGAACATCGGAGGCTAACTGGCGCTCCAGCGTATCCTGTAACAAGCGGCGCACTTCAGCGGCAGTCTCCTCCAGGTTGTGTTCATGGTTGACGGATTCGAGCTTCCAATAGGCATACGTTTTGATGCCATTACGGCTGTAAATCATCGCGTGAGCGGGTTTTAACTCATGAAGTGAGGAATATACGCCGTGTCCCGGTGTTCGTGCAGGACCTACGATAAATACCTCTGCCAGCCCTTCCGGACCTACGGCGGCCTCTACATCCGGATGAAGGAGCAGCGCTTTGGGCTCGGAACCAAAAATAAGGGCTTCCTTTCCATGGCTGTAAAATAGAGGTTTGACCCCTAGACGGTCACGAGCAATGAAAACCTGCTCGCGCCCGCCATCCCATATGGCAAAAGCAAAAATTCCGTTAAACTTTTCAACGCACACAGGTCCCCATTCGATATATGAGGCAAGAAGCACTTCGGTGTCACACTGGGTACGAAAGTGATGCCCACGCTGAAGAAGCTCTTTCTTCAACTCGGGTGCATTGTATAGTTCTCCGTTATACACAACGGTATAGGAGGTATCTCCTTGTAATGCATGCATGGGCTGTGCCCCGTTCTCCGGGTCCATTACGCTAAGGCGGCGGTGTCCAAAAGCACAAGGGTTGGAAATCCACGTACCTGAAGCATCGGGCCCGCGGTTCGATAAGCTATCCGTCATCCGGACCAGCAGCTCCGATTCCTGTGTCAAATCCCGATTCCACTGCACGAAGCCGGTTATACCGCACATGGTTAGTTCATCCTTTCTTGGTCGAGTCGTTCATCCGTATGCTGCCAAGCGTCGAGAGCAGCTAGCAAATGTTGTATTTTTCGTCAGAAGTCGTAACAAATATATGCCGAATGCAGGCATAAAATGTCTGTCCTCTTCGGAAACTACATCTAGGGATATCAGCCTCAAGCTGCCTGTGAAGGAGAGAGCATGCAATGGACAGGATCAATTATTACGTGTCTGTCATAGGCCGCTCGGTTATACCGGATTCGTCTGCATCATCCTATGAATGGGTGATTCAAGCTACACCGCAGGAAGCCGAGCATTTACTGGGATTGCTTTATCTTATGCAGGAAAAGGAAGAAGAAGCCTTTCCCGGGATGGTATTTCCGTGGCCGGACACGCCAGAACATGATGTGAACCGTGCGTATGAGGCGGTTTTGCAGCAAGTATATCGAGAGATTTACCGGCTAGGCACAGCGGAGACCCGGCAACAAATTGAACAAACGACATGAACAGAGCGGGCAACATGACTGGAACTGCAACGAAGCAATGAAGCAATTGATCAGAACAAAAGGAGAGAGATGACGATGTACGCCATTCAGGATGCTAAAATACGCAGATTAACGGAAGTGGATGGATTATCTTGTGCAGAGGTGGAAGTGCAGCCTGGCAACGCGGGAGATCCGTCATTACTTGTATATGTTGCTTCAACCCAGCCGGGGAATGAGCTTCAGGTGGTGCGCATTGTACGCAATCACTCGGATGCAGCGATTGACTGGTATAACAATAACATGCATACGGCTTTTGAAGATGCGACAGATACAGCGTTTGAAAATAGTGAAGGTATCACAGCCGAGGAGGACAAGGCGCAGTTTCAAAGTAACCTGTTTGCTTTTGGTTTGCTTGGCCCCACACTTCAGCGGTATCTGATCGGTCAAGCGTGAGGGAGAAAGAATAAGTTACTGTTAGTGAGTGAATTAGAGGTAGCGTTAGGGTGGACCGAACCTGATTAGATCAGGGCGTGTCTGAAAACTAAGAACGGAGGAAGCGGATTTTGCACAATTTTTGTTCCAAGCCAGCAGATTTATCGCAGACTTTCCGGGGCATGTCAAGGAAAAGTGTCGCAGCAGGGGGCGAAAAGGGTGGTAAAAGATGCACTTCGATGGGTTTCAAGACACACCCTAAGTAGGGTGAAGTTTTAATTGTGGTAGGCGCCTAAACAAACACACCCCCGCCGGGTACGGCGGGGGTGTTGTCATTTTGTCAGCATTCGGATCATATGTGAGTGAATTGCTGAGCAGATGAGATGAAATGAGATGAGATATTCACTGCTGCAGGATCAATAGTATTCACGCAGAACCTGAATGCCTTTTACGATATTGTACACAAAGCTGAGGCCATAGATGACAAAGAACAAAACAACAAAACCGACAGCTGATCCCACGCTTTGGGAAGTCACAAGGAAATACAGTAGCGGAATCGCAGCGAGAAATGGGAATACATGGGAGAGAAGTGCGCGCTTTGCATGTCCTGCGATGTATTCATCCCGCGCAACAATCCAAACAATGATGGGAAATAGAAAAGGTGCAAAGAAAATGCTGAAATAGGATAATGATGATAAAAGTTGTCTCATAGAAAATCTCTCCTTCAATAGAACTCTGAAATGTATGTATGCAAACCAATTACCCTTCAAGTGGTAAGTTGAATAAGTGGGAGCGGTGCCGGTACCCTATTGATGATGGTGAATTTGGGTGCAAGGTTTTGGATAAGCTTCCCGCGGAAGAGTGTTATTACTATTACCTCAAAACCAATAGCCTATTCGGCTTTAGATAGCAGTATGCATACTATACGGCGCAGGGTGTTTAGTGGATGCATTATTAATTTTTAATAAAACTATTGAAAAATATAGAAATCGGAGTATAATAGAGAACGTTCCGCATTTTTGTTATACATACTTGTCTCAGTAGCTCAGCAGGATAGAGCAACGGCCTTCTAAGCCGTCGGTCGGGGGTTCGAATCCCTCCTGGGACGTCATGAAGAGAAGCATCCTTCGGGAAGCTTCTTTTTGCGTTCAGGGGATGAGAACCCCGAGGGTTCGCCGAAGCATCGGCTTCGTGAGGAAGGGCATCGCAGTCTCGCCTGCAAGACGAGTATCCCTCCTGGGACGTGAGTCCAGATGGACAAGCTTGATCGTGAGAGGAGCGCGCAGTGAGTTCAGCGTAACCTTTAGCGCAACCAGCACCGCCAACACAAGCATCACCAGCACCGCCAACACAATCATCACCATCATCGCAATCATCACCATCGTCACAACCATCGCACCATCGCAACCATCATCACTACCAACGTCACATCCAAATTTTAACGATTCAGAGAAGCGTTATTTGCCTCTTTTATTGCATTCTAAAAATCTAACGAATCGTAGAAAGCTTATTTCATCTATTTCACGAGTTTTATGCCCTTTTTCGTACCAATTAGCCTAAATAGCGTTTCCTCGAATCGTTAGAATTGGAAAATGCTTAAATTCACTATAATAAGGTTGTTTCGATTCGTTAGAATTACAAATGTGAACGGAGGGGGGCGAGTGATGCGTAAGGAACAGGATAAGAACTAACACTGTATTTACAAAGTAAGTTGAATGAGCACAAAGTGTTAGAAGTTACGCCGCCCCAGGTCACCATTTCCCGCAGAAGGTGGTAGTGCAGCCGAGCCAGGTCACCATCTCCCGCAGAAGGAAGTGCAACCAAGCCATGTCACCATTTCCCGCAGAAGGTGGTAGTGCAACCAAGCCATGTCGCCATCTCCCGCAGAAGGAAGTGCAATCGCCCCAGGTCATCATTCCCCCAAAAGGAACTGCATCCGCCCCGAGTCACCATGCCTCGTAGAAGAAGCCCGCCCAACACGGTACCCGGTTTTACTCTTCCAGCGAAAAATCTGGCAGCAAGATAATGCCTGCGCCGAATGCAACAACGGCGGGCTTTAACGGAAGAACAATTCCAAGCTAGTCACCGTAATAGCTGCCAAATAGCTGACTAACAGTGACATCCAGTTTCTAGCATGCATTCAGAAGAATAGATGCCCGGCTCCGCTTAATTGATTTTTCCTATAAAATAGATAGATTATATATATTTAAACAATAAGATGAATTGTGCCACAATATATATATCAACAGCGAAAGCGACGGTGGAGCAGATGAAATCAATTAATCAGTGGCAGGCCGAGGACTACGACAATCAACTGGCTTTTGTATCGGAGTATGGAAAAAGTCTGATTTCCTGGCTGCGTCCCCAAGCGGGTGAGTACATTCTCGATCTCGGTTGCGGAACCGGAGATTTAACGCATGAGATTTCTCTTTTGGGAGCAGAGGTGACGGGTATGGATGCTTCCTCGGATATGATTGCCCGGGCAAAGCAAAAGTTCCCGCAACTGGAGTTTATGGAGGCGGATGGTGAGCACTTTCATACAGAACGAGCATATGATGCTGTGTTTTCGAATGCTGCTCTACACTGGATGCGTAATTCCCGCAACGTTGTAGACTGTGTATGGCAAGCCTTGAAGCCGGGAGGACGATTTGTAGCCGAATTTGGCGGTCAGGGGAACGTGCAGATCATCGTGAAAGCAGTAGAAGAGGTGTTGGAGCGACATACAGGCATTAACGCAGCGGAGCGTAATCCTTGGTATTTTCCGACCATTGGGCAGTACAGCCGTATTTTAGAGGACAGGGGATTTATGGTTCGTCAGGCCTATCACTACGATCGTCCTACTAAATTGGCAGATGGTGAGGATGGAATTGCAGGCTGGCTGACTCATTTTGGAGATGATTATTTTAAGGGGTTTAACCCCGAGCAGGTGAAGGAATGGTGTCAGGAAATTAGCGAAATCGTCAGACCTAAGCTGTGGAAAAATGATGCGATTTATGCAGATTACAAACGACTGCGTATTGAAGCATTCAAGCCGGATAATCAAATTTAATAATCAAAAAACTTTGTTATATGAATTTTAAACTATAGGAAAAGGAATGTCTGTACCACTTCTCACCCTACCGTAAGAATGTTTTAAGTCGAATAAAACTCACTCAAGACCATGCGTTTATCTCGTTCAGAGATGCATGGTTTTTCCTTGTCCCCACCCCATATTTTGAATTTGAATATTCAAACGACAGGAATATACAAATGCGAATGTTTAACCTACTAAAGACCCATATAAGTAATTTCTATATCATAATGTAAGTAATTAGAAGGAAAATGAGATATTTTGGTAGAATAATTTACCAAGGGTCAAACATCTTGCAGATAGGCGGTGAATGTAGTCGAAAGAATTGCAGTGCTTAGAAGTGAGCAAGAACCCATTATGGTGAGGTTTACACGATGAAGGAGGGCATAACCTTGAATAAACGATTGATATCCATGTTATTGAGTGTCCTTATGGTTTTTTCACTTATCCTGCCTGCTGCTGGAGCTGCTCCTGCAGATTCCGCAATTCAACTGGATAATACGTTAAACAGCACCGAAGCAAAGCAGATGAGAGAAGTGCTTGCCGATCGGGAGGCTCGAATTGCTGCAGATCCATTTTTGGATAAAAGTCTGGAAGGTCTCGGCGGAGAGAATACTCGTGTCATCGTTGAGCTGTCCAATAAACCTGTTGCTGTAGCACAAGGTGAAACAACCCTCTCTGGAAGATCATTTACCTCCTCTATGGAAACAAAGGCTGTGACTCAAGTTGAAGAGCAACAACAGTCATTTGTACATAGCCTCACTCAGAAAAAAATCAAACACGAAGTGCTGGACAATTATGCATATGCCCTTAATGGTGTAGCCCTTGAAGTGAAGGGGAATCAATTGGGACAATTGCTTCAAATACCAGGAGTGGTCAGCGTATATCCTGACCTTGAAGTAACCCTGGCACCAGACACTGGTGAAGTCAACCCGTATATGAAGGATACCGCACCTTTTATCGGAGCGCCTGAAGTATGGGAATTGGGATATAAAGGTAAAGGTGTGAAAGTGGGTGTCATTGATACCGGGATTGACTATACTCACCCGAATCTGCGTGATGCCTATAAAGGCGGATGGGATTTTGTAGATAACGATAATGATCCATATGAAACGACTTATCAGGAGTGGAAAGCATCGGGTCAGCCCGAACTTAATGAAAGAGGAAGCTCTTACTATACATCTCACGGCACACACGTCTCAGGTACAGTGGCTGCACGTGAAGCAGGAGACTACGGTATCGTTGGTATCGCTCCTGAAGCGGATGTCTATGCTTATCGAGTTCTTGGACCATACGGCAATGGGCAGACATCATGGGTACTTGGCGGTATTGACCGTTCGGTATCTGACGGCATGGATGTCATCAACCTGTCGCTTGGGGCCGAGAACAATGATCCAAGCTACGTGACATCGGTTGCATTGAATAACGCTATGTTGTCTGGTGTAACCGCGGTGGTATCCAGCGGTAATAGCGGCCCTAACCGCTATACACTTGGTTCACCGGGTGCATCCGCGATGGCGATTACGGTGGGGAACTCGACAGGTCCCAGCCAGTTGATTACGGCTAATACACATTTCTGGATTGGCGAAGAGGGCGAGGAAGAAACACCTGAGCAGCAACCAGTTCCAGAGAACGAGCAAACACCTGAACTGGGCAGTGCTCCCGAAACACAAACTCCTGAATCGGCACCAGTAAACGCACCGGAAGGTGGAACTGGAGTGACTGCGCCGGAAGGCGATACAGGAGAAACGGCTGCACCTGCACAAAATGGCGGAAATGCTGCCAATGAAGCAGTCTCTGATGAGGCACAGCAAGCTTCCCAGCCTGATCAGACTGAACCTGCACAAACCGCAGACACGGCAGCGACTAATGAAGGAACATCAGAAGTACCTGCTCCTGCGGCAGAAGGAACAGACGGGGTTTTACCATCCGACGCTCAGGATGAAACTGTGACAACACCTGCACCAGCACAGTCGGAGCAAACGCCACGGGCTGTTACCGAATCGGTCTATCGTTTGGAAGTGATGGGCTGGAGTCTCGCGGCTGATCCTGAATCTGTTTTGACCGACAAGTATGCTGTTGAATTTGCAGCTTTGGGTAAACCGGCTGATTTTGAAGGTAAGGATTTCACAGGTAAGGTGGCTTTGATTCAGCGTGGTGAGCTTGCATTTGTAGAGAAAATTGCGAATGCCAAAGCCGCTGGAGCTGTAGGTGTTATCGTATTTAACAATATTCCGGGGCCAATCGGCGTTTATCTTGGTGACAGCTTCGATCTGATCCCGACACTGAGCATGTCCAAGGAAGACGGCGAAGTGATCAAGGCTGAGCTGGATGCAGGCCAACCCGTTGAAGTGAGCTTCAGTGATTTTGAGCGCAGTCAGACACCAGGGGACGAAATGAGTTCTTCCAGTTCCCGCGGGCCTGCCAAAGTAACGCTTGATATCAAACCGGATGTCGTTGCACCGGGCTCCAACATTCTTTCAACAGTTCCTGCCTATGGCAAAGATGAACCAGATGCTGATTATTCGCAAGCGTATGATCGCAAAAGTGGAACAAGTATGGCTGCTCCTCACGTAGCGGGTTTGGCTGCACTGCTGCTTGAAAAGCACCCGGACTGGACGCCTTTTGATGTCAAGGCTGCTCTGATGAATAACGCTAAAATCTTGGATACAGCGAAATATGATGTATTTGATCAAGGTGCAGGCCGCATTCAGGCGGTAAAATCCATTGATCCTGCTGCCTTTGTCAAAGTCATGGATGTAACCCGGTATACCGAGAACGGCTCGGTTGTTGAAAAAGAAAACATCACGGGCAGCATCAACTATGGCAACTTTATGAGCACGGATGAAAAAACAGTGACCAAAACGATCAAGGTTCAGGCTTTGAACGGAAATGGTGGCGAGTATACGGTCAATGTGAATCCGACACGAACGGTGCCAGGGGTGTCTGTTGCCGTAGATAAAACTTCATTCACTTTGAATGGGGAGGAAGAATTGGCAGTAACCGTTACCGTACCTCGCGGGGTTACAGCGGTAACAGAGGCACAGGGGTATATTGAAATTACGAATGGAACAAATACATTTACAGTGCCGTATGTGGCTCACTTTAATGTGACCTCCAGTGGAGTGAAATACATTGAGACAGTCAAAGGAACTGCGAAAAATCCGTTCTACTATCCGTTGAAGGCAGACGGTTCTCTGGATACATTGAACGTTGCAATGGAGTTCCATAATCCAATGACGTTTGCGCTTATCGAAATCTATAACGGCCTTGATCCGGACGGTGGTTATTATCAAGACGGATACATTGGCTCGATTTTCGGCAATTATTATAATTTTAATGCGAATACCCGATACAACCTGGCCTGGGATGGTCAGTATGCTGATTATACGACAGATGAAGTCGCTGAACTGCCGGATGGCTTGTACACGGTCGATATTACAACCATTGGCGCGGACAGCAAAACCTATAAGGAGGATACACCTCCGTTTCTGGTTAAAAAGACAGCACCAGCAGTAACAGCTCCGCAAAATCTGGAGTTTAAAGCTGAAGATGCCGTTGTGATTAACGGTTCGGTAGATGATCTGTATTTCCGTGCAGCTCCTGCACTGGCCAAAGGCTGGAGTATTCAATTTGATCCAACCGCCGCGCTGGAAGCATCCTACGTGGTGAAAAAAGAAGATGGATCAACGTTGAAAGAAGGCACATTTACGGTTCAGACGGATGGCAGCTTCAATTATGCGTTGGAGGGTATTGAGGGTGGTACGTACACTGTAGAAACAACAGTGAAAGATGAACAGGGTCTTGCCGGCACAACGAGCACTACCATCAAGGTGGAGTCTGTACAGACGGAGCCGGAAACACCAGCGACCAAAGCGCCCGGAACGCCATCTTTGTCCCATAATAACGGATTTGTAAATGGTCTGTTAGGGGGCGACTATACCGTGACGATGAACATGTGGTGGGGTGAAAATGCGACCAGCTACAAGCTGTATGAGGATGGCGTGCTGGTGGATTCGCAAAAGCTGACTTATAATGCGCCTTGGGCACAGTTTGCTCATACGAAAATTACAGGCAAAACCAATGGCACCTACACTTATGTTGCCGAGCTTGCTAATGACAAAGGAGTCACACGCAGTCAGACACTGACAGTAAGGGTAACCGATGCACTGCCTGGCAAAGCGACCCTCTCTCATGACAACTGGGATGTGGACGGCAACTACAAAGTGATGATGAACCTTTGGTGGGGAACCAATGCAACCGAGTATCGTCTTTACGAGAATGATGAGCTAATTGATACACAGTCGCTCAAAGCTACAACCCCGCTGCCGCAATTCGCCGTGACTTCGGTGAAAGGCAAGGCATCCGGCACGTATACGTACCGGGCCGAGCTGATTAATGCTGCGGGAGCAACAAGCACCAATACCATTCAGGTAAAGGTGAAGTAAACGCGTAAGAGCATGTTGTCTGGAAAAGTAAAGCTCTCGTCCTCCCGGCATAAAGCCGGTGACAGAGACGAAAGCGAGATATGAGAAACGGCCTCCCCTGTTGAGTGTACAGGGCGAGGCCGTTTCTTGTTGTTTGCTTACAGGGAAGGCTCGAAATCCTGTCCCTGATGGTTTTTTTACCAAACTAAGAAATGGTTCGATCTTTGCTTGCCTGAATCCCGGTCATAAGAAGCACAATCGCAACAATGATTTGAATAAGCAGCGGCAGTGTCCAGCCATGGGTCCAGTCATGCAGCAGGCCAAAGAGCAAGGGTCCGCCCGCCGCAAGCAGATATCCGAAGGATTGAGCCATTCCCGACAAACGTGCAGCCTCCCGCGCATGAGTGGTGCGAAGCACAAAAAACATGGTGACCAGACCAAAGGAAGCTCCTGCACCAACACCGGCTAACGCAACTCCGATAGTAACAAGCACAGGCACACCGGTAAATAACAAGGCATATCCCAAGATAAGTGATGTACATGTGATGGTGGTCAGCAGTCGTTGATCTTTTGTTCTTCCAGCAAGGATTGGCACAACGAAAGTTACGGGAACACTCACCAGCTGCATCAGTGAAAGCATCCAGCCTGCCGAGGAGGCACTGAAGCCTTGGTCCGTTAGAATTTCGGGAAGCCAGGTGATGGTGGTATAGAAGATTAGCGACTGTAACCCCATAAACAGTGTCACAAACCAGGCCAGGGAAGATGTCCGCAGTCGAGTGGGTGTGCCTTCATTCAGGGAGGTCACATATAACATCTGTTGTCGGCCTTTCCATGCTTGGGGCAGCCATAACAAAACGGCCAGTATAGAGAAGATGACCCACATTCCCAATGAGGCCCTCCATCCAAATGAAGCGGCTTCTGCCACGGGTACACTGATGCCTGACGAGATCGAGGAAAACATATTCATGGAAACCGAGTACAGCCCTGTGACCATGCCGACACGTAACGGGAAATCACGTTTAATTAAACTTGGCAAGAGTACGTTGCTGAAGGCAATCCCGCATCCCAGAAGAGCTGTCCCTGCATACAAAGCGACAACAGAGGGAAGAAGGCGTAAAGTTATACCTCCAGTAACAATGATTACTGCAAGCAGGAGAGCGGTCTCCAGCCCAAAACGTCTGGCAAGGCGCGGAGCAAAAGGTGAGACAGCTGCAAAAGCAATCAAAGGCAGTGATGTCAGTAATCCAGCCATCGTATGGCCGATGCCAGTGTCTGAACGAATCAATTCCACCACGGGACCAGTGGCAGTAATGGGGGAACGCATCGTAGCGGCAAGCACGATAATTCCGGCAAGCAGCAACGCATAATTTCTGGATGTGTGCTGTGGTTGTTCAGTCCCGCGTTGGGACTGTTCTTTTTCCGTCAAAGGAAGGGAGTGCTGATGATGTTGGGTATGTGATGACATAATTAATCTCCTGTTTATCGTAGATCTAATTAAACAAGCATAACATTCCATGTCAACATGGGGCAATGTAATGAAAAACTTTACAGCAAACGTGTGTATGGTTATTGCATGCATCGCTTGGTACGCTTAGCCTGGTGTCGTGACAAGGATGGTTAACAATTTCTGGTGGTGTTTATGCTGTTTGTTATGGCACGTACCAAGAACATGTCTATTTTCAAAAAGTATAAGGGTAGGGAGTTGGAGTATGAGAGTAAGTGTAGGGAGCTGGGCTCCTTTAAAATAAAGCGTTGTCTACATGATGACAGGTAAATTGGACAGGGTTACTTGGATACAAGTAAGAGCAAAGGGAAAGGGTTATAGGCGTATGATGATATAGAATATAGAATGAGAAAGATTCATTTGTTAAACCCAACTCCATACGCTCAAACTTGATTCAACCCAACCCAACCCAACCCAACCCAACCCAACCCAACCCAACCCAACCCAACCCCAAACCATCCCAACTCCGTTCAATTCATCCTACCCATTCAACTCTTCAAACGCTAACGATTCTGAGAAACCTTATTTAGCGTATATAGGGGCTTTTCAAACTCTAACGATCCCCACAAACGCTATTTAGTCAAATTGGCACGGAAAAGTGCATTAAACACGCGAATGCGAATAAATAAGGTCTGTGGGAATCGTTACGTTTGTGAAAAGCCCAAAACAAAGCAAATAGCGTCTCCTGGATTCGTTAGAAGTTTTGATGTGCGGGTAAGGAGTGAGAAACTCTGTGGTACGGCCTTTCAATCGCCTCGGGCATCCATTTTGATTAACGTTGCAGTGAATGCTCCTGAAGCAAATGCTCCGACGAGCCCGTGAGGTTCTCATCCCCAGAACGCAAAAAGAAGCTTCCCGAAGGAAGCTTCTTTTTATGACGTCCCAGGAGGGATACTCTCCTTGCAGTCGAGACTGCGAAGTATAAGCTCCCGAAGCAAATGCTCCGACGAACCCATGGGGTTCTCATCCCCAGAACGCAAAAAAAGCTTCCCGAAGGAAGCTTCTTTTTATGACGTCCCAGGAGGGATTCGAACCCCCGACCGACGGCTTAGAAGGCCGTTGCTCTATCCTGCTGAGCTACTGAGACATGAATTTTTTCAAGCAAAAATGATTTTATCATAAATAAAATATAATATCAAATGTTTTATTTTCGATCCAATTTCGTATATGATATTTGGCGGCCGCAACGTTTTTTTCATTCTAATTAAGGTTATGTTAAAATATCAGAAGAATGCGGGAAATAGATCAATATTCGTTAATATATATCTATTCACGGTTGATTCCAAATGCAGATTCAGGAACAGAGGAGGTGCTCCCATCAAGGAATCTACAACCCCGGAAACCTCGCACAATAACAAGATCGTGCTGTTTCCAAAAACGCTGGACTACTATCAGATACAACTGACGGTAATGCTTGAAAATGAACGATATGGTGAAGCGATGGAATTGCTTCGCTTTTTGCTGCAATGCCAGGGACAGGAAGAGCGTCATTACGATGAATGGCGTGCCCTGCTGGAGTGGCTCCAGGCAGCCTTTCCTCAATATGAAGCGATGGAAACGCCAGCGAGTCGCACAGTCGAGCCAGAGCAGGATGACGAGGAAGAGGTCAGCGAGGAAGAGATGGCTCGGCAGCATGCCAAGTTAAAGCTTGCACAGGATGACGGTTACGCCGACAAGCTTCTTCGTACAGTTATGGAAGGGCCGTTGTCTGAACAGACGATGCTGGCGCTGGAGCAGCTGGCCTTTCTGGACGTTTCCAAGGTAGATGAGGAACTTGTTCACTGGCTGCAAACGAAGCCGCTTCATCCACTGTTGCAGTTCAGAGTGCTGCAAACCTTGCGCCGTAGAGGGCTGCAGGAGATCATTCAATTTACCAGGGGCGAAGAACAGGTAGAAATTGATGTGGCAGCCGTACCGCTCAAGCCGGAAGAGTTTCCGCTGCAGATCGTGCAGATTCTGGAACGGGTGGCGGATCAGACGGAGGTTCATGAGCCTACGCTCTTTTATTTTGCCCAGGAACTGTGGATACAATATGTAATGGCAGTCTACGGAACGCGGGATTACCAGTCCATGCTTGAGGATAATGATGCGATGGCAGACATATGGGCCGCTGCACTACATATGACGGTGGCGGACAGTCTCGGCGGTTCGCATGATGAAGAGAATACGCGCTCAATGTACGCTGTAACTGGTGCAATGAGGTTCCGGCTGGAGCAGGCATATCGCTCTATGAAACAGTTTGTTTCTGCCGGTTTGGATAGCAAATAAAGGACGGAAACGTTTACCTTAAACCGTATCAAGGGATTCCCCTTGAAAAAGAATGTAAACTTGTTTATACTAAAATGGTTATTTTGTGCGTGATCGCCTACGTGAACATGTGAATTTTGGAGGGGAAAGTATACAATGAAAGCAACTTGGGAAAAGATAGAGAAGAACCTTGGGGTTCTTGAGGTTGAAGTCGGTGCAGATCGTGTAACTGCAGCACTTGACAAAGCTTTTAATAAAGTAGTTAAACAAGCAAACGTGCCTGGATTCCGTAAAGGTAAAGTGCCACGTTCCATCTTCGAAGCTCGTTTCGGGGTAGAGAGCCTTTATCAAGACGCAATCGACATTTTGCTTCCTGAAGCTTACACAGAAGCGATTGACCAAACGGATATCTTCCCGGTAGATCGTCCTGATGTTGACATCGAGCAATTTGCCAAAGGGCAATCTTTCAAATTTAAAGCTAAAGTAACCGTGAAACCTGAAGTTACTCTGGGTGACTACAAAGGAATCGAAGTTGCTGTAGCTAAATCTGAAGTAACCGATGCAGAAGTAACAGAAGAGCTGGAGCGTCTGCAACAGCGTCATGCCGAACTGGTTGTAGTTGACGAAGGCGCTGCAGCGAACGGCGATGTTGCTGTAATCGACTTCGACGGTTCTGTTGATGGTGTACCTTTCGAAGGTGGTAAAGCAGAGCGTTACTCCCTGGAACTGGGTTCCAACACATTCATTCCTGGCTTTGAAGAGCAAGTCGTGGGTCTGTCCACTGGCGACTTCAAAGACGTGGAAGTAACTTTCCCGGAGAGCTACCATGCAGCTGAACTGGCTGGCAAACAAGCGGTATTCAAAGTGAAAGTTCATGAAATCAAACGCAAACAGCTTCCAGAACTGGATGATGAGTTTGCTAAAGATGTTAGTGAATTTGATACTCTTGAAGAGTACAAAGCTGACCTCAAAACACAACTGGAATCCCGTAAAGCTGATGAGTTCAAAGCTGCACAGGAAAATGCAGTTGTAGAAAAAGTAGCTGAGAATGCTGAAGTGGATATCCCTTCTGCAATGGTTGAGAGCGAAGTACAGAACATGATGCGTGATTTCGACAACCGTCTTCGCAACCAAGGTATGAACCTTGAAATGTTCCTGAGCTTCTCCGGTCAAACTCAAGCTGATCTGAGAGCACAAATGCAAGATGATGCTGCGAAGCGTGTACGCAACAACCTGGTGCTTGAAGCAGTAGGCAAAGCGGAAAACATCGAAGTATCCGACGAAGAAGTGAACCAAGAGCTCGAGAAAATGGCTGAATCCTACAAGCGTCCTGCTGAAGAGATTCGTGGCATCCTCGAAGGCAACGGTTCTCTGGAGAGCCTTCGCGATGAAGTTAAACTGCGCAAAACAATCGACGTTCTCGTAGAGAACAGCAAAGTTGTTGAGCCGGTTGAAGCTCCAGCCGAAGAAGCTGCTGCAGAAGCTGGCGAAAAATAAGACAAGCTGTCTGAGTATGGCGGCTTTATAAATGATAAGGCACGTGAGTTCATTACGTGCCTTATTTTTAAATTAGAGCATCCATTTTATAGCAATATGAGTGATGATTTGGATGTTATTAACTTTTGTTGCACTGTGCCCTTTCCCCATAAATTTTACTCCTTTGCACTTCAGGTGAAATAAAAAAAGGCAAGGCGGCATAGGATGGTTGTAATTTGCACATACATAGAAAACATGGTTAAATATGATCAGGCTAAATCGTAAACAACCGCAAGATGACATGATTCCTGAAAAATGACATTGTCACAGGAACATGTTAAAATGATTTTGGGTTTGCTTTACAGTCAGCCTATGTCTAATTACATGTAGAAAAGAGGTTGGTCTCATGAGTCTGGTGCCAATGGTTGTTGAACAAACCAATCGAGGCGAGCGTTCTTACGATATATATTCACGTTTGCTGAAGGATCGCATTATTTTTCTAACCAGTGCGATTGATGACGATGTAGCCAATCTTGTCATAGCTCAGCTTTTGTTTTTGGCAGCCGATGATCCGGAGAAGGATATCAGCTTGTACATTAATTCACCTGGTGGTTCTGTTACTGCAGGGATGGGTATATACGATACGATGCAATTTATCAAGCCTGATGTATCGACCATTTGCGTAGGCATGGCAGCAAGCATGGGTTCTCTATTGCTGACGGCAGGTGCTCCTGGCAAAAGATACGCGCTTACGAACAGTGAAGTCATGATTCACCAGCCGCTTGGCGGCGTACAGGGACAGGCTGCGGATATTAAAATTCACGCCGAATGGATCATTAAAACTCGTCAGAAACTGAATCAAATATATGTTGATCGTACAGGTCAGCCCCTTGATAAAATTGAGCGGGATACAGACCGTGACTTTTTCATGAGCGCTGAAGAAGCGAAAACGTACGGCATTATTGACCAGGTGCTCAGCAGACCGATCAATTCCTAAAGGGGTGGTTTCATGTTTAAATTTAACGACGAGAAAGGGCAGCTGAAATGCTCTTTTTGCGGTAAATCTCAAGAACAGGTACGTAAACTGGTTGCAGGACCAGGCGTGTACATCTGTGATGAATGTATTGAACTTTGCACCGAGATTGTAGAGGAAGAACTTGGTCATGATGAAGAATTGGACCTGAAAGATATTCCGAAACCAAAAGAAATTCGTGATATTCTGGATCAATATGTTATTGGCCAGGAACAAGCGAAAAAATCCTTGTCTGTTGCAGTGTACAACCACTACAAGCGGATTAATACACAAAGCAAAATTGAGGATGTCGAGCTGTCCAAAAGTAACATTTTGCTGTTAGGGCCTACGGGTTCCGGTAAAACGCTGCTTGCACAAACGATGGCAAAAATTTTGAACGTTCCTTTTGCTATTGCGGACGCAACTTCATTGACAGAAGCGGGGTACGTGGGTGAGGATGTTGAGAACATTCTGCTCAAGCTCATCCAGGCGGCTGACTATGATGTGGAAAAAGCAGAGCGCGGCATTATCTATATTGATGAGATTGATAAAGTGGCACGTAAATCGGAGAATCCGTCCATTACACGTGACGTATCCGGTGAAGGTGTGCAGCAAGCATTGCTGAAAATTCTTGAAGGCACCGTTGCTTCTGTACCGCCGCAGGGCGGCCGTAAGCATCCGCATCAGGAATTCATTCAGATTGATACAACAAACATTCTGTTTATCTGCGGTGGTGCTTTTGACGGCCTCGAGCAGATGATCAAACGCCGGATCGGTAAAAAAGTCATTGGCTTTAATGCCGCTACGGAGCAAAAAGATTTGAAACCGGGTGAATACCTGGGCTTGGTATTGCCGGAAGACTTGCTGAAATTCGGTCTGATCCCTGAATTTGTAGGTCGTCTGCCAGTGATCTCTACTTTGGAGCCGCTGGATGAGGATACGTTGGTGCGGATTTTGTCCGAACCGAAAAATGCCTTGACGAAGCAATATCAAAAACTGCTTGAGCTGGACAATGTAAACCTGGTGTTTGAACCGGGTGCGTTGCTGGCGATCGCCAAAGAAGCGATCAAGCGTAACACGGGTGCACGTGGTTTGCGTGCAATCATTGAAAGCATCATGCTGGATATCATGTATGAAGTGCCTTCACGTGAAGATGTGACCAGCTGTGTCATCACCGAAGAAGTCGTTGAGAAGAAAGTTGTGCCTGAACTTGGCCAATCGAAGGACGATAAGCAGGAGGAAAGTGCCTAAGCGGCACTTCTTCGGCTGAGCTCTGAAATATAGACTTGTCAGTTCTCCACTTGGGCAGAAGGCGTTTATTTAGTCTTTTGTCAGAGTGGAGCTTTGACGTTGTGGGGAGAGAAATCACTCATGTATTTAAGACAGGATACCCGTCCCGTGAAAGTAGGGAATTTGACGATTGGCGGCAGCAACGAGGTTATTATCCAGAGTATGTGTACGACCAAAACAGCAGATGTGGAGGCCACAGTCGCAGAGATTTTGCGCTTGGAGGAAGCGGGATGCCAGGTGGTGCGTGTAACCGTTAATAACGAAGAAGCTGCGGCAGCGATTAAAGAAATCAAAAAGCGGATTCACATTCCGCTGGTTGCTGATATTCATTTTAACTATAAGCTCGCTCTGTTAGCCATCGAGAACGGCATTGATAAAGTACGGATTAATCCGGGTAACATCGGTAAACGTGCCAAGGTTGAAGAGGTTGTGAAGGCTTGTAAAGATAAAGGCATCCCGATTCGCATCGGGGTGAATGCAGGTTCACTGGAGAACCATTTACTCGAAAAATACGGTTATCCTACAGCTGATGCCATGGTTGAAAGTGCTTTGTATCACATCGGTATTCTCGAAGAGCTTGATTTCCATGATATTATCGTATCTCTCAAGGCATCGGATGTCCCAATGGCGATTGAAGCATATACGAAAGCGGCTCAGATTATTCCGTATCCACTGCACCTCGGAATTACCGAGGCAGGTACACTATTCTCGGGTACGATCAAAAGTTCAGCAGGTATGGGGGCCTTACTCTCTATGGGTATCGGTTCTACGATGCGGATCTCGCTGAGCGCTGATCCTGTCGAGGAGATCAAGGTTGCACGCGATTTGCTCAAAACGTTTGGGCTGATTTCCAATGCAGCTACACTGATTTCTTGTCCGACCTGCGGGCGTTTGGATATTGATCTGTTCTCCATTGCTAACGAGGTGGAAGAGTATATTTCCAAGCTGAAGGTGCCGATCAAAGTGTCCGTGCTAGGTTGTGCAGTAAATGGTCCGGGTGAAGCCAAAGAAGCGGATATCGGTATTGCAGGTGCCCGTGGAGAAGGTCTCTTGTTCCGTCATGGTAAAATGATTCGTAAAGTGCCGGAAGAGATTATGGTCGAGGAACTGAAAAAAGAAATCGACAAAATCGTTGAAGCGTATGAAGAGACAGGGGTTATCCCTGGACGTTCGCACTAATTTTCGTTAACATTTATTGAAGGCTCGCCATTCCTGGCGGGCTTTTTACGTATTCTTCGAATAAATTCTCAGTACAAATTCAGCTTCTCCCGTTTACGTCTCGGTGAAAAGGCTATACTACCAAGTATTAGCATGATCACAGATGAGAAGAAGTACAGAACAGGAGGATGTTGAAATATGGGTGAGCTTGGCATGGTATTCATGTTGATACAGTTATTTTTTGGAGTGGTAATCGGGTTATACTTCTGGAATTTGCTTCGCGGCCAGAAAACAAACCGTACGGCCGTTGAGCGTGAATCCCGCAAGGAGCTTGAGAAGCTGCGCAAGCTGCGTTCCATCTCGCTCACCAAGCCGCTCGCGGAGAAGACACGTCCGGCAACCATTAACGATATCGTCGGGCAAAAAGACGGTCTGCGTGCGCTCAAGGCAGCTCTATGCAGTGCCAATCCGCAGCACGTTATTATTTATGGACCGCCGGGAGTTGGCAAAACTGCCGCAGCCAGAGTCGTGCTGGAAGAAGCAAAGAAAAATCCGTCATCTCCTTTCAAGGCAGATGCAAAATTCACGGAACTGGATGCAACAACAGCACGTTTCGATGAGCGCGGAATCGCTGATCCATTGATTGGTTCCGTTCATGATCCCATCTATCAGGGCGCAGGAGCGATGGGTGTTGCCGGTATTCCTCAACCGAAGCCGGGGGCGGTGACCAAAGCACATGGCGGCATGCTTTTTATTGATGAAATTGGAGAATTACATTCCATTCAGATGAATAAGCTGCTCAAAGTGCTGGAGGATCGCAAGGTCTTTTTGGAAAGTGCGTACTATAACTCGGAGGATACGCATACTCCTGCTTATATCCACGATATTTTTCAAAATGGTCTGCCTGCGGATTTTCGCCTTGTCGGTGCAACGACCCGTTCCCCGCACGAGCTCCCGCCTGCCCTGCGTTCGCGGTGTATGGAGGTCTATTTCCGTCCACTGCTGCCGGAGGAGATTGGCAGAATTGCAGAAGATGCTGTGCAGAAAATCGGATTCAGTCCTTGTCCGGAAGCGGTTGATGTGGTCAAGCGTTATGCGACCAACGGTCGCGAGGCGGTCAACATTATACAGCTGGCCGCGGGCCTTGCGCTCACGGAGAAGCGCGAGACACTTCAGGCTTCTGATGTAGAGTGGGTTGCAGGCAGCAGTCAGATTCAGCCAAGGCCGGATCGCAAAGTGCCGTCACAGCCTCAGGTCGGTTTTGTTAACGGGCTTGCTGTGTATGGGCCCAATATGGGCACGATTCTGGAGATCGAGGTATCCGCTGTTCCTGCACCCAAAGAGCAAGGACGTATCAACATTACGGGTGTTGTGGATGAGGAAGAGATTGGAGGCGGTTCTCGTACACTCCGGCGGAAAAGTATGGCGAAAGGCTCGGTTGAGAATGTGTTAACCGTTTTGAAAGCGATGGGGATTCGCACGAGCGATTACGATTTGCATGTGAATTTCCCGGGTGGTACGCCGATTGATGGCCCATCAGCGGGCATTGCCATGGCGACAGCGATTGCTTCGGCCATTCAAGGGCGCCCTGTAGATCATGAGATAGCGATGACGGGTGAGATCAGTATCCACGGGCGCGTGAAGCCGATAGGCGGCGTGCTGGCAAAGGTGGAGGCGGCTTTTCAGGCTGGGGCGAAGACGGTCATTATACCGGCGGAGAACTGGCAGTCCATTTTTGACAATCTGGATGGCTTGCGGGTAATCCCGGTAGATACGGTTCAGGATGTATTTCGTGAAGTGTTTGGCGTGGAGCCGGGAGTGCAGCAAGTGGAGCAGCAGGTGGTGGCAGAGGAGACGACGGCACCGAAAACGGACATTTTTCCTCCGGCATCCGCTTCTTATTTACGGGCAGAGTTACCTCGCCCGGGACGTGTTACAGATTCGGGAAGCTGCTAAGCGCTTCCCTTCATTGGTTTTTTATGTGAACATTTGATAGAATAATGGATGACTACAACCTGAGAGCCATTGGAGGTGCGAAAGCGATGGGACCGAGCAAAGTGAAAGGTCGTCGTTTTCCTTTACTGCCTTTAAGAGGACTTCTCGTCTACCCGAGTATGGTGCTGCATCTCGATGTGGGCCGGGAGAAATCGGTCAAGGCTTTAGAAAAAGCGATGGTAGAAGAACATTTGATTCTCCTATGTTCCCAAGCCGAGGTAAATATTGAGGAACCCACACGAGAGGATATTTTCCGTATTGGAACCGTAGCCAAGGTAAGACAGATGCTGAAGCTGCCCAATGGAACCATTCGAGTACTTGTGGAAGGCTTGGAACGGGCTGAAATTATTGAATATACGGACAATGAGGACTATTACGAGGTGCTGGCGCAAGAGCTGCCTGAGGAAGAGAATAGTCATCCGGAGACGGACGCTCTGATGCGTACCGTTCTGAATCAGTTCGAGAATTATATTAATCTGTCCAAAAAAGTAACTCCCGAGACGCTGGCCGCCGTATCCGACATCGAAGAGCCAGGACGACTCGCTGATGTCATTACCAGCCATTTGTCCTTGAAGATCAAGGACAAACAGGAAATTCTGGAGACTATCGACGTGCGTGAACGTCTGGAGAAACTGCTCGACATCCTGAACAACGAGCGCGAAGTGCTTGAGCTTGAACGCAAGATCAGCCAACGTGTGAAGAAGCAGATGGAGAAAACGCAGAAGGAATATTATTTGCGTGAGCAGATGAAGGCAATCCAGAAGGAGCTTGGTGAAAAAGAAGGCAGAGCGGGCGAAGTTGAGGAACTTCGCAACCAGATGGAAAGTCTTGGCCTGCCGGACAAGGTGAAAGAGAAAGTCGAGAAGGAAATTGATCGACTGGAGAAAATGCCGGCAAGCTCTGCAGAGGGGGGCGTCATCCGCAATTATGTGGATTGGCTGCTTGCTTTGCCTTGGAGTCAGCTGACCGAGGACGATCTGGATATCCAGAAGGCCGAGGACGTGCTTAATGCCGATCACTACGGGCTGGAGAAACCGAAAGAGCGTGTGCTGGAATATCTGGCTGTGCAGAAGCTTGTCAAAAAGCTCAAAGGACCGATCCTCTGTCTGGTAGGACCGCCAGGGGTAGGTAAAACCTCCCTTGCCCGTTCCATTGCGAGATCGCTGGGCCGGGAGTTTGTACGCATCTCTCTGGGCGGCGTTCGGGACGAAGCAGAGATTCGTGGACACCGCCGTACGTATGTAGGAGCGATGCCAGGCCGCATCATTCAGGGCATGAAAACGGCAGGCTCACTCAACCCTGTATTTTTACTGGATGAGATCGACAAGATGGCTTCTGATTTCCGTGGAGACCCTTCGGCTGCATTGCTGGAGGTGCTTGACCCGGAGCAGAACAATACGTTTAGTGATCACTTCGTAGAGCTGCCTTTTGACTTATCCAACGTTATGTTCATCACTACAGCGAACACCGTGCATAACATTCCGCGTCCGCTGCTTGACCGGATGGAAATGCTGAATATTCCGGGGTATACCGAGCTGGAAAAGCTGCAAATTTCCAAAAACTATTTGCTTCCAAAACAGAAAAAGGACCACGGTCTGGAAGAAGATCAGCTGCAAGTGCCAGATGACAGTCTGCTGAAGGTTATTCGTGAGTATACGCGTGAATCGGGTGTGCGGAATCTGGAACAGCAAATGGCATCACTATGCCGGAAAGCGGCTAAGAATGTTGTGTCGGGCACCGAAGGTCAGATTGTCATCTCGCCGGATGATGTTAAAGACTATCTTGGTCCGGGTAAATTCCGTTATGGCATGGCAGAGCTGGAAGATCAGATTGGCACAGTAACAGGGCTGGCGTGGACGGAAGTGGGCGGAGACACGCTCGTTATTGAAGTCACCGTAGTGCCAGGAACAGGCAAGCTGACCCTTACGGGTAAACTGGGAGATGTCATGAAGGAATCAGCTCAGGCTGCATTCAGCTATACACGTTCGAAAGCAGCGCAGCTTGGGATTGCATCTGATTTCCATGAGAAAAACGACATTCACATTCACGTGCCGGAAGGTGCAATTCCGAAAGATGGTCCATCTGCAGGCATAACGATGGCAACAGCGCTGATCTCGGCTCTGACCAACAAACATGTGTCGAAGGATATCGCCATGACAGGTGAAATTACGCTGCGCGGACGGGTACTGCCGATAGGCGGTCTGAAAGAGAAGTCACTGGCGGCCCACCGTGCGGGATACAAAAAAATATTACTGCCTAAGGATAATGAACGGGATCTGCGTGACATTCCGGACAGCATCAAGGAAGATGTGGAATTTGTGCCCGTAGCTCATATGGATCAGGTGTTGCAGCATGCGCTTGTTGAACAGGCAGGCATTCATCTATAATGGGTGTATCGGTTTCGGCAGCATAATATGAATATGGACCGTTCTTTGGAGGCTTCGGTGTTCAATGGAACGGTCTTTTTCTCGCGAAAATCTGATGTTTTTCGGGTAAAAGAGTTATTTTTTTGCGTTCAAACAATGTTTTTTTGGTACATAATTGCGTTTTTTTTGGTACATGATACGTTTTTTTGATATGATAGAAAGAATGATGGCATAATACGAGCAGGAAATGTAGGCATGTTATGCTGCTGGAGTTCAAGAGAGGAAAGATGCAATTTGAAAGTCAATCAGTCTGAGTTTATTATCAGTGCCGTTCGGCCTGAACAATATCCAGATGATGGTCTGCCGGAGATTGCCCTGGCGGGGCGCTCGAATGTGGGTAAATCATCGCTGATCAATCGCATGATCAATCGTAAAAATCTGGCGCGTACAAGCGCCACGCCGGGTAAAACCCAACAACTGAACTATTACAAGATTAACCAGGACCTGTATTTCGTCGATTTCCCGGGATACGGGTATGCGAAGGTATCCAAGGAGCAGCGTTTTGCCTGGGGTAAAATGATGGAGAAGTATTTGCTGCAGCGGGACGAACTGAAGCTGGTCATGCAGATGGTTGACATGAGACATGAGCCGTCCAAGGATGACAAAATGATGAACGAATGGCTTCGTCATCACGGACTGCCGCTTGTTGTTGTGGCAACCAAGATGGACAAGATTCCAAAGACTCGCAGAGCCAAACATATCAAAGTCATCAAGGAAGCGCTCGGTCTGCGCTCAGGTGATCTGTTTGTACCTTTTTCATCCGAGGAAGGTCTGGGCAAGGAAGAGCTGTGGGATATCATTACTCGTCATGCCCAAATAGACAAATATGCACCGGTTGAATCGGATGCTGACCATGAGACTGAAGCAGACGAAGCACCTGAAGATGAAAATCTCCAATAGCTAAAAAAATAAGTTCCCTCATCCTAACAAACACATCATGTTCTCGCATCTTAGAATAGTCATGGAATCATTCCATGACTATTTGCTATAAACAGTCTTGTATTGGCTTTCAAACTACTTCGCAGTAATCAAATACGCATCATTTGTTTGATTTGACGCATAACGGTGAACATTGGTGAGACACTACAATAAATGACAATGCATATGATAATCATCATGGTGATTTCATAAACATTTCATAAAAATGGGCGGGTTGTGGACTTGATGTGTGATATAATTAACTATGTCAATCTTAACTGGATAGACATATACAGTAAGCACTTTGATTGGAAATTTATTAGGCAGGTGAACTTGCAATGCACATCGTTGTTGTTGGTTTGAATTATCGCACGGCGCCTGTAGAGGTCAGAGAACGATTCACATTTGCAGAAAAGGACTTGTCTGAAGCGCTGCAGAAGCTCAAGCTGACCAAGAGTGTATTGGAAGGTGTAATCGTAGCCACTTGTAATCGTACTGAATTGTACGTTGTGGTTGACCGTCTTCACATGTGCGGTTATTTTATTCGAACATTTATGGAGCAATGGTTTAACGTTCCACGCGAAGAATTTACGCAACACTTATATATATATGAAGATGATCAAGCCATGCGCCATCTGTTCCGGGTGATTTGCGGACTGGATTCAATGGTCATTGGAGAGACTCAGATTCTGGGCCAGGTGAAACAGGCTTTTTTCAAAGCGCAGGAGGAAAAGGCAACGGGCACTTGGTTTAACAAGCTGTTTAAACAGGCCGTTACACTGGGCAAGCGGGCTCACTCGGAGACTTCCATCGGGGAAAGTGCCGTTTCGGTCAGCTATGCTGCGGTGGAGCTGGGCAAGCGTATTTTTGGTATGTTCACAGACAAGAAGGTGCTGATTCTGGGTGCCGGGAAGATGAGTGAACTTACCGTAAAACATCTGTACGCCAACGGGGCATCCGAAGTTATTGTAGCCAATCGCACCCTGGCAAGAGCCGAGGAGCTTGCAAGCAAATTCCGCGGAACACCTTGTACCATGGAGCAGGCGCTTGAGAGACTGAGTGAGGTTGACATCGTCATCAGCTCTACTGGAGCAGAGCGTTACATTCTCGATGCAGGTATTGTTCGGGAAAGCATGAAGCGCCGCCAATCACGTCCGCTGTTCCTGATTGACATTGCTGTACCGCGTGACATTGATCCGGCGATTGGCGAAATCTCGAACGTATTCCTCTACGATATTGACGATCTGGAAGGCATTGTAGAGAGTAATCTGGAGATGCGCAAGGTAGAAGCGGCGAAGATTGAGAGAATGATTGAGCTGGAGATGGAGGATTATTATCAATGGCTCAGAACGCTTGGCGTTCGTCCGGTCATTCGGGCTTTACAGGAGAAGGGTGTGTCCATTCATGAAGAGACGATGGATAGCCTGTTCAACAAGCTGCCAGAGCTGGATGAGCATCAGCGTAAAGTGATTCGTCGTTTGACGAAAAGCATTGTGAATCAAATGACTACCGATCCGATTAACCGGATCAAGGAAATGGCAGGTACGAAGCAAGGCGACGAGGCGCTGCGCATGTTTACGCAGATTTTCGCGCTGGAGGATGCAGTTGAGATGGCTGCTGAAAAAGTAAATCAGAGTGACGCAACAGCTCTGCGCAAGCCAGCGGTTCAGTTTAACGAAAACCGGCAAGACCCCGTGCCGGCATATGTCCCGGCAGGCGTATAAGGCAGGTGGGCAGCTTGACCCTTGCTGAGCAAGTCTATGAAGCTTTAATTTATATGTATGCCCTGAGCCTACTGTTCTATTTCTCGGACTGCATTCGACGCAATGCGGGGGCGAAGCGGACAGGCACAGGGTTTCTTGTTGTTGTTTTGGGGCTACAGGTGACTCATGTTATGATGCGGATGTGGATTGAAGGCCACTTCCCTATATATACAACGTTTGACTTTTTGTTTATCTTTTCGTTCAGCATTGTGCTGATGTCGCTGATTATGACCCGGGTCCAGCGGTCAGAGTTTGTTATTCTACTGCTTAACATTGTAGGATTTTCAGTGACCGTGCTCAATCGCTTATGGTTTACAGCGGGTGAAATATCATTGCACAATTGGCAGACTGTTCATGGTTTGTTAATTATGCATATTACGCTGGCCAATCTGGGGTTTGCAGCTTTGACGGTGGCGTCCGTCTTTGCACTGTTATATCTGTTCCTGCATCACAGATTGAAAAACAAAAAGTGGAATGAAACGGTACGACGTTTGCCCAGCCTTGAAGTCATTGGCAAATACATGGATGGTGCAACCTTGATTGGCACGCCGCTTTTGGGTGTATCCATAGTGCTGGCGGTTTTGTCCATCGTGGCAGAACGTCGCTGGCATCTGCTGCTCGACCTGAAAGTCATTGCGACCGGTCTGGCTATCGCTATTTATGTTGGTTATTTTGTAGTGAAGCGGAGAAAGCAGTTTTCCATGATGGTCATGTCCAGATGGACATTAATCGGATATGCATTTGTCATTATCAGCTTTATATCCAACGCGTATTCAGCGTTTCATCGCTGGACGGGAGAGTGAGAGGTATGAAACACTACACGCCGATTTATGTGAATACTTCAGGCAAGCCCGTCCTGGTGATTGGTGGCGGTCGTGTCGCCGAGCGTAAAGTGAAGGGGTTGTTGCAGGGGGAGGCCCGAATTACGGTAGTCAGCCCGCAGCTTACGCCTGCTCTCGAACAACTGCATCAGGAATCCCGATTCGAGTGGATAGCCCGGTCCTACCGCAATGGAGATTTGCGGGGGGCCTTTCTCGTATATGCAGCAACAGATGATTTGCAAGTGAACACTGCTGTAGTAGAGGAGGCTGAAGCCGCCTCCATCCTGGTGAATGATGCCATCTCTTCCGGCAACAGCAGTTTTATTACGCCGAGTGTGGTAAGACGAGGGCGGTTAAGCATTGCGATCTCGACTGCGGGCGCAGGACCTGCGGCGGCGGCCGAGATTCGTGCCTTGCTGGAACAGCAGTTTGGAGATGAATACGAGACGTATCTTGATTTTTTGCACCAGATGAGAATGGAGATTAAATCTCGGGCATTGTCCCCGGTGATAAGAAGCAAGCTGCTGCGTCGTCTGACGGAGATGGATATACTTGATCAGATACGCACAGGTCAGTTTCAATGGTGGACTGCAGAAGAAATCGGGGACTGGATATCCCGTAATCAGGAGGAAATGTAGATATGCGTACAATTAAAGTGGGCAGCAGACAGAGCGCTCTGGCGTTAACCCAGACCGGATACGTTATTCAGGATTTACGAGACATCTGTGAGCGAGAAGGCTTAGCTTTTGATTTTGAGGTACATAAAATTGTGACCAAAGGTGACCTCATATTGGATGTCACATTGTCGAAAGTGGGCGGCAAAGGGCTGTTTGTTAAGGAAATTGAACAGGCGATGCTGGATCGTACGATTGATATGGCTGTGCACAGTATGAAGGATATGCCTTCGGAATTGCCGGAGGGTTTAATCAATGGTGCAGTTCCCCGGCGAGCAGACCCACGGGATGCGCTAGTATCACGCGAAGGACTCACGCTCGATCAGCTGCCAGAGGGAGCACGGGTTGGTACAAGCAGTCTGCGCAGGTCAAGTCAATTGAAGGCTTACCGCCCCGACCTCCAGTTAGAATCGATTCGTGGCAACATTGACTCTCGTTTGCGTAAGCTGGAAACGGAAGGACTGGATGCGATTATTTTGGCGGCGGCCGGCTTGTATCGAATGGGCTGGCAGGATCGGATTACGGAGTATTTGTCCGAGGAGGCCTGTCTTCCGGCTGTAGGCCAAGGCGCACTGGGCATTGAGTGCAGGGAGGATGATGAGGAGCTGCTGCATCTTCTATCCTTGTATAATGACCCGGCAACCGCTTCACCAGTTATGGCAGAACGCCGTTTTCTCAGTGTGTTGAACGGAGGCTGTCAGGTGCCTATCGGCGCACATGCGGTATGGGTGCCAGGTCAAGATGCAGATTCCCTGAACGGTGAAAACAAGTTACAATTAACAGGTATGGTCGGTTCACCAGATGGTGGATTGATTCTCAAGGAAACATTGAGCGGCAAAGATCCGGCCCGTTTGGGAGAAGAAGTGGCCTGGAGATTAATTGATCGCGGAGCGGAACAGATACTGGCTGAAGTTAGGGGATGAAGGCATGGCGGGCAAGGTCTTTTTGGTAGGTGCAGGTCCTGGGGATGCAAGACTGATTACGGTCAAAGGATGGGAGACCATCGGCAAGGCAGATGCGGTCGTATATGATCGTTTGGCAAGTCCACGATTGTTAAAATTGATGAAACCCGGTGCAGTCAAGATTTATGTGGGGAAACGGCCGGATCGACATACGATGAAGCAGGAAGAGATTAACCAGCTGCTTGTGGATCTGGCTCTTGAAGGAAAAGTCGTTGTACGCCTTAAAGGCGGAGACCCGACCATATTTGGAAGAGTAGGTGAGGAAGCGGAGCTGCTGCACAAAAACGGCATTCCGTTTGAGATTGTACCCGGTGTTACGGCAGCGATCAGCGTACCAGCCTACGCAGGTATTCCGGTGACGCATCGTGATTATGCTTCCTCCATCTCGATTATTACCGGGCATGAAAGCCCGGACAAGCTGGATCGCAGCATCCACTGGGATAAAGTGACGAATGCTACGGGCACACTGGTATTTATGATGGGTGTTGCCAAAATTGGCTACATCAGTGAACAGCTTATTCGTCACGGTCGTCCAGCCAGTACCCCTGTTGCGCTTGTTCGCTGGGGAACACGAGCGGAGCAGGATACGATTACGGGAACCCTGGAGGATATTGAAGCTAAAGTGATTGCAGCAAATTTTCAGCCACCAGCCGTGATTGTGGTTGGAGATGTGGTCAATCAGCGAGAGCAGTTGAAATGGGCTGAGGCCATGCCGCTGTTTGGCAAACGGATTCTCGTTACTCGTGCTCGCAGTCAGGCAAGTGAACTGGTGAATCGTATTGAGGAACTTGGCGGTGAACCGTATGAGTTCCCGGTGATCGAGACGGTCATGCCGTCCAGCGAATCCGCCAGACAAAGTGTCAAAGATGCACTGCAAGCGTTAAGTACGTTTGATTGGGTCTTTTTCACAAGTGTAAATGGCGTGGAGTTCTTCTTCCGTCATCTCGAAAACGAAGGCAAGGATATTCGCTCGCTTCATCAGGCGAGAATTGCAGCAGTAGGTCCTTCTACAGCAGAAGCACTGCGCAAGCACGGAATTGCGCCTGAGGTTGTGAAAGGTCCTTTTCAGGCAGAGGGCATGTTGGAGGCATTTGAGAGTGAGCTGAAGGCAGGTCAGAACGTACTCATTCCACATGGAGATCTTGCCCGCTCCTGGCTGCCAGAGCAGTTGAGAGAACGGGGATTGAACGTTACCGAGGCCATCATCTACGATACGATTCTTGCAGGTGAGGATGACGATGAATTGCTAAAGCTGCTTGAAGAGGGCGGTATTCATGCAGTGACCTTTACCAGCTCATCCACTGTGAAGAACTTTTTAAAGATGCTTGAGCGTATGGGCATACAGGACCCACTCCCGCTGCTGAAGGGAATAGAGGTGGCATGCATTGGTCCGGTTACGGCGCAAACCGCTGAGGCTGCCGGGTTAAAGGTCACGTTGATGGCTGAGGAAGCAACGATGACCAGTCTGATTGATGCTTTGTGTGAGTGGAAACGTGAGGATTCGCGGGAGCATGCTAGTGAATCCGTGAGTCAGTAAATCAGATACACCGATAAGAGGTTATGACAGGCTTCGGCTGAACATATGAAGCGTGCTGAATTCGTGAAGAAGCGGCGCGCTTCCCTTTTTGCTGGTAATCGTCCTCAGTCGCTCGACTATAAAATGAAATTTCAGGAGGTAGAGTGTACATGGGTTTTCCAATCGTACGTCATCGCCGGTTACGTCAATCGGCAGGCATTCGTAATATGGTGAGAGAGACACATCTGACGGTGGATGATTTCATTCAACCGATCTACGTGACATATGGTAAAGACGTGAAGTCCGAGATCAAGTCCATGCCAGGCGTATTCCGTTTCTCGCTGGATCGTCTGCAGGAAGAAGTGAAGGAAATTGCTGAACTGGGTATTCCGGCTGTGCTGCTGTTCGGGATTCCGGAAACGAAGGACAGCGTGGGCTCGTCCGGGTTTGCAGAGGATGGCATTGTACAGGAAGCTACGAGATTGATCAAATCCTGGTATCCTGAGCTGCTGGTTATTGCCGATACTTGTCTTTGCGAATTTACAGACCATGGGCACTGCGGAATGGTGCACACAACCGAGGTTGACGGACACATCTGTGGTGATGTGCTGAATGACGAGTCGCTGGAGTTACTTGTGAAAACGGCGGTATCGCAAGCCAAGGCCGGTGCAGATATTATTGCCCCTTCGAACATGATGGATGGTTTTGTACACGCCATTCGTGCAGGGCTTGATGAGCATGGATTCAACCATATTCCAATCATGTCCTATTCCGTCAAATATGCTTCGGCATTTTACGGCCCATTCCGTGAAGCGGCGGATTCCACTCCGCAATTCGGAGATCGGAAGTCATATCAGATGGACCCGGCCAATGCTCGGGAAGCGTTGCGAGAGGCTGAGACGGATGTGCTTGAGGGAGCGGACATGCTGATGGTGAAACCTTCCCTGTCCTATCTGGATATTATGCGTACGATCAAGGATCAGTTTGATCTCCCTCTTGTTGCTTACAACGTAAGCGGTGAATATGCCATGGTGAAGGCTGCCGCAATCCAGGGATGGATTGATGAGAAAAAGGTAGCTATGGAAATTTTGCTGAGTATGAAACGCGCAGGGGCAGATATGATTATTACCTATTACGCCAAAGATGCATCCCGCTGGCTGGCTGAAAAATAAATCGATGTCTACTCTACATTAAGGAGGATGTTCATGACTGCACAACAAAGCAATCGCCGCAATGATGAGCGCTCACGCAGCGCATTTGAAGAAGCCAAGCAGTACATACCCGGAGGGGTCAACAGCCCGGTTCGTGCATTCAAATCGGTAGGACTTACGCCGATCTATGCTGAGCGTGGAGAAGGTTCCAAAATTTATGATATTGATGGCAATGTGTTCATTGACTATGTAGGTTCATGGGGACCGCTGATTATGGGACATGCCCATCCCGAGGTTGTTGAGGCACTGCGCGAGACTGCTCTGAAAGGCACAAGCTTTGGTGCACCAACGCTGCTTGAGACGGAAATGGCCAAGCTTGTGTGTGAGCGTGTACCATCCATTGATATTGTACGCATGGTGAATTCAGGTACAGAAGCAACGATGAGTGCCATTCGACTGGCACGTGGTGTAACCGGACGCAGCAAAATTTTGAAATTTGAAGGCTCCTATCATGGTCATGCTGACAGCTTGTTGATCAAGGCTGGATCGGGTGTGGCAACACTCGGATTGCCGGACAGCCCTGGAGTACCAGAAGGAGTAGCCCTGAATACGATCACGGTTCCTTATAATGATCTGCAATCCGTGCGCCTTGCTTTTGAACGATTCGGAGAAGAGATTGCCGCTGTAATCGTGGAGCCAGTTGCAGGGAATATGGGTGTAGTACCTCCGGCTGCCGGTTTTCTGGAAGGCTTGCGCAGCGTAACTACCGAGTATGGCAGTTTGCTGATCTTTGACGAAGTTATGACCGGATTCCGTGTAGGTTTGAACTGCGCCCAAGGACGATTCGGCGTGACACCGGATCTGACGTGTCTGGGTAAAGTGATTGGCGGCGGGCTTCCGGTAGGTGCTTATGGCGGACGCAGGGATCTGATGGAGCAGATTGCACCGACCGGGCCGATCTATCAGGCCGGAACATTAAGCGGTAATCCGCTCGCGATGGCAGCGGGTTATACCACGTTGAAACTTTTGACACCGGAAGTATACGATCGTCTGGAAATGTTGTCTGCACGTTTGCAGGCCGGATTCGAGAAAAATGCAGCAGAAGCAGGCGTTGCGGTAACGATTAACCGTGTCGGTTCAATGGTATGTCCATTTTTCAGTGCTGTTCCAGTAACAAACTATGATATTGCGAAGGAAAGCAACCTGGATCAGTTCCGCCGTTATTTTGCAGCCATGATCGATCAGGGCGTCAGTGTTGCTCCTTCCCAGTATGAGGGGATGTTTGTATCTGGTGTGCATACAGAGCAGGATATCGAAGATACCATTGAGGCGAACCGCAAGGCTTTGCAATCATTATGAGCATCAAAAGCTGGAAACGCCGCGGACAATGGCTTGAGCTGATGCCGGGCAAGGCGGTCACTGGAAAAGAAGACAGGCAGGCTGCCGCCGACCAGTGGCTTCTGTCCGAGCTTCAATTCCCGGAGAAGCTGCTTCGCCAGCTCAAGGCAGAGCAGGGCATACAGCTAGCAGGGGACCGGCTTCGGCTGGCCCTTTTTGCTGTTCAGCCGCTGGGTGTGGAGCCGCGCTGGGCTGATCTGAATGTATTGTACGAGGATGATTTCTGTCTCGTTGTGCATAAACCGGCTGGCATGAAGCTTCACCCGGATGGAACCCGTGAGGATCAGGCCATTACACTGGATCATGCTGTAGCCTCATATTACGAGATGAACGGCATTGAAACGAGTGTACGTCATGTTCATCGTTTGGATGAAGATACGACAGGCCCTGTTTTATATGCCAAAAATGCATTTGCACTCGCCATACTGGACGAAGCGATGCGTCGTAAAACCATTGATCGCCAGTATGTTGCCATCGCTGACGGCCACGTTTCCCCTGAACTTCGCACAATTGATGCGCCCATCGGCAAGGACAGGCATCATAAGCAGCGCAGACGTGTTTCCGATGGAGGCCAGAATGCTGTTACTCATGTAAGCATTGTACATGTATGGGAGAGAGCAACACTCGTACGCTTGAAGTTGGAGACGGGACGTACACATCAAATCCGTGTGCATCTTAGTTATGTCGGACATCCGCTTGTAGGGGACAAACTGTACGGAGGGCGTTCGGATGTTATTGGCAGGCAGGCACTGCATGGTGAAAAGCTGAGCTTTAATCATCCTTTAACGGGGGCATTAATTGAAGTACAAGACCCGTGGCCAGCGGATTTTGAACATTTGGCTGCCAAGGAAAGCAACACGCGCGGAGAGCGGACCTGAGTAAAGGGTCCGTTTTTTTTGTTTTCAACGTTCACTTAAACTCTCATCATGAAATGAGGATTGAAATCTGAGCAGGCTTTTCACAAAAGGTGGCATGCCCATCCCATTTAAGGCATATAGATGGGTAACGAAGGATTGGACCATGGATCAGTCCCATGAGAAGGATCATGGTGAACATATGCCGAAAGGAGGACGCCACCTTTGTTGAATCAACCTTATGGTTTGCGGTTCGATATTTATGAGCGCGTTCATTTGTCTGAGGGAGTGCCTGCCATTGAGGAACTGGAGGAAATTGAGCTGTATCCACGCATTCAGGTCATTGGACAGGACGACCATGCCACCTTGCGGGGGCATCTGCTGCTTACAGGAGCGTACCGGGGGGGAAGCGAAGAATCGGAGGAATTAAAGCATTTTATTCCTGTTGAAATTACGGTCCCGCTTAACAGGGTTAGATCCATTGAAGATATTTCCATCGAGATTGAAAATTTTGATGTGGATCTGTTGTCCAGCCGAAGCTTGAACATCACGGGAGTATTGTCTCTGCGAGGCATTGAAGGTTTTCCGGTAGAGGAGCCGCAGGTGTGGACAGCAGATGAATTCACAGTGGTGCATTCGCCTGAAGCTCAGCCGGACAGCCGGGCAGACGAGCTCGGACAGACCGAGGTATCAGAACAATCGGAGCAGTACGAGCAACCGGGGCAATACGATTCGTTAGAGCAGTACCAGCAGCTTGGCAGAACGGATCAAGCTTATGAACAGCAGGTGCAGGTTCAGCGGGGGGAGGACGAAGAGCTGGCGAATGCGGCAGAGCTTGCTGCGTACGGTTCCCCTGAATCCGCTGATTTGTCCTTGAGAGTACAGACAGAACCGAATCAGGAAGAACGGTTACAGTCTGATTGGAGTCCGGCAGCTGATCAAAACGACGAAACCCCTACGCCAATTTCGTCATTCCTGGCGGAGACAGCAGACAGACTTGCTTCGTATCCTGAATCTGAACCGCTGCTTCCGATTGAAGGCGAAGCCACGGCAGCCTGGTCTGAACCTTCAGTTGGAAGCAGTTTAGAGAATGCAACGTCATCCAGTACGGAATCTGCTGTGCTGCCCCGTTCAGAAGAGGAACGGAAACCATTGGAGGCGCATGCGCCCGAGGTATGGCACTTTGAGGAAGCAAGGTCAGGCAGTCAGCAAGGAGAGCAGGATGCTGGCAGTGCTCCAGCTCAGGTGCAGACAGAGAACTGGCAGGGTGTTTTTGCCTCTTCTGAAGCAGTTAACGTAGAAGTGGAGCGGATTGTACCGGAAACCGCCGAAGAAGAGGCTTTGCTGCAGAATGAAGAATCTATTCCTGAACCAATCGCCGAGGCGGAAGACAAGCCGGAACTGAAGGTTGCTTTTGGCAGTAAAAAAGAATCGTCAACAAGATCTGAAGAAGGAGTGGGTATTTCCTCACTGTTAGCCTCGTCTGGCCGCAGTGCTCGCGAAGCTGATGGAGAGCGTACGGAAGAGGCTCCTGCTGGAGTGGTTTCTGAAGATGAGAGCCAGACCGAAGAGGTTGAGTGGAAAAACCTGTTCCTCGGCACCATTGTAGATCAGAATCCGTTCCGCAAAGTGAAGCTCTGCATTGTACAGCGTGAGGATACACTTGACGCTATTGCTGATCGTTATCAACTTAGTACCCGAGAGCTGCAGCTCTATAATCGTTTGACCGAACAGGTTGTGGAAGAAGGGCAAATCCTGTATATACCTTGAATCTACTTGCCGCCGATATTAGCAGCTAGAACGCCCGTAATCCTTTGCAAGGGATTGCGGGTTTTGTATGTTTTATAATGATTTCTTTTCTCTGCATTCAGGTTCCGCTGCTGCCAGGTTGACTATCGTGCATGAGCAAGGTATGATGTGTTTAGGTTTTTTTGAATAATGACGTGGATCGGGAGTAGTAGACAGTATGACCTTTCAGAGAGTGGGATCGATGCGCTGTGAGATTCCGCAGGAGCCAACTGATCGAAGTCGCCCGGGAGTTGCCTGTTTGAGCACTTGAGGTGCAAGCTATTTATGGTTTTTAACCTCGGAAGTAGGATGGGCCGGTCGCAGCCGTTATCTGCTTGAAGTGTCACGCCTGAATCAGAGGATGATTTGTTTGTCCTGCTGTCTGCGTGAAACAAAGGTGGTACCGCGAAAGCTAACCTTTCGTCCTTTGATGGATGAAAGGTTTTTTTGTTTTTTTTGGCCCTAATGATGATTTTAGGAGCCATGATGATGAAGTAACGGAGGAATGACACATGTCTGAACAAAAAAAAGCAACAACAGAAATGCCAACCACATATGATCCGAAAGCGGCAGAAGACAAATGGTACTCCGCATGGACGGAGCGTGGTTATTTTCAAGCGGGCAAACGCAAGGATGCTGAGCCGTACACGATCGTAATCCCACCCCCGAACGTAACGGGTATGCTTCATATCGGGCATGCACTCGACTTCACACTGCAGGATATCCTCATTCGTACGAAGCGCATGCAGGGTTACGACGCTCTGTGGCTGCCGGGCTCTGACCATGCGGGGATTGCTACTCAAACGAAGGTGGAGCAGAAGCTTCGTGAAGAGGGTTTGACACGTTATGACCTGGGACGCGAGAAGTTTCTGGAGAAAGTATGGGACTGGAAAGACCAGTATGCCACAACCATTCGACAGCAATGGGGTAAAATGGGGCTTTCGCTGGATTATTCACGTGAACGCTTCACGCTGGATGAAGGTCTGTCCAAAGCTGTTCGCAAAGTCTTCGTACAGTTATACGAGAAAGGTCTCATTTATCGCGGTAAACGCATTATTAACTGGGACCCGGTAAACCGTACGGCACTTTCGGACATTGAAGTTGAATATAAAGAAGTTCAAGGACATCTCTACCACCTGCGTTATCCCCTCAGTGACGGAAGTGGTCACATTACCGTGGCAACGACTCGTCCGGAGACGATGCTTGGTGATACCGCTGTTGCTGTTCACCCTAAGGATGAGCGCTATGCAGACATGATTGGCAAAACGCTTGTGCTGCCGATCCTCGGGCGCGAGATTCCGGTGATTGCGGATGACTATGTAGACAAAGAGTTCGGTAGCGGTGCGGTTAAGATTACACCGGCACATGATCCGAACGACTTTGAAGTAGGTTTGCGTCATGACCTGCCTCAGATTACAGTCATGGACGAAAGCGGCACGATGAACGCCGAAGCAGGCAAATATCAGGGACTGGATCGCAGTGAATGCCGCAAGCAGATCGTTGCAGATCTCAAAGAACAGGGTGTACTGATCAACATCGAAGATCATATGCATCAGGTAGGGCACAGTGAGCGTACCGGAGCTGTAGTTGAGCCGTACCTTTCCACACAATGGTTCGTGGAGATGAAACCACTTGCGGAGAGAGCAATCAAGAAACAGCAAAGCGGCGAAGGTGTTAACTTTGTACCGGATCGTTTTGAGAAAACATACCTGAACTGGATCGAGAACGTTCGGGACTGGTGTATTTCCCGTCAACTGTGGTGGGGACACCGCATTCCGGCCTGGTACGATGAAGAGACTGGCGAAGTGATTGTATTGGCCGAAGATCCAACAACGCTGCCTGAGTATGCAGGACGAAAGCTGAAGCAGGATGAAGATGTTCTGGATACATGGTTCAGCTCTGCGCTGTGGCCGTTTTCCACATTGGGCTGGCCTGAAAATACGGAAGACCTCAAGCGTTATTATCCAACCAACGTACTTGTTACCGGATATGACATCATCTATTTCTGGGTAGCTCGTATGATTTTCACGGCTTTGGAATTCACGGATGAGATTCCGTTCAAGGATGTGTTGATGCACGGTCTTGTACGTGATGCCGATGGACGAAAAATGTCCAAATCTCTGGGGAACGGTGTAGACCCGCTGGATGTCATCGAGAAGTATGGTGCAGATGCGATGCGTTACATGATCTCGACCAGCAGCACACCTGGACAGGACTTGCGTTTCCGCTGGGAGCGGGTTGAACAGGCACGTAACTTTGCCAACAAAATCTGGAACGCTTCTCGCTTCGCGCTGATGAATCTGGAAGGATTTACTTTCGAAGATCGTGATATCAGCGGCGAGCTCGGAACAGCGGATTATTGGATTTTGCATCGCCTGAACGAAACTTCCCGCGATATTACGCGTCTAATCGATGCATACGAGTTTGGGGAAACAGGCCGCGTCCTGTACAACTTCATCTGGGATGATCTGTGTGACTGGTACATCGAATTCGCCAAGCTGTCCTTCTACGGAGAAGATCCGGTGGCGAAGAAGAAAACACAATCGGTGCTGGCTTATGTGCTGGATCAGACGATGCGCCTGATTCATCCGTTCATGCCGTATATCTCGGAAGAAATCTGGCAGCATCTGCCTCATGAAGGGGAAACAATTACACTTGCTTCATGGCCGGTATATGACCCTGCACTGGAGAATCCGGGAGCTGTTGCCGAGATGAACCTGCTGATGGATACGATTCGCGCTGTCCGGAATATTCGTGCAGAAGTGAACGTACCTATGAGCAAAAAAATTGAATTGATGGTTAAAGCGAATAATGATGAAACATCGAGCATCATTGAGCGCAACAGCCATTATATCAAGCGATTCTGTAACACTTCCGAATTTGAGAGCGGACTGGATCTGAGTTCTCCGGATAAAGCGATGACCGCAATCATTACAGGAGCAGAACTGTATTTGCCGCTGGCGGGTCTGATTGATATTGAGCAGGAAGTGGCCAGACTGGAGAAGGAACTGCAGAACCTCGAAAGTGAAGTGCTCCGTGTAGAGAAAAAACTGGCAAATGAAGGCTTCGTAGCCAAGGCTCCGGCTAAGGTGATCGAGGAGGAACGTGCCAAACAAGCAGATTATTCCGATAAACGGGATAAAGTCATTGCACGGATTAAAGAGCTGAAAGGGTAATATCCAAAGGGTCGGATGGAGTGCTTGCTTGCGCCATCCGGCTGCTTTTTTCAATCATTAATCAAACAGGGAACCGAAGGTGAATCAGATGACGGAATTAAACGCGAGAGATACAGCAACTCCTTTACGAACGTATGACGAGGCCGTGGACTGGATCAATGGCCTTATTCCTTTTGGCATCCGGCCTGGGCTCGAACGAATTGAGAGCCTGATGGTACAGCTTGGCAATCCGCATCAACGACTCAAATTCATTCATGTCGCGGGAACGAACGGCAAAGGTTCGACTTGCGCTTTTTTGACGTCAGTGCTGCTGCAGGCGGGATATGACGTGGGTACATTTACGTCGCCTTATATCACCAAGTTTACTAATCGCTTTCAATACAACGGTGAGGACATCCCAGAAGAGGTTCTGCTGAAACTGTCGAATCGCTTGCGTCCGCTTGTAGTGGAGATGGCCTCCACACCGCTAGGTTCACCGACGATGTTCGAAGTATCCACAGCTCTGGCACTGCTGTACTATGCGGAAGAGTGTTACCCTGATATTGTAGTATGGGAGACTGGGCTGGGGGGAAGGATGGACGTAACGAACATTGTTACGCCTGTTGTATCCGTGATTACCAACATCGGTATGGATCATACGGATGTGCTTGGAGATACCATCGAGCAGATTGCATATGAAAAAGCGGGCATCATCAAGCCGGGTGTTCCCGTCGTGACCTGTGTCTCACAGCCTGAGGCTGTCAAGGTAATTCAAGAGAGAGCGCAGCAGCTGCGATCTACGGTGTATTTGGCAGGGGATCAGTTCTCTTACCGCAGGCTGGAGAGCAGCAAGGAAGGACAAAGCTTCCAGTTTACGGGACCATTCCGTGATATGCAGATTCACATTCGAATGCAAGGTGTATATCAGTGTGACAATGCTGCGGCTGCATTTATGGCTCTTGAGGTGCTTCGGCAGTATATGGCGTTCATGCTGGATGAAGACGATATTAAGCTTGGCTTCGAGAATGCCTTCTGGGCAGGCAGATTTGAGCAAATCAGCGGCAATCCCTTGATTGTGCTGGATGGAGCTCATAATCCTGAAGGGGCGGAATCATTAGCGAAGAGCATTATCGACGTATATCCCCAAAAAAAGTTAATTTTGATGATGGGTATGCTGGCGAATAAGCATCACGAAGCGTATTTGCAGCATATACTGCCACTAGTGGATACGCTGATCCTGACCGAGCCAGATTTCCGACGCAAAATGGCTGCAGCTGAACTGCTGCAGATTGTAGAGCGGGTACGTCCCGCCACTGCGAAAAAGGAACTGGAAATCATCGTCGAGCCCGATTGGGCTAAGGCACTTGATCTATTGAAGTCACGGACGGAAGCGGAGGATCTGGGGGTGGTTTCCGGCACGCTTTATCTGATTGCAGACGTGCGGGCAGCCCTTTTGCATCAAACCGATTCTGAAAAAGGTTGGTGAAAGTTTTGTTAAACACATCGGAACACGTTCATTTTATAGGGATTGGCGGTTATGGCATGAGTGCCATCGCCCGGGTTATGCTGGAGATGGGATACACCGTTACCGGATCGGATGTCGCTTCACAGGAATTGACGGAGAAGCTGGCAGCCAAAGGGGCGAAAATATATATTGGACATACCGCAGAGCATGTGAACGGAGCGGATCTGGTAGTCTACTCGACAGCGGCTCCTGCGGATAATGTGGAACGTGTAGCTGCTCAGCAGCTTAACATTCCTATTCTTCATCGCGCACAGATGCTTGCGCGTTTGTTGAACGAGCGCAAGGGTGTAGCGGTTGCAGGGGCGCATGGTAAAACAACAACGTCTTCCATGATTGCACTTGTCATGGAGCAATGTGATACCGATCCGACCTATATTATTGGCGGAGAGATTATGAATCTCGGTACGAATGCCAAAGCAGGTCAAGGCGAGTGGGTTGTAGCCGAAGCGGATGAGAGCGACGGCTCCTTTTTGCAGTACCATCCGTGGCTTGGCATCGTTACGAACATTGAAGCGGATCATCTGGAGAATTACAACAGTGACTTTGAGGAACTCAAGAAAGCATATGTGCAATTCCTCAGTCAGATTCGTCCAGAGGGTACCGCGATCGTATGTGCGGACGATGAGAATGTGCAGGCGATTTTGCCGCATCTTCAATCCCGCATAACAACCTATGGTATTGATCAGGCCGCAGACTACACAGCAACAGATATCATGCTTGGGGATCGCCGGATATCCTTCACGATGAACCATCAGGGTACTGCTATGGGAACGGTGGAGTTATCCGTACCAGGCAAGCATAACGTCTATAATGCGATGGCTACTGTAATTACTTGTCTTGAAGCAGGCATACCTTTTGAACAGATTACAGCAGCGATTGTACAATTTCATGGGGCTAAACGCAGATTCCAGGTGCTGGGTGAGGCACGTGATATGCTGATTATTGACGATTATGCTCACCACCCTACGGAGATCGAAGCTACGATCAGTGCAGCCAAGGCAACGGGCAAACGCATCATCGCGGTATTCCAGCCGCAGCGTTATACACGTACATTTTTCCTGCTGGATGCCTTCAGCCGGGCATTTGCCGAAGCAGATGAGGTACTGATTACCGACATCTACTCTCCTGCGGGCGAAAAGCAGATTGAAGGTGTGCATTCCGCCAGATTGGTGGAACTGATTGTACAGAACAGCAACGCATCGGCAAGATATCTTCCGACGAAAGAAGAGGTTGTCGCTGATCTTCAGCCACGGCTGCAGCCGGGAGATCTTGTGCTTACGATGGGTGCGGGGGATATCTGGAAGGTGGGCGATGCACTCGCCAAAGGGTTGAAATAAACATCGGATTTTGCAGGTTCGTCATGTCAAACGTCTGTCTTCTTTATGAAGTCAGGCGTTTTTGGTTTGGAGCAGTTCATTTTCAAGCAAACAAGGGTTACCGTAAATTCTATAGAATATCGTGCGCAATGCTTGCATATAGCTGGTACAAAGGGGACAAAGGAGAGGGTACGGGTGAGCAATGCCAGAATGACGTTTCGCTTCGGGAATCAAGAGTCGGACAAGCATCAGAGTAAGGAGATGCATGCTTCCAGTCCACTGTTGACAAATCACGAAGACGTGCCATTTGTAGTAGAAGAACAACCGAAACCTGAATCGGAAATGAGCAGTGTAAAAAGAAGCAGCACAGGACCGACATGGCCAGCAGAGGACATGCCTGTTGACTGGGGAGGAACGATTCTGGCAGATGCCTCCCGTGCTGAATTGCATCATCTCGAATCCGTGCGAGCCAAAGAGGATAACCATTTGCTGGACCACCGCAATGATGATTATGAATTTGATCTGGATCAGGGTCATAACTGGATAGCAGAATCCGATCATTATTCCTATAAACGTAATCGCCCGCCCAGAGGCTGGAAGATGATCGGATCAATTTCAGGTGCATTGGTGACCGGAGCGCTGTTCGGCATGGTTATTCTGTCCTTTTTTAACAAGGAAGGTATGACAAAACCGGATGAGATGCTGCCCGTGAATCAAACGACATCTGCTGTAACAGGTCAGGAGGAAACGGCTGCGACCACGGGGCAACTTGTAACGTCTTCTGCAGGCGGCACCTACTATGCTCTTCAATACGGGGTGTTCAGCTCCCCGGAACGGGCGGAGCAGGCCAAGCTTGAGCTTACCCAGGCGGGAATAGCTGCGGGTACGGACCCTGATGACGGTAATCGTGTTTACGCAGGTATCTCAGCTGATCGGGAAGAAGCCAAGCTGCTCAGTACGAGATTGAAGTCACAGGGGGTCGAATTGTATGTCAAGGAAATCGTTAACCCTGAAGTGAATCCGGCCATATTTGGAAGCAAGCAGGAGGATGCCTCTCTTTTTTTCAAAAACAGCTCGGCTCTCGTGGATCAGTTATCCACATTATCGATCCAGCAGCTGGGTCAATCTGTTCAGGCGGCTATAGCACCAGAAACGATGCAGGTATTGTCGAATCAGCACCAAACGTGGTTGGACGGTCTGAAGAGCCTTTCCCCTGGAATGACGTCAGAGGTACAGCCGGTTGTTTCGAGTATGGAAAAATCAATGAACAGTGCGATAACGGCCATTGCCGAATACAATAAAAATCCGGCTGCTGTTCATATGTGGGCAGTTCAGTCCGATTTGATGCAGTATGTGCTTCAGCAGAAAAAGTGGCTCGAGGCAATCAAGCAGTAAGCGGAACTGTTCTCATAACAAGGTCCTAAAATCCCTCTCCGGCAAGGAACTGGAAATAGTTCCCCCTGCCGGATTTGTGTTTGTATTGACGTACAAAACCCCGTATAATAATGTGGGTGTCAAAAAATGGCGAGGGAAGATTAACCGATGAAAAAAAACTTCGGCGTATTATTATTGTTTCTGCTGCTTGGCTGGATGGCTGGAGCGTGGATCGCCAAGGCACTGCAGCCTGTAAAGGCGGTAGCCTTTTTAACCAAGGTCACAACGATCCGATGGTCACCTCAGGCTGATCTGGATATTTTCAGTTATGACCTTTCATTTCAATTTCAAATGAGTCTTCTGAGTCTGATCGGCATTATCGCGGCCATATGGCTGTATCGCAGACTGTAGGAGAATGACGAATGTTGACAAAAAAATAAACCAGTGACATCTATTATCCAGTGATTAAGACAGGTGTTGCCGTAGTATAAGGAGCCGTTAATGTTGAATAACACAGAGCAGCGCCCGATTATTCTGGCCTCCACATCGCCGCGGCGTAAAGAACTGATCGCATCACTCCATCTAGCGTTTGAAGTTATACCAAGTCATGCAGACGAGCATACACCTTCGGACTGGACACCGGAGCAGACGGTACAGGAACTTGCAATGCGCAAGGCGCTTGCTGTGTATCGCGGACTCGAGGGGAACCGGAAGGAAGCGATTATCGTTGGCAGTGACACGATTGTTGTGCTGGACAATGAAATTCTGGGCAAACCGGTTGATGCTGCTGATGCCGAACGTATGCTTTCTCGGCTGCAAGGGCGGGAGCACCGTGTGTTCACGGGCGTTGCATGCATTGATGCAGGCACTGGACATTCGGTCGTGCACTATCGCCAGACCAATGTAACGATGAAGGAGCTTTCGGAAGCGAAGATCCGTGCGTATGTACAAACGTGGGAGCCTTCCGACAAAGCAGGATCATACGCTATTCAAGGTATCGGCGCTTCACTGATCGACCACATTGAGGGATGTTATTTTAATGTGGTAGGCTTGCCGTTATCTTTACTTAGCGATATGCTTGAAGGCTTCGGAGTATACGTGCTGCCAAGGCAGTAAACCCAATCGAATACTGTGAAAAGAGGGAACATATGGAGTCGGCTCAATATATGATGCGCGACATCCCCCAGGAAGAACGCCCGAGAGAACGCATGATGGAATATGGGGCGGGCGCCTTGAGCCATGCCGAACTGCTGGCTATTTTACTTCGAACGGGAACAAGACAGGAATCTGCGGTGCATATGGCCCAGCGGATATTGAATGATGCGGGTGGGGTTCGCTCGCTGATGGATCTGAGTCTTGAAGAATTGACGGCTATGAGGGGCATAGGACAAGCCAAGGCTGTGCAGCTCAAAGCAGGTATTGAACTGGGACATCGCATTGCCAAGAGCCGGCTGGCACCTTCAACGTGCATTCGAACTCCACGTGATGCTGCGGATATTTTGATGGAACAGCTGCGTTATTTGCAAAAAGAACATTTTGTATGTCTTTTTCTCAACAGTAAAAATCATATTATTGCTCAGGAAACACTCTCCATGGGCAGCCTTAATGCTTCGATTGTACATCCGCGTGAAGTATTTCGGGCCGCCATCAAATGTAGCAGTGCCTCAATTGTTTGTGCACATAACCATCCAAGCGGTGATCCAACGCCCAGCCCGGAAGATATTCAGATAACGAAGAGACTGATTGAAGCTGGTGCTATCGTGGGTATTGACGTGCTGGACCACCTTGTTATCGGTGATGGAACCTATGTAAGTTTGAAGGAGAAGGGCTTGGTATAATATAATGGTTGGCGTTGATGTTTTTTCCTATGAATGATCACGGATATGTCCGTCATAGATAGGTTCACTTTATTTAAGATTCAACAATGAAAAAATGCGAATATTAGCTCCACGGTTCCGTGGAAATAACAATTACGCTCTGCGAATGAAGCAGGAGCGGCAATATGAGGCAGAAAAGGAGAATACGTTATGTTTGGTGGTTTTACGAAAGACTTGGGTATTGACTTGGGGACAGCGAATACGCTGGTTTATGTACGGGGTAAAGGAATTGTGGTGCGTGAACCTTCGGTGGTTGCTCTTCGTACAGATACCAAAAGCATTGAGGCAGTGGGTGAGTCAGCCAAAAAAATGATCGGACGTACACCTGGCAACATCCGTGCCATTCGCCCAATGAAAGATGGCGTTATCGCTGACTTCGATACAACTGCAACGATGATCAAATATTTTATTCGTCAGGCACAGAAGCAGCGCTCCATGTTCCAGCGCCATCCAAACGTGATGGTCTGTGTACCATCCGGTATTACGGCGGTAGAACAGCGTGCGGTTGAAGATGCTACCAAGCAAGCCGGTGCACGTGAGGCTTATACGATTGAAGAGCCGTTTGCGGCGGCAATTGGTGCGGACCTGCCAGTATGGGAGCCAACAGGCAGCATGGTTGTTGATATTGGCGGCGGTACGACGGAAGTGGCCGTTATCTCCCTTGGCGGGATTGTAACCAGCCGTTCTGTACGTGTTGCAGGTGATGAAATGGATGAATCTGTCATCCAGTATATCAAGCGTCAATATAATTTGATGATCGGTGAGCGTACTTCCGAGCAGCTCAAAATGGACATTGGATCAGCTATGCCATTGGAGCAGGTAGAAACGATGGAGATTCGTGGACGTGACCTCGTGACGGGTCTGCCTAAGACCATTACCATTACTTCTGACGAGATCAGTGAAGCGCTGGCGGATACGGTGAATGCAATTATTGAAGCGGTAAAAGTAACGCTGGAGAAATGCCCTCCTGAGCTTGCTGCCGATATTATGGACCGCGGAATCGTGCTGACTGGCGGCGGAGCATTGCTGCGTAATCTGGACAAGCTGCTCGCTGGAGAGACAGGCATGCCTGTCATTGTTGCAGAAAATCCGCTTGATTGCGTTGCGATTGGAACCGGTAAAGCACTGGAAAATATTCATATGTTCAAAAGCAGAAGCAGTTCAGCAGTTCGTTCCAAGCGTTAATTGGCAGCTTGTCTGCCTGACTTCGGATCAGGCAGTGGCGTATTAATGCAGAGTGCCCGGTTATCCCGGGAGAGCTATAACCCGCTTAACAGGGGAGGGTCAGTGGATATTCTCGCAGGGACTGCAGATCTGATGTCTCCCCGCCGGGCCAAGCTCGGAAGAGAATAATGGATGTTAGAGGGTGTTGGAACTGTTTAAACTGCTAGGCAACAAAAGACTTTTTGTTTTGCTGGTGGGCCTTGTTACATTTATCGCGTTGATGGGCTTTACGCTTAGTCCGCGTGCCACTTTATCCTGGCCGGAGAAATTCCTGAAGGATTCCGTTGGATTTGTACAATACGTATTTTACAAGCCCGCTTCCTATGTAGCGGGCTTTTTCAAAGATGTAGCGAACATGCGTGCGGTATATCAGGAAAATGAAGAGCTCCGCATTGCCATGGGACACTATACGCGTGATCGGTTGAAGTACAATGAATTGGAGCAGAAAAACAAGCAGCTGGAGAAAGCGCTCAATTTTACTAAAGAGCAGGAAAATCGATACAACTATGGTTCCCGAATTGCGCAGGTAATCAGTGCCAATTCGGACCCGAACAGCAGAACGATTAACGTTGATATCGGGGAAAATGCAGGTATCAAGCCAGGCATGGCCGTTACTTCACAGGAAGGTCTGGTCGGAGTAATTAGCCATGTTAGCACTTATACGTCAACAGTAAATCTCTTAACTTCAATGGATGCGAATGATCCAACGTCGAATGCAATCGCGGCTACTGCAGTTGGCAAAGAGAAAGTGTTTGGTATGATCGAGAGTTATGATCCGAAGAGCGGCATGCTTAAGATGACCAAAATTGCGGAGGACTCCAACATAGCAGTGGGAGATGAGATTATCTCATCCGGTATCATCAACAATTTTCCGAAGTATATGCGTATCGGTGAAGTGAAAAGTGTGGAGAAAAGCGAATATGGCTTAACGAAGACGGCTACAATTAAGCCTTATGCCAGCTTCCTGGACTGGAAAGAGCTGATTGTTATTATTCCGCCTGAGGTTAAAGAGTAATGGTGACACGCAAACAGGTTCTGTTTCTGTTACTGTTCGTTCTGTTTATTGCTGAAGGCACGATCCTGCCGCAGATTATTCCTTCGGCATGGCAGATGCGTATTTCAGCTAATCTGGTCTATGTCGTTATTTTGTTTTTTGCTGTGTACCATCATCGGCATACAGCTCTTGTGCTGGGTATCTTGTTCGGGCTTCTGCACGACGTTGTCTTCTACGGAGAGATGATCGGTCCTTACGGCTTCTCCATGGGGTTATCGGCTTATGTGATGGGACTCATTTTTCAAGCACCCCGTGCACCGATGCCCATTATGGTTTCGGTTGTCCTTCTGGGGAGCCTGCTGAATGATACGATGTTATTTTTTCTGTACAAACTGTTTCAGCTCAATCACGTGACGTTTGACTGGGCACTGATTGAATACATGATCCCTAATCTGTTTGTTCACTTTGTGTTTGCCCTGATTATCTATGTACCGCTGCGCAAACAGCTGGAGAAGATCGGCAAGCCGAGAAGCAAGACTGACGAACCTGTCTGATGACATTTGTGGAGCAGGAAGCAGGAACTTGGGAACCGGGGCACGAAATGTAATGAGATGGGAGGGACAGGCTTATGACGGTAAAATCGAATCACGTAACGATTAAAGGCATCCGAGACGGCTTGGTTTTCCTGTTGGACGATCAATGTGAATTCGAGGAATTGCTCTATGAGCTCCGCTATAAGCTGGAACACAGCCATCAAAATATTTTGACCGGACCGATTGTTCATGTGGATATCAAGCTGGGAGCGCGAGAAGTTACGGAAGAGCAGAAGGAAGAAATTCTCGATATTTTGAAGCAAAAAGGAAATCTGCTGATTCGCTCCATCGACTCGCCTGCTCTAATCCAAGAGGTCAAAGGTCCCCCGCCGATTATGACGATGTGCGGCATGGTACGATCGGGCCAGGTGCTTCATCATGAGGGTAATCTCCTGTTTCTTGGAGATATCAATCCAGGGGGCACGGTGACGTGTACCGGGGATATATATGTTTTGGGTTCACTCAGAGGTATGGCTCATGCCGGAATCACCGGGGACGAGGAAGCCATCATTGCAGCATCGGTCTTTGCACCGACACAGCTGCGTATTGCAGATGTCATCAGTCGCCCTCCGGATGAATGGGAGAGTCGTGAAACCGGGATGGAATTTGCTTATTTGCAGGACAATCAGATGCAGATCGACAAGATGAGCAATATCGTTCGGTTGCGCCGAGATTTTAATGTGTTTAAAGGAGTGTAGCTCATGGGAGAGGCGATCGTGATCACTTCGGGTAAAGGCGGCGTGGGTAAAACAACCACCTCGGCAAACATCGGGACAGCGCTGGCGCTGCTCGGCAAAAAGGTATGTCTGGTCGATACGGATATCGGCCTGCGTAATCTGGATGTCGTGATGGGACTCGAGAACCGTATTATTTACGATCTGTGCGATGTTGCGGACGGCCGCTGCCGTCTGAACCAGGCTTTGGTGAAAGACAAGCGTTTCGAGGAATTATACATGCTGCCTGCAGCGCAGACGAGAGACAAAAACTCTGTATCGCCAGAACAGGTGAAGGATATCATCCTTGAACTGAAAAAAGATTTTGAATACGTTATTATTGATTGCCCGGCTGGCATAGAGCAGGGATTCAAAAATGCAGTAGCAGGAGCAGATCAGGCCATCGTTGTCACTACACCGGAAAATGCAGCAGTGCGTGATGCAGACCGTGTGATCGGATTGCTTGAAAGTTCACACATCCAGTCACCGAAGCTGGTAGTGAACCGGATTCGCAATAACATGGTGAAATCAGGCGATATGCTGGATATCGATGGAATTTTACAAGTACTTAATATTGACTTGATTGGTATTGTGCCGGATGATGAACTTGTTATCAAGGCTGCCAATTCAGGTGAACCAACCGTAATGAACCCAGATTCACTTGCGGCGATTGCATATCGCAACATTGCAAGACGTATTCTCGGTGATACCGTACCGTTAATGCAGCTGGAGCAGAAGAAGGGTGCATTTGCCCGGTTCAAGAAGTTTTTTGGAATGGGCTAACATAAGCAGTGCATTGAAACACAGAAGAGACATTATTGCTATGAATTAAACAGCTTTTAATTACTTTGTACAAACCGAATTTATATGTAATGTGTTGCAGCCGAGGCCGTGTGCCCGGCTTTTTTTGTTTTTAACTCTGTTAACCTGCGATTTATTTAGGGGGGGCGGATACAGGCTTGTTCATATTCTGTGTTCTTGTCTCATAGGATGTAGTAAACAAGCCTCAGTGGGAGGATATTTCATGAATACGAAACGCAGAATCAAGCAGAGAAGAGAAGAGCGAATTCGGCGGCTGATGGATGGGGCAGTGCATGAAATCATGCAGGAACAGAAGTCTGCTCCTCGCAGCGAACGAACTGAAAGCTTCCGGCAGAAGCCGTTTGTTGTTGTAGAGGAACCTCAGGAAAGAGATCCGGAGTGGCTGTGGAAAAAGGAAAATTCACATTATGGCTCACCAGGGCGCTCCGGCTTTCATATTCTTCGTTCGCTGCTTCGGCGAACGATGGTGAGTGCAATCATTTTTGCTGGTGTCTGGGGATTGTTCCAGTTAGATGCATCATGGACGATAACACCCAAAACGGTTATTGCCGATGCACTTCATAATGATATGGATTTTGCTGCGGCCGCGGCGTGGTATGAGCGAAACTTTGGTGGGCCCCCGTCCTTCCTTCCTGTGCTGGGCCATACAACGGATGCGGTGAACGGCTCGGGAATCAGGCAACTGCTGGGAAAACCGGTTTCGGGAACAGTCGTTCAGCCGTTTGCTCTGAGCATGAAGGGCATCGAGATTGTTCCTGATGCTGCGGCTGCGGGAGGACTTGTGCAGGTAGTCAGCTCAGGTGCTGGTCGAGTGCTGGAGGTGCTCGGAGATGTCGAGAGCGGATACACCGTGGTAATACAGCATACGGGCAAGGTGACGGCAATTTATGGGCGATTAAACGAGAGTGAGCTTCAAAAGAACGACTGGGTCGAAGCGGGGAACACCGTAGGCACTCTCAAGGCTGGAAGCAGTGAACAGCCAGCTACGCTTTATTTTGCGATAAAAGAAGGAGAAGAGTACGTGGACCCTGCGGAAGTCGTCGCCCTTGATTAGGGTATGGGGGGTGCGCATCTCGCTTCACCCTTTTTTTGTAATCATCATGCTGACCTCGCTGTTAACTGGACATTTTATGGAGTTGATTACGCTGTTTGCGATTGTATTTATTCATGAATGCGGACATGCTGCTGCGGCAGCCCTTCTGGGCTGTCGTGTGCAATCCATACAGATGCTTCCTTTCGGGGGAGTGGCAGTCATTGAAGATGGGGGAAAGCTGACAGCGTATCGCGAGATCATAATCGCCTTGGCGGGCCCGCTGCAAAATCTGCTGATGGTTGGCATGGTTTTACTGCTGCGTTATCTTCAGTTGGGTGATCCGGTATTTCTGGACTATGTCATTCAAGCCAACATGCTCATTGCTTTGTTTAACCTGCTGCCAGTGCTGCCTCTGGATGGTGGGAAAATTGTACAAGCCCTTGTCAGCCTGTGGGCTCCATATTATACAACACTCATGTGGACATACCGCATCAGCATCCTGTGTAGCGCAGGGGTTATTTTGGTTGCAGTCAGCAGGTGGTTTGCCGGGGATTACGGGCTCCCGTTAAACATTTTATTAATCGGTCTTTTTTTATTTTATTCCAATGTGACGGATTATCGGAACGTGCCTTATCGTTTTATCCGTTTTCTTATGAATCGTGAGGCTGTCTTTGTGCGGCATGCTTCTGCGGGCAGTCTGGCTCAGCCAATAATCTCGTTTCCAGCGAAACCTTTGGACACTATTTTGCGTCTATTAAAAAGAGAGAGATACCATATGGTATACGTTATGAATAAACAGGGACGTGTGATGGCTGTTTTGCCTGAGCAGCGTGTGATCGGGTCCTATTTTCAACAAAATATGGATAAACGCTAACGTCTGCTGATAAGACGGTTCGGAAAAGGGGTAATACCTATATGACAGGTAGGGCCTATAATAGGAAATGGATGTGGATGAATTGAAGTGTCTTCTAGAGGTGAAGCCATGAAACAAATGATCGTACATAATGAACATAACCTCATGCAAATGGCGCTTCTGGAAGAAGGCAAGGCTGTGGAATTCACGGCAGAGCGTACACGAGAGCGCGGGCTGCTGGGTTCCTTTTTCAAGGGACGGGTAGTTAATGTGCTGCCAGGTATGCAGGCTGCCTTTGTAGATATCGGTCAGAAAAAAAATGCATTTCTGTATGTTGACGATGTGCTCCATCCTCACCTGGAGAAACAGCCCAAGATAAAACCCTCGATCTCGGAGCTGCTGCGGCCGGGTCAGGAAATCATCGTGCAGGTTCTCAAGGAGCCGGTAGGAAGCAAAGGAGCCCGGGTGACTACACACTATTCACTTCCGGGCCGCTGGCTTGTTTACATGCCGGTAGCAGGTTATGTTGCAGTCTCGAAGAAAATCGCCAGAGAGAGTGATCGTTCACGCCTCAAAGCGCTAGGTGAGAAGCTGTGCCGGGATGAAGAAGGGCTGATTATTCGTACCGTCTCTGCAGAGGAGCAGCACGAAGCGATTCAGACTGATTTGGAAACCTTGCGCTCACAGTGGCTGCTGATTCGGGAAAAAGCCGATAGTCTGCCTTCTCCAAGCCTTTTGCATCGTGATCAAAGCATGATTCAGCGGGTCATTCGTGATGTGTATACACCTGGAAGTGACGAGGTGATCACGGATAGTGAAGCACAAGCTCAGGTGATTCGCACGCTGCTGGAGGAAATCTGTCCGGGAGTTGAACCGAGAGTTCGGGTACATTCGGGAACGGAATCCATCTTCGACGCTTATGGCGTACAGGAACAGCTGAACAAGGACTTTGCCCGCAAGGTCTGGCTGCCGGGTGGCGGTTATATTGTCATTGATCATACTGAAGCGTTGACAGTCATCGATGTGAACACGGGGAAATATACAGGGTCAGGCGGAGACAGTCTGGAAGAGACGGTCACGGAAACCAATATGCAGGCCGCCGTTGAGATTGCCCGGTTAATGCGACTGCGGGATATCGGCGGTATGATTATTGTTGATTTCATTGATATGGAAGAGGCAGCGAATCGGCATGAAGTGGCAGCCGCACTCGAACAGGAGCTGCGCAAGGACCGAACGAAGGCATTTGTTCTGGGATGGACCAAGCTCGGACTGCTTGAATTAACACGCAAAAAGGTAAGAGAAGAGAGCACACTGCCTTATGTTGAGGCTTGTTCCTCCTGTCATGGGACGGGGAAAAGATATATTTCACCTTTGCATTGATTTTTGATATGCTGCGTGATATAATCATCAAGTATGTGTTTAGCCAATAGGTCTTGCACATGCTGTAACCGCACTGGCCGGGTACAAGAACAGCTCCGCAAGGCGCTGTCACCTGAGACCGGGCGAGTCTGAGACATGAGGAGGTGCAAGGCAAATGTACGCAATTATTGAAACAGGCGGCAAACAGTACAAAGTCCAAGAGGGCGATGTTCTGTTCATCGAGAAATTGAATGCGAACGACGGCGAAAGCGTAACGTTCGACCGTGTCCTGGCTGTATCTAACGATCAAGGTTTGACAGCAGGTACACCATTGGTTTCCGGAGCTACTGTAACGGCTAAAGTGGAGAAACATGGCAAAGGTCAAAAGGTTGTTGTATACAAATACAAACCGAAAAAGAACTACCATGTGAAGCAAGGTCACCGTCAACCGTACACTAAAGTAACTATCGAAAAAATCAAAGCGTAAGAAGGTGCGATAAGTGATTATCGTTCAAATCTTTCGTGATGAGGACGGGAACATCGAACGCTTTTCCATCGAAGGGCATGCCAATTTTGCCAAACGGGGAGAAGATATCGTATGTGCCGGGGTATCTGCTGTTACAGTAGGTACAGTGAACTCGATTGAGGCATTGACTGGTGTCGAGATGCATGCCAAGATGAAGAATGGCTTTCTGAGTGGTTCTTTACCAATGCTGGCAAAAGGGGAAACGTATTCTCAGGTACAGCTGTTGCTCGAATCCATGGTAGTTATGCTCTCTAATATTGAAGAGTCATACGGGAAGTATATTCAAATACAGCAGCACCAATAAATAAAGAAGGAGGAAAACCAATCATGTTGAAATTAAATCTTCAGTTGTTCGCATCGAAAAAAGGTGTAGGTTCCACGAAGAACGGACGTGACAGTAATGCACAACGTCTGGGTGTTAAACGTGCAGATGGCCAAACTGTAACTGGTGGCAGCATTCTCGTTCGCCAACGCGGAACGAAAATTCACCCAGGAACAAACGTGGGTATCGGTAAAGATGACACTTTGTTCGCGAAAATCGACGGCGTTGTTAAATTCGAACGTTGGGGTCGCGATCGCAAAAAAGTAAGCATCTACCCTGTAGACGTTGCTCCTGTAGCAGCTGCAGTAGAAGCGTAATATCGGCATTCCGCCTAAGGAGCCTTCGGCATTTTTGCCGGAGGTTTTTTGCATTCGGCGGCTATTCGTTAATGAACTGGCAGAAAAGACATGTTATACTGGGTTACGGTGGGTTTAGACCAACCGAGTTTTGTAGAACGGGGAGAAGCCATGAAATCCTGGAAAAGAGTGCCGTGGATTGCGGCATGTTCGCTTGTGATTCCTTTGGTTTTTGTTATGCTGTATCCGGCACCCTTCGCGAGTGTTGTGTGTGCGTTGTGGTCGGTTGTGGCAATGTTCATTTCTGCATATGCGCTGAAGAAACAGGCGGAGGCGGTACGCAAAAGCATTATACAATCCATGGAAAAAACTGCAATTGCCTCATTAAATCATCATCGGCATGACTGGATGAACGATCTTCAGGTGTTATATGGATATCTCAGACTGGGCAAGCTTGATAAATCCCTGCAATGTGTGGAAAGAATAAAGGAGAGGGTTAATGAGGAAAGCCGGATATCCAAACTCGGTATTCCTTCTCTCGTATTTTATTTGCAGTCTTTCCGGGCCAGTGGAGTTGCGCTGGAATTGCATGTGGAAGTGGAGGAAGAGCTGCAGCTCAGTGCTCTGGTCTCTCCCGAGGATGGCGAGTCGCTTACGGGGGCGATTGCGGATGCAATTCGGGCCTATCAATATGGCGGCGGCCGGTCGTCTTGGGGAGAGGTTCGCAAACTGACCTTGAACTTCGGGCAGGATCATGGAGATGTAGTCGTTCGGCTGGAAGGGGATCAAACTCCTGATCCAGAAACGCTGCGGCAGCTTGCTGCCGTACTCAAAGGGAAAAAAGTCAGAACGGAGCACATTCCGTCTGGGGATACGTTTATACAATTCAGAATGCCTTGTGGAATATAGGAAGAAGGGGTAACCAATGTTTGTTGATAAAGCGAAGATTTATGTAAAAGCCGGAGATGGAGGAGACGGAATCGTCTCGTTCCGTCGTGAGAAGTATGTACCGGAAGGTGGTCCGGCAGGCGGCGATGGCGGCCGTGGAGCTGATATTATTTTCCGGGTAGATGAAGGTCTGCGCACGCTGATGGACTTTCGTTACCAGCGTCACTTTAAAGCCCCGCGCGGGGAAAAGGGACGGAACAAAAGCCAACATGGTGCAAATGCGGAAAATATGATTGTGCGCATCCCGCCAGGTACAGTTATCATTGATGAGGACAGTGGAGAAGTGCTGGCTGATCTCACACGTCATGGTCAGCAGGTTGTTGTTGCCAAAGGCGGCCGGGGCGGTCGGGGGAACATCCGGTTTGCAACCCCGAGAAACCCTGCACCCGAGCTTGCAGAGAATGGTGAAGAAGGCGAAGAGCGTTATATCGTGCTTGAGCTTAAAGTTATGGCGGATGTGGGTCTGGTCGGTTTCCCGAGTGTAGGGAAATCTACGCTGCTATCCGTGGTGTCGGCAGCCAAGCCGAAGATCGGAGCGTACCATTTTACGACGATTACACCGAACCTGGGTGTCGTTGACGTGGGTGAAGGTCGCAGCTTTGTGATGGCCGATTTGCCAGGTCTGATTGAAGGTGCCCATGAAGGTGTAGGGCTAGGACATGAATTTCTGCGGCACGTTGAACGGACACGGGTTATCATTCACGTTGTGGATATGTCCGGTTCAGAAGGCCGTGATCCTTTCGAGGATTGGCAGAAAATCAATGATGAGCTGAGATTGTACAACCCTGTGCTCGCCGAGAGACCGCAGGTCGTTGCCGCGAACAAGATGGATATGCCGGAATCCGAAGCCAATCTGGAGCAATTTTTGCAGCAGGTGCGTGAAGTGAAGCCGGATATTGAAGTGATGCCTATATCGTCGTTGACACGTCAGGGTATTCAGGAGCTGCTCTACCGTGCAGCTGATCTGCTTGACCAGATTCCGGATGAGCCTGAGGTGGAGGAAGTTGCGGAGCTGTCAGAACGCAAAGTGTACAGCCTGGAGAAAAAAGAAGACGAAGGCTTCCGTATTGTGCGTGAGAACGATACCTTCATCGTGGAAAGTGCCAAGATTGATCGCATGATGAAACGGATGCAGTTGAACTCGCATGAAGCTATTCTGAAGCTGGCGCGCACACTCCGGTATATGGGTGTGGATGATGAGCTTCGTAAACGTGGCGCTGTTGAAGGCACTATTGTGCGTATTGGCGATTTCGAGTTTGAGTTTGTGGAAGGCAGCAGTTACTACTAGGAAGAACGCAGTGAAGCGGGGATTTACCCGTGACGCTGCGTTTTTTTGCTTTTTTCACACATGAGAGAGACAGAAGCCTGTATACTGTGAGAAACAGTTTTCGAAAAATAGTCATGTCACGTATTGCCCTTTTGTGATTCATCCTATATAATGTCCACTATATGAAAACATGAGTCTTTGAGGAGAGGACGTTCTGTGAATGAACGCTATTACTTAGTACGGGAAGATATTTTGCCGGAGGCTGTAGTTAAAACGATGCAGGTGAAAGAACTGCTTGCTTCCGGTGATGTCAAAACAGTACATGAGGCTGTGGAGCAGGTTGGATTGAGCCGGAGCGCCTTCTATAAGTACAAGGATGGAATCCATCTGATCAATCAGCTGGAGCGTGAACGAATCGTAACCATCTCGATTGACCTGGAGCATCAGTCCGGTATTCTGTCCAGGGTGCTTGGACATTTTGCAGGGTATGGAGCTAACGTACTTACGATTAATCAAAGTATTCCGCTTCAAGGAAGAGCCAATGTTGTCATCTCGGTGGAAACGACACATCTGCACGGAGAGATTGGAGAAATGCTGGATCGAATGCAGGATATGCCTGGAGTGAAGCGCACACGTATCGTAGGCCAAGGTTAATCAGGCTTTCAGATCGTTGGAGATAATATGTGGAACCAGGAGTGAAGTGTTGCAAGATGGACAGACGTGATTAGAGACTAGGGGGTAGGTCGTTAGTGAAACCGGTAAAAATCGGATTGTTAGGCCTTGGAACGGTTGGAACGGGTGTTGTTCGTATCGTTGAGGGGAATCAGGAGGATCTGAGCAGTCAGGTTGGATCACCGATTATCATTGAGAAAATCGCAGTGAAAAATACGGAGAAAGATCGTGTTATTCCGATTGAGCGCACAAAGCTGACTGAGGACCCTTGGGAAGTTATTCGTCATCCCGACATCGATATTATCGTTGAGGTAATGGGCGGCATTGACCAGACAAAGGAATATATCCTAGAGGCGCTGGAGCGGGGAAAACATATTGTGACTGCAAACAAGGACCTTATGGCCTTGCATGGCTCGGAGATTCTGGCTAAAGCGCAGGAAAAGCAATGTGACGTATTTTATGAGGCCAGTGTGGCAGGCGGTATCCCGATTATCCGCACATTGATTGAAGGTTTCTCCTCTGACCGGATCACCCGGATTATGGGGATTGTGAACGGCACAACGAACTATATTTTAACGAAAATGAGCCAGGAAGGTGCCTCTTATGAAGAGGTGCTGGCAGAAGCACAGGCTCTGGGGTATGCAGAAGCAGACCCGACGTCCGATGTTGAAGGGCTTGATGCCGCCCGGAAAATGGCAATCTTGAGCACCCTTGGTTTCCGTACCAATGTGGAGCTGAAGGATGTTACAGTGAAAGGCATATCCGCTGTCACACGTGAGGATATCACTTATGCCAAAAGGCTAGGATATGAACTGAAGCTGCTCGGTATCGCGGATCGCAGTGATGATGAGATTACGATTAGCGTACAGCCGACGATGGTAAGACAGAACCATCCCATAGCCTCCGTCAACGGTGTGTTCAACGCTGTATATGTGCATGGTGAGGCTGTAGGCGAAACGATGTTCTACGGTGCCGGTGCAGGAGAGCTGCCAACAGCAACTTCTGTAGTCGCTGATATCGTAGCGGTGACCAAAAACCTCAAAATCGGTGTCAACGGGGTAAAGGCAATCGTGCCTTATAAACAGAAGAGACTGCAGAGCGATGAACAAATTTTTTCGAAAAATTTCATACTGCTGCACGTGGATGACAAAGCTGGGGTGCTGGCGCAGATTACACAGATTTTCGCGGAATACGAAGTCAGTCTGGCTTCGGTTGTTCAACAGCCGAATGAGCACAACCCGGATGCCGAGATCATTATCGTTACGCATAATGCAAGCAAAGCGAGCATGGACAAAGTGCTCAAGCATTTTGAATCACTGAATGTCATTCGACGGATCAAAAGTGTTTACCGCGTAGAAGGATAGTTCCTTTTGAGCAGTATTATAAAATAAATGGATTATCAAATTTGTGTTTTGCAATATATTGCAAGCCACCCATCATTCGATATTATAGAATAATTAATCATAAAAGGAGTTTACCCACAATGAGATATCAAGGATTATTGCAAACGTACAAAGAGCACCTTCCAGTCAATGAAAATACTCCGCAGCTTACACTTCAGGAAGGGAATACACCGCTTATTCACGCAGAGAATCTGTCGAAGGAGCTCGGTTTGAATCTGTATTTCAAATATGAAGGTTTGAACCCGACTGGTTCCTTCAAAGACCGTGGAATGGTGATGGCCGTTGCCAAAGCGATGGAGGAAGGCAGCCGTACAATTATGTGTGCATCTACAGGAAATACTTCCGCAGCAGCAGCAGCTTATGCCGCACGTGGCGGGCTTAACTGTATCGTGCTGATTCCGAATAACAATATCGCACTGGGTAAACTCGCTCAAGCGATGATTTACGGTGCCAAGGTCATTGCCATTAATGGTAACTTTGACCGTGCGCTTGAGATCGTTCGTGAAATTACTGCCAAACATCCGATTACACTTGTAAACTCTGTCAACCCATATCGGATTGAAGGACAGAAAACTGCCGCTTTTGAAGTGGTTGAGCAACTGGGAGATGCACCAGATGTTCTGGCTATTCCGGTTGGTAATGCGGGTAACATCTCAGCATACTGGAAAGGCTTTAAAGAGTATAAAGAGGCAGGCAAATCGAGCACGCTGCCGCGCATGGTTGGATTCGAGGCTGAAGGAGCTATGGCTATCGTAAAAGGAGAGCCGATTCTTGAGCCGGAAACAATTGCTACAGCGATCCGAATCGGTAACCCGGCGAGCTGGAAAACAGCGGTTGCTGCAGCAGAAGAGTCTGGCGGGCAGATCAACTATGTTACCGATGAAGAAATTTTGGCGGCTTACCGTACAATTGCTGCACGTGAAGGGGTATTTGCCGAGCCTGCATCTGCGGCTTCCGTAGCTGGTGTGTACAAGCTGAAAAGCGAAGGGTACTTCAAAGGCGGAGAAACGGTTGTATGTGTACTGACTGGTAACGGCCTGAAAGACCCGAATGTAGCGATCCAAACGGCTGCTGTGGAGCCGCTGGTCGTTGAAGATACAGAAGAGGCGGTTATGGCAGCTATTGCCCAACTGGAGCAGCAGTCTGTATGAGCTTGCGTGAAAAGGTAACCGTAAAAATCCCGGCAAGCACAGCCAATCTCGGTCCAGGGTTTGATACCCTGGGCATGGCCTTGTCTTTGTATGCCTGGCTTGAGATTAAACCGGCAGCACAGACAGCTTTTCATTTGTATGGTGATCATCTGACGGGGCTTCCTTTGGATAAATCCAATCTCATTTATGAAGTGGCACAGATGGTATTTGATGAAGCGGGGGTTTCCGTACCTGAGCTTGAAATTTCAATGTATTCGGATATTCCCCTTACCCGGGGACTTGGCAGCAGTGCATCAGCAATTGTTGGCGCGCTTGCTGGGGCAAATGCATTGATCGGGAGTCCGTTATCGAACGATAAACTGCTGGATATGGCGACATCACTGGAGAAACACCCGGATAATGTCGGCGCTTCCTTATGCGGCGGTATCATTACAGCAGCCTGGGATGGTCAACGTGTCGATTATATTCGAATCGAGCCTCATCAGGATCTGCAGGCCCTGGTTATCGTTCCGGACTTTCAGCTATCCACTTCCAAAGCGCGGGATGTTGTTCCTAAGCAGTTCGAGAAGGCCGATGTAGTGCACAATGTGAGCCGATCTTCATTGCTCGTTGCTGCCTTAGCGAGTGGTAGACTGGATATGATTCAAAAGGCGATGTCGGATCGGATTCATCAGCCGTATCGTGCATCGCTGGTACCGGGTATGGCGGAAATTCTGGAGCATGCATCGAAGCATGGTGCTTTGGGAGCAGCTTTAAGCGGGGCCGGACCAACCTTGCTGACGCTGGTGGATCGTCACGACACTCGCAAAGCTGAATTAGAGCAATATTTGACGGGCACCATGAAGCAGGAGGGTATTCAGGCCACTGCGATGTGGCTGGACCCGGATCTGGATGGCGTAGTTGTTCTTCCGGATCAAGATGAACGTCCTTTTCTGGAGCGAATCAAAGGGGAAATTAACGAATGAAACGAATTGCAGTTTTACCTGAGGGATCAGTCTCTCACGAAGCGATCGAGTTTCTTTTTGACGGCGAACCGCTCGAGCTCAATCATTTCAAGCTCATTTCAGACGTATTTCGTGCAGTCGATAGTGGAAGTGTGCAGTATAGTGTGATTCCGTTTGAAAATACAATTGAGGGCTCCGTCAGCCTTCATATGGACTGGCTTGTGAATGAGGTGGACATTCCGATACAAGCGGAGTGGGTCTATCCGTCCATTCAAAATATCATCGGACATGGGAACGAATTTCGAATGCACGATGGTTCGTATGATTTTAGTAAAATTACGAAAATTATGTCTCACCCTGTGGCGATCCCGCAGTGCCAGAATTTTATTCGTCAGCATTCGCCAGATGCAAATCTCGAAGGTGTAAACAGCACGGCTGAAGCGGTAGAAATTGTGAAAAAAAATCCGGGAAAAGGCTGGGTGGGAATCGGTACAAAGCTTGCTGCCCGAAAGCATGGCTTGGACATTATGGCTGAAAGGGTGACGGATCATGATAACAATTACACCCGTTTTGTGCTGATTGGTCATGAACCTGTCAGCATTCCGCGTAAAGCGGACCATGTGAAGACAAGTCTGATTGTAACGCTGCCTGAGGATGCTCCGGGTGCGCTGCATCAAGTGCTGTCGGCTTTTGCCTGGAGAAAGCTGAACCTGACCCGTCTTGAATCGAGACCAACCAAGAAACGTCTGGGCAGTTACTATTTTTACATCGATGTGGTTGAAACGGTTGATTCCGTATTGCTCACAGCAGCAATAGCCGAGATTGAGGCACTGAATTGTCAGGTGCGTGTGCTTGGCAGCTATCCATGTTATACATACCCCTCACCGAGCTAACAGGAGTGTGGTTGGAGCAAGCTGAAGAATCATGCGTCATCTGTGTGAAATAAGCGAGTTATTTCTTTATTTTTGATGTACAATGGACAGGTTCATTATGTTTCGGCAAGTTTGGACATGTATATTTAACGGAGGTGCAGTTCGTCGTGGCAGAACAGTGGATTTACTTGGATGGTCAGTATGTGACCAAGGAAAATGCAAAAGTTTCGGTCTATGATCATGGATTTTTGTATGGAGACGGTATTTTCGAAGGGATTCGGATATACAATGGCAATATTTTCAGATGTAAGGCCCACTTGGATCGTCTGTATGATTCGGCAAAATCGATCAGTCTGAACATTCCGTTGTCCTACGACGAGATGCTCGAAGTGATGGCTGAAACGGTACGCCGCAATGATATGCGCAACGGTTATATTCGACTAATTGTGTCACGTGGTCCGGGAAACCTGGGTCTTGACCCGCTGCGTTGCCCTAAAGCTTCGGTGATCATTATTGTGGAGCAGCTGGCAATCTACCCAGAAGAAGCATATCTTACAGGGTTGAAGGCTGTATCCGTATCTCAGCGTCGTAACATCCCGGATGCGCTTAATCCAAAAATCAAATCACTCAACTACCTGAATAACATTCTTGTCAAGCTGCAATCGAACTATTCAGGTGCTGGTGAGGCTATTATGCTTAACTCGCAAGGTTATGTAACCGAGGGTTCTAGCGATAACATTTTCATCATCAAAAACGGTGTTGTCTACACTCCTCCTTGTTATCTCGGAGCACTTGAAGGCATTACACGTCAAGCAATTATTGATCTGTGCGGCGAGCTTGGCATTGAATTAAAAGAAGTGCCTTTCACGCTTCATGATGTGTATATTGCAGATGAGGTGTTCTTCACAGGAACGGCTGCTGAGGTTATTGCGGCTTGTGAAGTTGATGGCAGAACGATTGGCTCTGGCGTAGCGGGTCCGGTTACCTTGAAATTGCTTGAAGCTTTCCGTCAAATTGTTGACAAAGACGGTTATAAAGTGTGGGAATAAGTCACTAACGTCTAACAGAATGAATACAAAAGTTCTCCTTGTCCGATAAAATGCGGCATGCGTAATGTATGCGGGATTTTCGGATTAAGGAGGATTTTTTTTGTTCAGGTGATGTCATTAGCCCAGTTGCTGCATAGGATGTAGTAACGGTATGGGCGAATGTACAGCCCAAGTATGACGTTTAGGAGGTTAGTTCCCTGTGAAAATACACATGGTAAAAAAGGGCGATACACTATATCTGCTGTCTCAAAAATATAACGTAGCGCTGGACACATTAATTGCTGCTAATCCGCAGATTGCAGATCCCGACAAACTGAATATCGGCATGAAGGTTAAAATTCCTGCACAGCCAGTAACACCGAAGCCAGAGGGTGTGCTGCACAGTCACAAGGTTGTACAAGGGGATTCGTTATGGAAGCTGTCACAAGCCTGGGGAGTGCCTTTAAAAGACATGATTAATGCCAATCCGCAGTTGAAAAATCCTAATGCACTGTTAGTAGGAGAAACGGTCTACATTCCTTCCATGCACACACAAGGAAATTCTAATGCCAATACGGAAATTGGCAATATGGGTATGCAGGAAAAACTGTCGCCCGAAGGCAAAGCGTATACAGGAGTAAAAGAAGAACCGGCGCCTGTCGTGCCAACGCCTCCACCTCCTGTGGCTGAAAATCCGGTTCCTGCTCCGGTTGTGCAGGCTGAGCCTAACGTTATGCCTGAGTTGGAGGCATTACCACAATTACCTGAATTGCCTGAGGTGAAACCGGAGAAGAAGATGGACAAAAAAGAGCAGAAACAGCCAGAAGTTCAAGTTGAACCTGCAGCTGAAGCCGAGAAACCTCAAACGCCTAATCCTTCTCCGAATATGATGCCTTTGCCCGTTATGCCTGAAACCCAGTCTCCTGTGGATGTAGCGCCGATTGCCAAGGCTCCTTGCGGATGCGGTTCGAAAATGCTTCATGCTCCAATGGAGCATCCGTATGCCCAGGTTCCCGTACCTGCACAAGAGGTATACAGTGTTCAGCAAAACAACATGTATACGGCAGGCGTGAGCAATAACTCTCCTTTCCCTGGAATTCAGGATGTGGGCTCTTATAGCATAGGAAATATGCCAAACAGTCCATGGAGCGGAGATGAGCAGACCTATAATCACAACAATGTAATGCCTAATTTGTCGGAAGGGGCGTCAAATGCAAACAACGCATTCCCGATTTCGCCAGCAAGTCAGGTAAATAGTCCATTCAATAATTTTGCAGCTGCAAACCATCAGATGAACCATCAACCGCCATTTATATCTCCATACTCCATGCTTCCATACCCTCCATGCGGATGCGGCTCACACACACATGCCCCTCAATATACTTATCCTGCGTATGGTTATCAGGAGCCCGCCTGGGGCATGTACGGTCATGTAAATGGAATGCCGCCTGAAATGTCCACATCCGTAATGCCAAATCAGCCGATGGAGTATGCTTATCAAAATCCATATCCTGCACAAAATATGGTGCCGCCTTCTCCACTTGGTGCTTTTGGAGAGATGTATCCTTCACAAGTACATGGTGCCAAGAGTGGGAAGAAGGGTGGACGTGACGATGCGAGCTTAAGCCAGGCTGCATTTGAAGAGTCAGATTCAGAAACAGAGTCCAAGCCAAAATCGTCCTCAGGTAAGTCCGGGGCAGTGAAGCGAAAATCGACAAAGGCTGTGTCCAAAAATAAACCCAAGGTATCTGTATCGGGCAACGCGTTCAGAGAAAGATCAGCAGCATCGTCAAATCAGCGAAAAGTAGTTAAAAAACGTCGTAATCCATGGATTCAAAACTGAGTGGTTATAGTCAGCAGTTATTGAAGAGAGCAGCTCATGATGGAAAGGCCAGTTCTGCAGATGCAGAGCTGGCTTTTTCGTTTATTAATGTACCTGATTGTATATAAAGAGCGGAAGGAAGGGTTAGAACGATTGATTTGTAGAATATATAAAAAGATTGTGGATTAATGTTTGAAAGCCTATTCATAGATATGTTACAATAAATACAGGCTTTATTTTGCTGATTGATATGCAAGCTTTAGTTGAAGTTTTCGGTGTGATTTATTGATAGTTAAAACTATTAATAAAAAAACTCTTGCATTAGATTTGAGTGTGTGGTACATTATTTAAGTCGCCGCTGAAACACAGCGCTGATGTGAAACAAGTTTGATCTTTGAAAACTGAACAACGAGTGAGTAATGATCTTGCTTGCAAGATCAACAATGAGATTAACAATCTCGTCAGATTCAAAATGAGCTAATCGCTCTTTTCAATACTTTATTGGAGAGTTTGATCCTGGCTCAGGACGAACGCTGGCGGCATGCCTAATACATGCAAGTCGAGCGGAGTTGATAGGAAGCTTGCTTCCTTGAGACTTAGCGGCGGACGGGTGAGTAACACGTAGGCAACCTGCCCTCAAGCTTGGGACAACTACCGGAAACGGTAGCTAATACCGAATACTTGTTTTCTTCGCCTGAAGGGAACTGGAAAGACGGAGCAATCTGTCACTTGAGGATGGGCCTGCGGCGCATTAGCTAGTTGGTGAGGTAACGGCT